>JAGOUD010000074.1 GCA_018061465.1 Burkholderiales bacterium
CAATAGGATATGGTGCAATCATTATTGAATCAGTAACCTTTCTCTGACTAATCTTCGCTACATTTTGCCATAATTCTTCAGTGATAAATGGCATAATCGGATGGAGTAAGCGCAAATAACACTCTAGCACTTTTAATAACACATTAATCGTGCTCGCACATAGAGATAACTCATTGCTATTTAAATTAACTTTAGCTAATTCCACATACCAATCACAAAATTCATTCCACATAAATTCATATAACTTTTGCGCCAATAAATCAAACCGATAGGTAGTATACGCCAACTCTAAATCTTTAATTAACTGATTCAGAGCGCTTAAAATCCAGGTATCTATAATAGAAACACACTCAAAGTCACCAATTAAACCTTCATGCACCTTGGCATTCATTAAGACAAATTTCGTTGCATTCCATAATTTATTACAAAAATTACGTGAGCCATCGAGCCTAGCTACATCAAAACGAATTTCCCGCCCCTGAGTTGCAAGTATTGCAAAGGTAAATCTTAGAGCGTCAGCACCAAAGGCTGAAAAACCATTAGGATAATCTTTCTGGGTTTGCAAAACAATACTTTGGGCTTGCTTCGGATTCATTAAACCTTGAGTACGCTTATGAATTAAGCCTTCTAAATCAATCCCATCAATTAAATCTAGCGGATCAATAATATTGCCCTTAGATTTAGACATTTTATTACCCTGCGCATCTTGAATTAATCCGGTAACACATACTTCTCTAAATGGTACTTTACCGATAAATTCATGAGTAAACATAACCATCCGTGCAACCCAAAAAAATATAATATCAAAACCAGTAATTAATACATTAGACGGGAGAAATTTATCTAATTCGAGCGTATTATTAGGCCATCCAAGAGTTGAAAAACACCATAATCCCGAACTAAACCATGTATCTAATACATCTGCATCTTGGGTTAATTTATCACTGCCTGCCATCTCTACTGCATCCATAAAAGTGCGGGCTACATAATAATTTCCAGCTTCATCATAATAAGCTGGAATGCGGTGCCCCCACCATAATTGGCGCGAAATGCACCAATCATGAATATTCTCTAGCCACTGGTTATATATGGTAGTCCAATTATCGGGGACAAACTTAATTTCACCATTTTTAACTAATTCCAATCCATCTTGAGCTAACTTGTCCATTGCTACATACCACTGGTCTGTCAGCATTGGTTCAATGATTACATTAGTTCTATCGCCTCTGGGCACCATTAATTTATGAGCTTTAATCTCAACTAATAACCCAGCATTTTCCAAATCAGCAACAATTTGTTTGCGCGCAGCAAATCTCTCTAAGCCAATATATTGTTGTGGTGCTTCCTGATTAATATGTCCATCTAAAGTTAAAATACTAATAATTGGTAAGCTATGTCTTAATCCAATCTCATAATCATTAAAATCATGACCTGGAGTAATTTTCACGCACCCCGTCCCAAACTCCATATCTACATAATCATCCGCAATTATGGGAATCTCTCTATTTTGTAGTGGCAGAACTACCATTTTGCCAATTAAATGTTTATAACGACTATCTAATGGATTAACCGCAACTGCAGTATCACCAAGCATAGTCTCAGGACGGGTGGTGGCAACAATTAGCGACTCGGCACTATCTTTTACCTTATAGCTAATATACCAGAGATGACCATTTTCCTCATGCGACTCTACTTCTAAATCTGATACTGCAGTTTGTAACTTAATGTCCCAATTAACTAAACGCTTACCTCGATAAATATAACCTTTGTCATATAACCTAACAAATAATTCGGTAACTGCCTGCCCCAAGTCCATATCCATAGTAAAGCGTTCCCGAGACCAATCACAAGAATCTCCTAAACGGCGCATTTGACGGGTTATAGTGCCGCCCGACATTTCTTTCCACTGCCATACTCGCTCAATAAATTCTTCCCGCCCTAAATCATGACGAGAAACCCCTTCTTTATCTAACTGACGCTCCACTACAATCTGTGTAGCAATACCTGCATGATCAGTGCCAGGTTGCCAGAGGGTATCAAAACCTTGCATACGATGATAGCGAATAAGTATATCCATTAAAGTATGCTGAAACCCATGCCCCATATGCAGTGTACCAGTCACATTTGGCGGCGGCATAAAAATAGAATAACTTGGAGCACCTATTTTAGCCTGCGGTTTAAAATAACCAGCATCCTCCCAAAACTGATACCACTTTGCTTCTATTTCATTTGGCGCATAAGTTTTTGTTAATTCCACGGGTTAATTACTCCTATATTATTTAAGAACTTGTTTAGAATCTATCTTTCATCCAGCTATGGAAAGTACACCATTGGTCTTACTTATTATTCACAATGCACCCCGCTAAAGACGATGAGTATTGCTAAAAGCGATTATTATATCACACACTATTATGATTAAATCTATGCTAAAATGCCTCAATATATTTATTTTAAGTAAATCTTAATTTATCATGCAATTGCAACAACTTATTGAAAATCATTGGTATTATAAAGTTAATTGGGTATTAAGCATAGTTTTATTGCCACTTAGCGGCATATTCTTTCTAATTAGTACATTCCGTAAAATGCTCTATCGTAGCGGGGTATTGAAAAGCTATGCACTTCCAGTACCAGTTATTATAATTGGCAATATTAGTGTTGGCGGTGCGGGAAAAACTCCGCTTACTAAATATCTTGCTCAGGAATTAACTAATTCTGGAGTATCCGTTGGGATTATATTACGCGGCTATAAAAGTCAAGTAAAAACTACTAAAATTGTAGTAGCTGCTGATAGCAGCCAATTAGTTGGTGATGAAGCCTTAATTTACGCTCAAAATAATCTTCGCGTAGCTATTGGAGCTAATCGTTATTTAGCAGGATTAACTTTATTAGCCCAATATCCAGATATTAGGCTAATTTTAGCTGATGATGGACTACAGCACTATCGCTTAAAGCGTGATTATGAAATTGCAGTTATTGATAGCGATCGCATGTTTGGCAACCATTTTGTCCTCCCTATGGGTCCATTGCGCGAAACGGTTAATCGCTTAAAATCAGTTAATGCTATTGTTGTCAATGGTACCATGCCATCTTTTATTAAGAATAATTTCCTCTCACCTCAGTTAACAATTGGGCAAACCTTAATATTAGATAAAATTTACAATCCCAAAACCGCTATTGCCATTACTATCGCTGAATTAATAACTGGTAATTTTGCCCAAAAATCAACAACATCAATCAAAAATAGAATAATTGCTATGGCAGCAATTGGTAATCCCCAGCGTTTTTTTAATTTTTTAACTAATAGTGGAATAAAATTAGCCCAAGCCATATCATTTCCGGATCATTATAGTTATGCTATAGGGGATCTTCCTCAATCTGAGGACATAATTTTAGTCACTGAGAAAGATTATACTAAATTAGCCGCATTTAATCGAGAAAATATTTGGGTAGTCATGGTTAAACCACAATTAGATAATTATGCTTTACTTGACCAAATCCACAAATTATTATAATTTAAGATGCGTTTACTCTGTAGATAGTTTTAGCATGTGGTATAATAACCAACCTAAAAACTGGGGGTTAAAAATGTTAAGTAGTAAATTACTCGAGGTATTAGCATGTCCATTATGTAAGGCAGCGCTTACATCAGCTAAAAATGAATTAATTTGTAATAAATGTAAATTAGCTTATCCAATTGAAGATGGAATTCCGGTAATGTTAATTGACTGTGCAAGAAAATTTGATGATGCAACACAATAATTTTACGGTGATAATTCCGGCACGAATGCATTCAACTCGGCTACCCAATAAAATGGTGCTTCTGCTCAATAAAATACCCTTGATTGTTTACACTGTAAACCAAGCGCTTAAAAGTAAAGCGGGTCGAGTTATAGTAGCGACCGATCATCAAGATATAATTTCCATCTGCAAAGAACATCGCATTGAAGCTATAATGACACATGATACACATACATCAGGCACTGAACGTTTAGCCCAAGCCGTTAATTTGCTTAACTTAAATGCGGATGAAATTGTTATTAATGTGCAAGGCGATGAGCCTTTGATTGAACCACATTTAATTAATCAATTAGCTGATTTCATTAAAAAAAAGCAAACCGAAGTTGCAACTATTGCGCATCCAATTTTGAGTGAAGATGAAATATTTAATCCGCATGTAGTAAAAGTTGTTCTTAATAAGATGGGAAATGCTCTTTATTTCTCCCGCTCTCCCATACCTTATTACAGAGATGGCTTTGCTAAACGTAATGAATTTAAATTTCCACAAGATATAAATATTTTACGTCATATTGGAATATATGCCTATACAGTAAAATTTCTTAAACATTATGGAGAACTGCCCCATTGTATTCTTGAACAGGTAGAATGTTTAGAGCAATTACGTGTATTATATAATGGATACAATATATCTGTATTAGAAACTTCTCTAACCCATGAAGCTGGAGTAGATACTTTAGAAGACTTGCAACGCATCCGTCAACTAATAAATAATAAGGAATCACATGCAGCAACAAGATAATCTCATAAATGCACTTGGTGTTATCGAAATAACCGGCAGTGATAGCCAAAAATTCTTACAGAGTCAACTAACTAATGATATTAATGAATTAGACACTAAACCTTTTCAACTATCCGCCCATTTAAATCATAAAGGACGGATTTTAGCCAATTTTATAATTACCAAACGGGCAGCCCAAACCTATTATTTAATTACCCCCAAAGAAATTATCGAATTAATAATCCCTCGCTTAACAATGTTTATATTACGTTCCAAGGTAAATATCATTCATTCTAAGCAGGAGTTGTGCTTTAGCAAAAACCACTTACCAGATACACCTACACTAGAAATTTTCCCTGAATATTATTTAATGTTTGATCAACAAAATACAGAGCATGAAACAAGTCAATTATGGAAAAAAGCAGCAATTGAACATGGACTGCCCATGATTTATAAAGCTACACAAGAGGTATTTATTCCACAACATGTGAACCTTGATCTTATTAACGGTATAAATTTTAAAAAGGGCTGTTATCCAGGACAAGAAATAGTAGCTCGAACACATTATTTAGGCAAAGTAAAACGGCGTATGTTTAGCTTTACCACTAATTATATGCCATTAATTGGGCAAAAAGTAGTTAGTCCTAAATTGGATAACCAAGAAGTAGGGATTATTGTTGATTATTTAAAATATGCCGAAGGTTATCATGGATTAGTATCTATACAATTAAATTGTATAGATAGCGCTTTTTTAGATAAAGACAATCAGCAGCCATTAATAATTAAACCACTCCTTACCCATGATGGGCTGTTAATAGAATAACTATGCTTTTGAAAATATTAAAGCCTACAAAATTAGCGTAAAATATAAAATTTGCATAGCTACTAAGAAACCTGTGATAATTGAAGATTATACTCATAGTCTCAAGTTAATCGTAGTGGCAAATCTCTTATATTAAATGGCGGGTTGTTATTACCACCAAGATATGGTTTTAATAATATTTCAAAGTGTTTGTGTATCCCACGTCCAGTCTTATCTAATAGAAATTCAATGTTAACTTCTATCCTTCCGGGAACTTCTCGGGAATAAGGAGGGGAAGTAAGAATGATGGTTACCATTTTATTTTCATAGTCTATATTTTTATGAGTATTTATTTCGTGTTGCAGACTAATAATTCTATTAATTTCCGCGAAATTGTCCTCTGGATGTTGCATGCCTTTACATATAGTCGAATAATTATATATAATATCTATGTCGTTTGGGGTGAACCGGTTTTCAGAAAAAAGATCATCGAAGATACGTAGTATACTTGAAATCTGATGAAAAAAGTTCATGAAGTGGTTGAGGACCTCATGATTCTCCATAGCAGGTATTATTCTAGTACTTAAGTAATTTAACTGAAGGCGGTCACGATTTCTATCTAAAAATGGGATTGCTACTTTAACCATCCCCATGTATAGCGACATAAGCTCCCAGTCTTTTTTATTTATATTATTCTGCTCGTGCACGTAAATAGCTAAATCATCAATTTCGTCCCAAAGTTGCAGTAGTGCTGTATATATATGGTTAAACTCAACAACCTTATTCTCTGGTTGTATACAACAGAAAAATAGCTCACTCACTCGCTCCACCCAACCCGGATTCAACTGGTTGTCAACGCGTAACAATAGGTCATTAAAATCCTCTAAATTGAATTGAAATCTAGGGGTATACCGTGGGGTTGTATTATCAACACCTCGTATTGCGGTGGTCGAGTGCTTTGTTATGGGGGTTGCCATGATTATCCTTTAATAAGCTTGCAATATATAAGTAGCGATTATAATTAATTTATAATACTGAATATTGATTTTTTTAGGTAGTAGGCACACGTACCTCAGGGCTGTTACTCTGGGCTGTTAATAGAATAACTATGCTTTTGAAAATATTAAAACCTACAAAATTAGCGTAAAATTTGCCTGGTAGCCCAATCTATTATAGTAGAGGGTTGTTTAGCAAAATTAGTTAATCCAGGTAGAACCAGTACTTTCTTTCCAAACTGGCGTACACATTCACGATAATTACGAATTGGTTTATTCCCGGAGCGGTTGGCAGAAGTTGAAACCAACGGTAGATTCAGACTATTACATAACTGCTTTACTAAACTATGTTTGGTAACTCTAACAGCAATTTTATGGTTTTTACCCATTAAATTACGCGGCACTTTATTAGTTACTGGTAAAATTAAACTAAATGCTCCAGGCCAATACTTATCTAGCTCTTGCTTATCCTCTATTGTCAATGGCATAATTAAGTTTTTAACTGCGCTATATCCCCGGCAATTACAATCAACCCCTTATTTTTACTGCGCCCTTTAAGTTTAAATATTTTATCAACTGCATGACGATTAAACGGGTCGCATCCCAAACCATAACAGGACTCGGTGGGATAGGCAATTACTCCGCCATTAGCCAAATGTTGGGAAATTGTGGTTAATAGCTTCTTACTATAATACTTATGCATGTTAGGTTAAATGTATTAGTACATCATTGAGCAAAGTTGAGGCCCCTAAGCGAAAGGTTTTAGGATTCACCCAGTTTTGCCCCATAATTTTAGTGGCTAAATCTATATATTGCCGAGCTTCAATCACAGTTCTAATTCCACCAGAAGCTTTAAATCCACACGATCCACCTGATGCACGAATGGTATTTAACATTACTTCAGCAGCAGTTAAAGTTGCATTAACTACCACTTTACCCGTAGAAGTTTTAATAAAATCAGCACCACATTCAATACTAAGTTGACTGGCTGCGGCAATTAATTCTGTTGTTTTTAGTTCCCCAGTTTCAAGAATCACTTTAAGTAATTTACCCCCACACATTTGTTTCGCCTGGCTAAGCAGAGTATGACAAATTTTAAAATTGCCATTTTTAAAATAATGGTAGGGAAATACTAAGTCAATTTCATCCGCACCGCGAGCTAATGCAAGTTGGATTTCATATAAAGTTAATTCAATATCAGATGAACCATGCGGAAAATTAACCACTGTAGCTATAGGAATATTTAATTGAGACTGGTGTAATCTATGTTTAGCAATAGGGATAAACCTGGAGTATATACAAATAGCTGCCACATTACCATAAGTAGTGTGTGCCGTGTTGCATAACTTAATTATTGTGTCTTCATTATCATCATCATTTAAGGAGGTCAAATCAATTAAACCCAGAATTTGCAGGACCATACTCGTCATAATTTATTCCTAAATTGTTAAACTAATGCAACCGATCCCTATATCATACCAAAAAGTTAATTTCATTGCTCTACTTTATAATGCGGATAATTTTATTTGCGCAGGTAAGTAAATGCTATAATATTTATCTGTGAGCAAAAACTCACCAAATAAATTATTTATTAAGGTTTTCTATGCAAAATAACCCCCTCTTTGAAATGGTGCCATTAGTTATATTTTTCGGGATCTACTATTTTACTAAAAATATTTTTTGGGCAACAGGAGCTTGTATAATTGCCAGCTGGGCACAATTATTATTCTATAAAATAAAATATAATTCCATTAGTAAAAATACGTGGTTAAGCACTCTTTTAATTACCATATTTGGGGGCTTAACTATTATACTACAAAATAAAACTTTTGTTATGTTAAAACCGACATTGTTATTTTGGATTATGGGGGGATCTTTATTAATTGGGCAAACTCTGGGTAAAAATGGCATAAAATTAATGTTGAGTAAGGAAATTAACCTACCTAACTCATTTTGGTCTAAACTTAACTTATCTTGGGGGCTATTTTTCATTGCTATGGGTGGATTAAATTTGCTGGTAGCTTTTAATTTTTCCGAATATGTTTGGGTACAATTTAAGGTCTTTGGTAGTTTAGTATTAAGTATAATCTTTACCATAATTACTGCAATTGCTATTTTTATAACTCAGAAAAAGCAATCGCAATGAACGCTACGGCTAAAAAACGTTTTGGGCAAAACTTTCTCAACGATGAATTTGTTATTGCACAAATTATTAACTTAATTAATCCACAGTTTGATGATTTTATGGTGGAAATTGGACCAGGGCGGGGAGCACTTACTCACCCATTATCCGAAAGCCTCAAGCAATTACATGTAATAGAATTAGATCGTGATATTGTAAAACTGCTGCACAATACCCAATTTGCCCACCCAGTGATTATTCATTCCCATGATGCCTTAAAGTTTGACTATACCTTTAAAGAAAAGCCACAACTTCGAGTTGCAGGTAATTTACCTTATAATATATCTACCCCACTACTTTTTCATCTGGCCCAATTTGATAATATAACTGATATGCATTTTATGTTACAAAAGGAGGTGGTCGAGAGAATTTGTGCTAGCCCTAATAATAAAGATTACGGCAGGCTCAGTGTCATGTTGCAATATCGCTTTAACTGCATTAAATTATTAGATGTAAGCTGTAATTCATTCACACCAGTGCCTAAAGTAGAATCAGCACTCATTCGTTTAAAACCTAAGCCATTAAATTTGTGGCAGCATATTAATGAGAAAAAACTCAACCATATTGTAACTACCGCATTTAATCAACGGCGTAAAACTATTACCAATAGCTTAAAAAATCTATTTGATCAGGATATTTTAGCTAGTATAGGCATTGATTGTAAAAAACGCGCAGAAAATTTATCCGTGGCAGAATACGTAAAACTCACTACCATTTAGCTTGAACTTTACCCGAATATTAACCCATACTTAAGGTTAACCTAAAGCTGCCCTGTCAGGTCCGTATGGGCCCCACCTAAAAAAGCCATGTACTTACTAATTAAGTTTAGTTATAATCCCGCATTATCGCCGTTAATATATGCAGCCATTTTTTACATGTGATTTACAGGTATAAATATTGACAGCATTTCCTAAAATTTTCCGCATTTATCTAAAGAAGGAAGCTCCCAATGAATTTAAGTTTAACTACGACTAGAAGAAGAGATACCTGGCCTAGCCGGGAGGCTCCTCCACAACCAACTAATCAGTCTAGAAAGGAACTTTTGTTTAACGCTGGAGCAAAAAACCCAACATATAACCCCTGGACATTTAAAAGCAAAGCTGCATGGGAGAAAATCCTTAAGATACAGGAAGATTGGTCTACCAAGGTATCCAAAGAGATTAAAACTGAAAGCTCCATAATATCTGTTTCCTTTTTAAGAGATGCGGCTAAGGAACTTTATAATACTGAGATTAATGAGCCATCTCAGCTAAAATATAGCATAGGTGTATGTGGGTTCTTTATGACTGATACACGTTTTAAATGGATATCAAAAGATCAATTTATTTACAAGGATTTAACCCAGATAGGCAAAAATATTATATCCAGTCCTTTATTTAAAAATTTATCTCTAACCGCTCAAGCAGAATTTATATCTATGTGTCTGCAATGGGATAATGAACCCTATATGAACATAGATAGTCTAGTCGAGTTCGCCATAAGCAGTCTCATGAATGCCTTAGTTCAAAAGAAGTGTACACCTGAGGAAAAAGATGAAATTATAGATAATCTGAAGAGAAGTCTCAGTGGTAAACCCGATAGGAACATATATATTC
>JAGOUD010000229.1 GCA_018061465.1 Burkholderiales bacterium
GCATAACGCTGTACTATATTAACTTGTCTATCATAAAGAATATTCCATACCTGATTTTCACTATGAGAATAATTAATATGCCCATTTTTATCAGGAATATATGCGGTGTAACTAGTGTGGTTTTCCATAAATTTAGCCCTTAGAAATGAATACTATTCGAGCAAACAATAATTTTTGCTAAAGATATTTTACCTCATAGTGGGATTTTTGTATTAATTTTTTTAACAGCTAAATATTTAGGGTGGGTTTTATGGTTAAAATATTTTATGTCTAATTTTTTACTACATAATGAAAATTAATTAGGCAATTATATAATTTAATGGTACAATGTGTGGTGGATTAGTTAAGGGGTAAGAAATGACTAAAACAAGTGGGAAAAAAATTATTAAATTTAGGCCAAGCAAAAGATTAAAAAGAAAGATATGTTATGTACTGCAAGGTGGTGGTGCGTTAGGCGCTTATCAGGTTGGAGCATACCAAGCATTTAGAGAATTTGGTTATTCTGCTGATATGATTATAGGTATCTCGATTGGTGGAATTAATGCCGCAATAATTGCGGGTAATCCCGTGGAAAAACGAGTAGAGAAGCTGCATAAATTTTGGGATCTTATAACTTTTGATGTGCCTGTCCCAATGTTTCCAGAATATAAATTACATAAAGTGCATAATTGGTTTGGTGCACATATGGCTTTGAATGGAAATCCTGCATTTTATAAATCAAGATTAATTAATCCAGCTTTTTTAACCAAAGCTGTCCCGGAACAATTGAGTTATTATGATACTTCACCATTACGGGAAACGCTGAGTGAATTAATTGATTTTAAATATTTGAATGAAAAGAAAACTCGCTTATGCTTAGGTTCAGTTGAACTTAGTTCGGGTGAGTTCGTGTTTTTTGATAGTTTTGAAGAAGAAATTACACTAGATCATGTTTTAGCAACTGGAGCGCTGCCACCGGCTTTTCCACCTGTCAAAATTGGCAATAAGTATTATATTGATGGTGGAGTGTTTTCTAACACGCCTATTTTTAAACTGATTGATGAATTTGCAGACCATCCAGATGAAATGGAAAATATATTATGTTTCATGATTGATTTATTTTCTGCAAGTGGTCCATATCCTCATTCTATGGACGGAATGCTCGAACGGGTGAAAGATATTCAATATTCATCCCATTCAAAACGTCCTACAGCTTTGGTGGCTACTACTCAGAACTTATCTCATGCAATTAATTATTTAAGTGGCTTATTAACTGAAGAGCAGTTAAAAATTCCAGAAGTACAAGAAATTGCTAAACTTGGGTTAGCACATCGAGTTGATGTGGTGCGTTTAATTTATCGTTCACCTAGAGGCACTGAACTTGAAAGTAAAGACTATAATTTTAGTAGAGAAGCCGCATTAATTCATCATAATATGGGTTACGATGCTGCTAAGCAATTAGTTATTGAACAGCAGCATCGCTGGGAAAGTGCTAGCCAAAACGGGATTAATATATATTCTCCAGATAACAATATAGTCGCCAGTATACCTTGTAGCTAATTAGTTGGTTACTATAAGGCGTACTGGACAAATATAATTATTAATTAAATTTGCAATACCTAAAAAATGGTCATCATAATAAAGCCTAATTTGGCCTAAATTTGTAGCTTTAGAATAAAATTTATGTCCATTTTTAACATATTTAAATTCATCAGTAGTTAAATCAATCCGACTTAAGTGTTGCACTAAAATATCAACAGGCAACACTAATGTTATATGCATAGCTTCGGACATAGTAGATAAATCATCTAAATTTGTACTATTATCCAAATCAAAATTATTAGTTTTAGTACGTACTAGACCAACAAGATGTGCACCACATCCCAAATATACCCCGATATCATGAGCCAAAGTTCTAATATAAGTGCCTTTACTACACCGTACCTTTATTTTAATTATGTTGGGAGCAACAAACTCTAATAACTCGTTTACATAAATATGTATTGGACGTGAATTTATTATTACCTCTTCATTATTTCTGGCATATTCATACAATGCCTTTCCATTAACTTTTAGTGCTGAATAAATTGGAGGTATTTGATTAATTTCGCCGGTAAATTTTAATAAAGCTTGTCTAATTTCATTAATTGTTACATTTACCTTACCAGAAAAAATTATTTCTCCCTCGCTATCATAAGTCGTAGTTGCTTCACCTAATTTAATCGTTGCAATATACTCCTTATTGCTTTCAAGTAAATACTTGGCAAATTTGGTTGCCTCCCCAAAGCAAATTGGTAGTAACCCAGTTGCTAATGGATCAAGAGTACCAGTATGCCCTGCTTTTTGCGCCTTATAAATTCGTTTTACTTTTTGCAAAGCCGTATTACTACTTAAACCAAGCGGTTTATTAAGTAAGAATACCCCATCAATTTTATTTTTCATTTATACTCATTGTCTTTGAATCCTGAGCTTTGTCGAGCCTGATAAAAGCCTCCTAATGTACTACAGTACATGTCGGAGCCTTTGATTGCGATTCTCCTTGCCCAGAATTCAAATACTTCGAGTATATGTTGATTGTCTTTGAATCCTGAGCTTTGTCGAGCCTGATAAAAGCCTCCTAATGTACTACAGTACACCTCCCCCTAATATACTTATTATTAGTCTTTAAATTCTTGCTTAACTTGACCTAGAATACCCAAAATTTTATCGCCACGAGCTAATGATTCATCATATACAAACTTCAACTGCGGAATAGTATAAGTCTTAAAACCCTTAGAG
>JAGOUD010000230.1 GCA_018061465.1 Burkholderiales bacterium
AGTTTAAATGCGGGTTATATTGCTAAATATTGGATTGAAGAATTTGCTCATTTAGATTGCAGCATAGACATTGCTAGTGAGTATCGTTATAGAAAATTTCCAACTAATCCACGCGCATTAGTTATTAATATTTCTCAATCTGGTGAAACCGCAGATACTTTAGCTGGAGTAAAATTTACGCATGAATTAGGGATGCCAAATACCTTATCTATTTGTAATGTTCCCGAAAGCAGTTTAGTCAGATTATCTAAATTACATATTTTAACCCAGGCTGGAGTTGAAATTGGAGTTGCCTCAACTAAAGCTTTTACCACACAATTAGTAGTTTTACTCTATTTAACGTATACTTTAGCTAAAGTTCGTGGGCATTTATCTGCAAGTGCTGAAGCTGAAATTATACTTGAGATTAGGAAATTGCCTAATTTAATTTTTGAAGTATTAAAAATAGAGGAGCAACTAAAAGAAATTGCCAAAGAATTAAAAGATAAGCAGCACGCCTTATTTTTAGGACGACACACTTTATATCCGGTTGCTATAGAAGGCGCCTTAAAATTAAAAGAAATTTCATATATTCATGCTGAGAGTTATGCCTGTGGAGAGTTAAAGCATGGACCTTTAGCTTTAATCGACAATGAGATGCCAAGCATTGTTTTAATGCCATCGCAGTTATTAATGGAAAAAACAAAATCTAATGTTCAAGAAATATTAGCGAGGCAAGGTGAAGTTTATTTATTTACGGATGTTGTGGACAATTTAAAACTTAAGTGTAAAAAAATTATTCATATGCCAGCAGCCAATGTACCCCATTATTTATTACCGATTTTATATACAATTCCCTTACAATTACTGGCGTATCACACTGCAATAATACGTGGTACTGATGATGATAAACCCAGAAATTTAGCCAAAAGTGTTACTGTAGAGTAAAGAAAGTTAGATAACTATATGAATTATTTATTAGCAATATCACCATTAGATGGTCGATATATAGATAAAGTGCGCCATTTACAGGAATATGTTTCTGAATTTGGGTTAATTAAATATCGAGTTAAAGTAGAGATTGAATGGTTGAAATTATTATTTGCTACACCTGAAGTTGGATTAATTCCTCTTAATGAAGATGAACTTCAGCATTTAGATGCTATATATAACAATTTTGATTTGAATGCCAGCTTGCGTGTTAAAGAGATTGAAAAAGTTACCAACCATGATGTAAAAGCCATTGAATACTATATTAAAGAACAAATTGCCTCATGCAATAAATTGCATCAATATCGTGAATACGTGCATTTTGCATGCACTTCAGAAGATATAAATAATCTAAGTTATGGATTAATGCTAAAGGATATTAAAAATCAGATCTTAAAAATAGAGTTAGATAAAGTATTGCAACAAATATTAACCTTGGCAACCAAATATAAATTAGTTCCCATGATGAGTCGTACCCATGGACAAAGCGCCACTCCCACCACCGTTGGTAAAGAATTTTATAATGTATACTATCGGTTGTTGCGTCAATTAGAGTTGTTAGATAAGCAGCAACTATTGGGTAAAATTAATGGGGCAGTAGGCAATTATAATTCTCATGTGGTGAGTCATCCACAAGTTAATTGGCACCACTTAGCTAAAATATTAGTTGAAGAGCAATTGGGGTTAACTTTTAATCCCTATACCACACAAATTGAACCACATGACTATATTGCTGAAATTATGGATAATTTATGTCGAATTAATACCATACTGCTTGATTTTTGCCGTGATATGTGGGGTTATATTGCATATAATTATTTTAAGCAAAAAGTAATTGCAGGTGAGGTTGGAAGTTCTACTATGCCCCATAAGGTCAACCCAATTGATTTTGAAAATAGTGAAGGTAATTTAGGGCTAGCTAATGCATTGGCTACTCATCTTGCCCAAAAACTACCGATCTCACGTTTTCAACGTGATTTAACTGATTCTACAGTACAGAGAAATCTTGGAGTAGTAATTGGCTATAGTGTGTTAGCGTATAGTTCATTATTAAAAGGATTAAATAAGTTAGAAATAAATACTGAAGTAATTAATAAGGATTTAGATGATAATTGGGAGTTATTAGCCGAACCAATTCAAACTGTGATGCGTAAATTTGGAATTAGTAATGCTTATGAAAAGTTAAAGGATTTAACTCGTGGGAAAAAATTAAACCAGTCTAGTATAGCAACATTTATTCAAAGTTTGGAATTACCACAAGAAGTGAAGCAACAACTACTTAGTTTAACTCCACATAATTACATCGGCTTGGCAGATAGATTGTTTTGATAAAAAGTTGGCGCCTCAAGTAGGAATCGAACCTACGACCTGCGGATTAACAGTCCGTCGCTCTAACCGTCTGAGCTATTGAGGCTAAGGTGGGTATTATAGTATGAACATTTGTAGCCTGTCAAACAAATTTTGAAAAATTTGTTAAACATATGGTGAATATATTGTTATATAGAATATAAATCAAAAACTTAAACTGTAATAAATTTAAGATGCGGGTATCGGATTAATTCCGGTATGACATAACTAAACATAGTTATTCTATAAACAGAAGTTAGGAATGATTATAAATAATAGAATTGCCATTTTGTATATTTGCACCGGTAAATATGATATATTCTGGGCAGAGTTTTATAACTCTTGTGAAGCAAATTTTTGTTTATCCAATGAGCGTCATTATTTTGTGTTTACTGATTCTCCACAGATTAAA
>JAGOUD010000231.1 GCA_018061465.1 Burkholderiales bacterium
AAGTAAGGCTATGGAGAATGGTTATTTTATTTTAATTTTGGGTTTAGTCGGCGTTATTTCAGAATGGACTGATTTTGCCACAGTATTATTTGTATTGGTAATTCTAAGCGGTAGTATATTAATTGTGGATAAATTATATTGGGCTAAAACCCGCAGCAATGCTAAAACCCGCCCGCATTATATTCATTATGCTTATGAATTTTTTCCGGTAGTGCTTGGCGTTTTTGTTTTACGTGCATTTTTATTTGAAGCCTATCAAATTCCGAGTTCCTCGATGCGTCCCAATTTAACTGTTGGTGATTTTATTTTAGTTAATAAGTATACCTTAGGTATTCGGGAACCATTTACCAATAAAGTCATAATTCCAATTAATCAGGTAAAGCGCGGAGATGTTGTGGTATTTAAAGATCCATTGGCTAAAAATCGGGATTTAATTAAACGGGTAGTAGCTATTGGCGGTGATAAGATTGAATATTACAATAAGCGTTTAGCTATCAATGGTGTGCCGCTAAATTATACCGAAGATGGAAGTTATACTTATAGCGAAGATATACCTCCTCAAGGAGATATTGAGATTGATAATGAGCAGTTTATTGAAAATTTAAGTGGAGTTAAACACCGCATAATTACATGGGATAAAATATCGCCACTAGTTAGCGCTCAAGTGCAAACTTTTCCTGATAGCCAAAATTGCACTTATCAAGGTAATGATGGCTTTACGTGCATTGTGCCCAAAGGTAAATATTTTATGATGGGGGATAATCGGGATAATAGTTTTGATAGCCGTTATTGGGGGTTTGTTACCCAAGATGCTATTTTAGGTAAGGCAATTTTTGTGTGGTTAAATTTTCATGATTTTAAACGGATTGGAACTAAGATTTAATCATGGCAAATCTTGATGAATTACAGCAAAAATTAAATTATAAATTTAAGAATGTTGCGCTATTAACACAGGCATTAACTCATAAAAGTTATAGTAAATTAAATTATGAACGCTTTGAATTTGTAGGTGATAGTATACTTGACTATGTTGTAGCGCTTAACTTGTATAACCAATACCCAGATTTAGCTGAGGGCGAATTATCTAAAATGCGTTCAGCATTAGTCAATGAAGCAACTTTAGTCAATATTGCTCAAGAATTGGAACTGGGTAAATATTTATTGTTAGAAAACGGCGAAGAAAAATCGGGAGGGCGGTTTAGAGCTTCAATTTTAGCTGATAGTGTCGAGGCTGTTTTTGCGGCTATTAGTTTTGATTCGGATTTTAATCGGGTAAAGGCGGTTGTTGAACAAGTGTATGCTGCAAAGCTAACTAATGCGCATAGTCTTATTTTAAAAGATAATAAATCTATCTTGCAGGAGTATTTACAAGAACGCCGTTTATTACCGCCTAAATATGATATGGTAGAAATGATAGGTCCTGACCATAATGCAGTATTTAAGGTGGCGTGTAGTATTCCAGAGCTGGATATTTATATTACCGCACTGGGCAAGACCAAAAAAGAAGCCAGTCAATTAGCGGCTTATGAAGTACTTAATGTTTTAAAAGGTAAATATGTCAAACTTGGAAATTAATGATAATCATTTAGATAGCAGATGCGGCTTTATTGCAATAATTGGTCGTCCGAATGTAGGTAAATCTACATTAATGAACCATCTAATTGGGCAAAAAATTAGTATAACTTCGCGTAAGCCACAAACTACGCAACATAAAATTAAAGGGGTTTTTACAGAGAATAATTACCAATTTATATTTGTGGATACTCCTGGATTTCAAAAGCGGTATTTAAATAAATTTAATAATTTACTAAATCAGGCTGTTATTGATAGCTTGTCTCAGGTTGATGTTATATTATATGTGGTTGAAGCTGGGTTATTTAATGCCGGAGATGAGGCAGTAATTGCATTATTGCCACCTGATCGTCCAGTTATTTTGGTGGTGAATAAGCAAGATAAAATTAAAGACAAAGGGGAATTAAAAAAATATATTGCAGAAATAAGCACTAAATTTCCCTTTAAAGATGTAGTACAGCTCTCAGCCAAACATCATGCGGGCATTGATGAAATGCTGGGGGCAATTAAGCCATATTTACCGCTTGGGCAATTTTTATATCCAATGGATCAATTAACTGATAGAAATACCCAGTTTTTAGTTGGAGAAATTATTCGTGAAAAGCTATTTCGCCATTTAGGGCAAGAATTGCCATATAACATTGCGGTACTGGTAGATGAATATTCTACTTCTGATCCAAAGCTGACTAGAATTAGCGCCACTATTTTGGTGGATAAGATTAACCAGAAAGGAATGGTAATTGGTAAAGATGGAGCTAAACTCAAGATTATTTCTAGTGAAGCGCGCCTGGATATTGAACATCTGATCAATTGTAAAGTATTTTTACAAGTTTGGGTAAAAGTTAAAAGTGGCTTTGCCGGAGAAACTGCTTTTTTAAAACAATTTGAGACCTAAACTTATTATCGAAATTATATCTAATTTAAATATTAGAACATGATTAGGTTCTTAGATGGTTTCATTAGCAATGACGAGTTGAGAAACTGTCTTGAGTTTATTAGTGGGAGCTGATGTGTTAAGCATTCCAATTAATATAAAAAATGGAGAAAAATATTTAGAGCGCTGTCTAAATTCATTGTATCAATTTGAAGATATTATATTGTTAGATAACTATTCTACTGATAAAACTCTAGAGATTGCTAAAAATTATG
>JAGOUD010000232.1 GCA_018061465.1 Burkholderiales bacterium
TTTAAACTGGAATACTTAAAAATTTAGTTGTTATTCACGGTGTTATATTAAACTTATGTACTTTGTAATTACTAAGGATGGTGAAATGAGCAGATGGATAGAAAATCTTGAATTAGATGGGAAATATGTTGTGTTACTACCAACCACTTTTTCACATGCAGTAAATTTAACCGAAGCTGTCCACGATGGTGAACTATGGAAACTGTGGTACACCAGTGTTCCAACTCCCGATAATATGGTTGTGAAATTAAACGTAGGATCAAGCTGTATGAGCAGGGATTAATGTATCCGTTTACAATTATTGATCGGCGCGATCCATCTAAGCTGGGTAACGGTGTTGCTGGGATGACTACTTATTGTAATTTGGATGAAGCTAATCGTCGGCTGGAAATTGGTTACACGTGGTATCGTAAGAGTTGTCAGCGGACAATTTTGAATACGGAAGCCAAATATTTATTACTTAAACATGCGTTTGAGGTTTTAGGTTGTATTAAAGTCGAATTTAGAACTAGTTCCTTTAACTTTACTAGTCGGCGTGCAATTGAACGCTTAGGCGCTAAATTAGATGGAGTTTTGCGAAATCATCGAATTTTAGAAAATGGCGCAATTGGCGATGGTTACGTGTATAGCATTTTAAATTCTGAGTGGCCAATTGTAAAAACTAATCTTGAGTATAAATTGGCGAGTTATGCCGAATAATGATTTTCATTTGGGTAGTCAGCGCTTAAGGTTTGGGCTCTGGAGTTGCGATATGCTTGAATTGGCAGAGCGGTTATGGCTTAATCCTGAAGTTAGCCGCTTCATAGCGGCGAGTGGTAAATTTAGTCAGGTTGAAGTGAGAGCACGATTGCAGCAAGAGATTGATAATCAAGTCAATTTCAAGCTTCAATATTGGCCATTATTCGATTTAGAAAATCACTTTATTGGTTGTTGTGGTTTGCGTCCACGTGATCCATTACAACAAATTTATGAAATTGGTGTGCACTTACTCCCTGAGTATTGGGGTAAAAATTATGCCTATGATGCTTTGGATACAGTAATTGAATTTAGTCGCCAGCAAAAACATTCTAAATTATTTGCAGGGCATAACCCAGCCAATCAAGCCTCACAACGAATGTTGCTTAAACTAAATTTTGAATGGGTAAAAAATGAGTTTTATGAGCCAACTGGTTTAGAACATCCCTCATACGAATTAATTTTATAAGAGTTTTTAATGAGGTGTCTTATGAATATACAAGAGATAATTATTCGTGATGCTAAAATTGGCGATGAATATCAATTAGCGGAGCTGAGTGTTGTCTGTTGGCGGCAGACCTATTTAGGTTTAATGGATGACTTAATCTTAGAATCAATGAATATTGATGAACGCTTATATGGGTTTGCTGCAGCTTTGCGAAGCTTTAATACTAAATTTTTAGTTGCGGAGCTTCACGGTAAATTGCTGGGATTTATTTCTTATGGTTCATCCCGCATTCAACAATCTGGATTGGAAATTTATGCTTTTTATATTGAGAAAAACTTTCAAGGGATGAAAATTGGTAGCCGCTTATTACGTGCGGCTGAAGGGCAAATACGAATATCTCAAGTAAGTAGATTATGGGTTTGCACCTTAAGCAGTAACGTATCTGCGCAAGAATTCTATATTAAAAATAATTTTGTCATGAGCCCATTAATGAAGTCTTTTTGTATACAAGGATTTAGTTATCCCGAGTTCGTGATGTATAAGCTGCTATAGTTATTGCGATTTTATATACCGTGCAGTTTGTAGGATTAGATCAGATTAAGAAAGTTTGTGTATGCGCTCTGGTTATATTGATGCGTTGATTTATGTGCTGCTTTCTTCGGTGGCATTTGTGTTTTTAAATAATTTAATTGCGGATGTCAACCCACTTATTGCGCTATTAGTTATGAGTAGTGTGGCTTTAATGGTGTTTAATTTGTTGAGTTTTAAGCGAATTAAACTTACTTATACGGTATGTTGGCAGCATAAATCTATTTATATTTGGATGAGTATTGGTTTGGCGCTGGATTGGGTGTGCATGGTGTATGCCAGTTATGTTGCAGATCCATTTATTGCCATGTCGGCATTATTTATCAGTTTAGCAATCATTGGATTTATCCGCTTAAATTTCATACAAAAAAGTCGTAAGCGGTTGATTAGTCTGATGTTGTTAATAGTTAGTTTGATTTTACTGGAACTATTTTATGTTGTGCCAGTTGGTCATTCAACCAGTTTAGGAATTTTACTTGGTGTGCTGGCAGGTGGAGCTTTTTATCTGTATATTCTTAATTCGGCTAAATTAGCTAGCTTAGGCAATTTGAATTCATTACAGGTTTTAGCGACGCGGTTTTGGTTCTTGTGGTGCATTGCGCTGGTTATGGTGCCAAAGCTTCATCTGTGGGCAAATATGCTGACTCATTTAGGCGCGTTAATTTTGATTAGCTTTGCTTCACTAATTGTGCCAATTTATTTTAATCAACGTGCGATTCAAAAACTGGGTGCCGAATTAACCTCCGTATTTATTGGTTTAGTGCCACCAGTCACCTTTGTGTGTTATGTTATTTACAGCCATGAGTTTCATTGGTTAAATGGTATGGTTTGTCTAATTATCACCGTTGCGTTATTATTGCCGACAATTTGTAAATCACGAACGAGTTAAGGATAGTGAGTTATTGCTGTGAATAGAATAGGTA
>JAGOUD010000233.1 GCA_018061465.1 Burkholderiales bacterium
ACTCAGAGGGTATCGAATACACCGGATATTTTAAAAATAATCTGTTTAACGGTATGGGGATTTTAAAAAAGACAGTACTGGAGTTTAACGGTTACTTTGAAAATGGTGAATTTATTAGGGGATTTTTAAATCATAGAATAGATAACGCTATCTATAGTGGGGGATTTTATAAACTATCCCCGCATGGAGAAAATATTATTTGGTATAGGGAGAATTTTAATGAAATCTCTATAGGCAAAATGAACCACGGTCAAAAGGTTGGGGTATGGATAACTGTAAATGTAGAGGAGCAAATTGCAGCTAAGTATAATTATAACAAGGGCAGTTTTTCTCAAAAACAGCAATTTGACTTTATAAGGGCGAAACAAGATATTAAAAGAAGCGAAGCTCAAAATGACCAAGCGCTACATAAATTACTTGTAGATACTAATTCTATGTTTATATTAGCCGGAGGTACTATAGAGTACGCAGATAAATCTACTCTTACAGTAGCTAAAGATACTGCTACTAATTGGTTATATTGTGATGAGTATGGCACACAATTTAAATTAGTTGAACCAATTGCTCTCCAAGGCATCACCATAACTCCTAATGTTATAGGTTGCTATAGGCCTGAGCATGCTACTAATGATAATAAAAATGTTGTTATACTTTTAGATGAAAACTATAGTGATACTAATCCACTTCCAATAAATTCACGATGCCGGATATATACTATGGTGAGCATAGTGAGCGGAACATATAACGAAGAAACTGGAGAACTATCAAATACCTCAATAAAATTCAGTAATCACAATATTTATAAGGGAGCAATAAATAATTTATGTAAGCCGCATGCTACGAGAGGAGAACTAATATATAAAAATGGCGATAATTATACCGGAGAATTTGAAAATGGGCAAAATTCTAGAGGGCTATTTAAGTTTTGGCAGGGACAGTATACATATGTAGGAAAGTTTACTAATGGTTTATTTGAAGGTAATAGTATCCTTACTTGTGCAGTAGAAGTTAAGAGTGAGGAGGTGAGAATAGATTATGCATATTTAAGACCTGGAGATAAGCTTAAGGGTTATTTTGAAAAGGGCAAATTTATTATTGGAGAATGTATAGTTTCCTTTCCCGAAAAAATTAAAGATTTTATCCATCCACAGAAGGTACCCACTATTACAATTTGCGGAAGGTTTAAAGATTTTCAACCTGATGGGGATGAAATAATTGTATACAGTCCGGATAAATTCAACCCAACTCAAATATTAATAGGCCCAATGAATAAGGGACAGTGGAGCGGAAGAGTTACGGTAATTAATATAAATCAGAATAACAAGGAAGCTTGGGAAATACCATATGCTCAGGGAAAAATAAATCAGCATAGAGAAAAGAGAAAAGTGCAAGTAATAGATGCCGAGCAGAAAATAAATACAGCACAGAAAAAATTGGACGAAGAATTAGCGCTCCGGATTCGGAATAAGAGTTGATGCTCATTTAACGCCAAATTTTTCTGTGGTTTCCCGATGTCGTACATCATCTTCAGTATGCTGGTAGCGCATAGTAGTCTCTAGCATACTATGGCGTAAATTCTCTTTTACCACCCGAATATCAATTCCAGCATCTACCTGATGTGTTGCTGAGGTATGCCTGAGCCAATGAGTAGATACTTTTTCAATAACGTATGCTGCTCCAGAATCAATTAGTTTCACTTCATTAGCTATATTTCTACAAGTGTTTTTTATAATTTTGTATAGCATGGAGTCGCTGATGGCTACTAATTTTCTAGATTTGAAGTGAATATTATTAATTAATGCGATATTGGTTTCTAATGAATTAGGGTAGTCCGATAACCCTAAGGATTTCCGGTAGTCTACTAAAGCTAATAGCAATGCATTGGGCACGGGAATTTCTCCATATTTATTACCTTTACCAATTACTTTTAGCCACCATTGGTCACGTTTATACATAAAATCAGCCATTTTGGCATTGATAACTTCGCTGCGGCGACAGCCAGAGTAGTATAATAAATTAAATATCCATTTTATTCTGTGATAATTGCGTTGTTGAACACTATCTATTTTAGGCATATTCTCTAAATATTCAATAATTAAGTTCCATTCTTTATGGGTTAAATAACGCTGTATATTATTGTTATTATTAAGAGTTAGGCGGGCTGCTTTACGCTTAATTAGGTGAAATGGATTAATTGCTAAATAACCGCTTTGTACTAAATATTCATACATAGTAGCTAAAATCTGTAGGTTTAATTTAATACTCGAATTAGACAGACCACGCACAAATGGTTTCCAGGAGGGGTTTTTTCTTCCTACAGCTGGTCCGCACCACAATTCATGTGGTGTAGGTGCCGCTAAAAATAATTGATAATCTTCAATATCTTCACGTTTAAGACTTTCAAGAGTTAAACTATGTTGCATACTCCACATAATAAAACGTTCAGCGCATTGCTTATATGAAGTAAAAGTATTCGGACTTGACTTAAATTCAGCTAACCAGGTTTTTATTGCTTCAATATCATTAGTTGCGCGAATTCCTAAATTGGTTGCTATAGTGGAATCTAGTTCTTTTGCCACTTGGCGGATTAATGAATGATTATATGGCTTCATAGTATCTTATGCCCGAAGCAGGTTACTCGTAAACTTCTTATTTAAAATATAAAATATAGTTAAGGCTACA
>JAGOUD010000075.1 GCA_018061465.1 Burkholderiales bacterium
TAGTATATATGTAGACTTAAATAAGGACGCTTTAGCAATTGATCAATATACTAATATTACAGATACACTAGGTGCTTTAGTATTTGAGCGCATAGTTATTTTACAGGATAACTTTGATTATTAGAGCCTCTCATGTATTCTTCTAATTCTGCAATCTCACTTAAGGATAATCCGGTATATAATGCTATTTTTTCATCTAATTCACCGGATTTTTGCATTGCTTGGGCAATATTAATGGCACCTATTTTTATTCCACGCGCTTCACCGCGTGCCTCACCCCGATCTTCAGCATAAGCTTCGCGTGCTCGCATATCCATATTGATCATCTCCATACGGTCATAGTTTAATAATTCTGTTTCGCTACAATTGTGTGCCTCTAGGGCCTCATATGCTTCATCCATAATTTTATCATAGTAACTATTACTCTTCTACTAGGCATACCATTTTTCCTTGTGGTTTACGGTATAAACGCAAAAGCAACCATTTGAATATACTTACTCAAATTACCCTTAAGGGTAATTAATTATCATCTACCACCTATCATCTCCTCCCCTATAGAACCACTCAAGAGTGGCAGCGGTTGAACTACTGGTTGGTGATGTAGTAGCTGGCTGCGACTTTGGTATCCTGTGGTCGTTATATCCCATTCTAAATAAAGATATAGTGTTTTCAATACCAGCTAACTTAGGTTGGATATTTGGGTTAACTTGTAACTTTCGGATTATATTTTTTAATTCACTAATAGTTTTTTCTAAAGGAGTATAAAATATGTTACTTCTCTGCATTCGAACCAAAGGATCTACAGGGGATTTAGCTATTGCTTCTAGAAAAGATACCATTGCACGGGACAAATTATCTAATAAGTTTTCTATTAAATCTGATGTAGGGTCGTTTTTTATTATTGAGAGGATCTGGTCTAAAATCTCGAATAACATATAAATACTAGATCTCATACACTGGTTAACACTAAAATTAGAAATAGTAAAACCAAATATTAACTTGATTAAGTTAGATAAAATTTTTTCTCTATCCGGAAAGGGTATAGTCTTGCAGGAAGATAAATATAGTGTAAATATACTTTTTAACTCAAACTCTATCTGGTCGTAATGTTTATAATCTGCAATCTTAATTGTGCTTAATATCCCATAGGTACTTTTATTTCCAATAAGCACATTAATTAATAATTCTTCTAATAAATGTGGGCTTATATTCTTCTTCTTATTTTGTGATAAGTTAAGTAAATTTTGCAGTGCCTTTAATATATCAACACTATAGGAAATTCTATTTTCATTAGGAAGAGTAAATGCAACGAAGTTAAATATTAGCTGGGATAATATTCTCTCCCTTAAATTAGGATCTATATGGGTATAGCAATATAAATTTATGGCTAGTTCCTGCAGCGGGAAATTTAGGTTTTGATTTCCTGCTAAAGTGGAATCTTTCATTAATTTTATTAATATTCCAGGATTATGAGGAGTTCCAACCAATAAAGTTAACATGTTTTCTAGATTAAAAATTCTTCCAGATTGATTCAAAAGCGGCTGCACCATCTCCGCTTGCGCGGTCACTGAACCTTTAAGCGGAATGTTAAAACGTGCGGTTTCTTGCGTTCCATCATATTTAAGGTATTTTAACTCTATATGTAGAGGAGCCCTCAGTTTTTTAGTTTCGAAGTTATGGATAAGATTGAAATCAAGCGATTGTGGTTGAGGTATTTGCGATGAGGCAACAGTGGAAGGTGTGGTATCAATGTTAGGTAGGAGTGCTTGAGGCATTTCCTGTAGTTTAGTAAATCCATAATTGACCGGTTGATTAAGAGGTGACGAACTCTGCGTAGTAGTTGCATTATTTTGGATCTTTCCATAATTTGAAAGAGGAATATTTCCCGAGGAACCTCTTTGGGTGGATGATACCTTGTTATCCAATTTTTTCTCCTATTAAATAATTATTAAGTGATATATCCAAGATATTATCATCAAATAATAAATTTAAATTTCCTTTTTAGGGCTGAGATTGGTAGATTCTAAAATGACAGAAAGCTGCTAATCTGGTTATGTAGGTTAGGATAATTTACTAGTCTGGAGAATATAGGTAATTACTTAATTTGTACTATGCCAAACAATAAATGCATATTAATCTTAATCTAGGACTTATTGGATAGATTTCTTTAACATAACTTTTTAAATAATTATTTAGTAGAAATTTTCTTGAGTTTATAAGTGGCAAATATATGTAAGATAGTGATATTATGCACCATGGTAATTAAGCTTGGAAATAATGTAAATAAATGATCTGGCTTTGATTTTTAAACATTCGCATTTAAACAATAAGGAGGAATTATGAAATTAGTGATGCAAAATAAATTGATTAAACCATTTTTAATAGTAGTGACGTTTATTTGGCTTTTTATCTTATTAGTTATTATAATATCAGCTTATCTATTTAATCCTAATGAACATAAGACTTTTATTACTCATAAATTCTTTACAGCTACGGGACGTACTTTAATTTTAAATGGTCCAATTGAATTTAGGATGTTTCCTACTCTGCATCTTGTTGTGAAAAATTTTATAATTACTAATCCGCCTCAATTAGGAACAAAAAATTTTATTGAAGCTAATTCGTTAAATGCGGATATTTCCATATTACCTTTAATTAAGGGTACTTTTAATTTTAATTACATAGTTCTGGAAGGCGTACAATTTAATTTTATGCACAATCAATATATTAATAATTGGACTTTTAAGCCTGCAACTAATAATGGGCAAAGTACTAATATTAATTTAGTTATTAATAATTTAATATTAAGAAATGCAAAAGTAAATTATAGCAATTTAACCAATAATGAGCAGATTAATACTAAAAAATTCAATTTATTTTTAAATATGAAAGGTGGTGCAATTAAGTTAGACGATAAGAAAGTAAAATTAAGTAAGGTAACTATATCGGTAAATGATGAATTACAGGGAGCGTTAAATGGTAAAATTATGCTTGACCCAGAGTTTTCTTATGCTGGTGAGGCAGCAATAAATAAATTCTCGCTGCCATCTTTATATAGGTTGTTAAATATTAAACTGCCTAGGATATTTAATACTTATGCTAATACTAATATTACCGGTAATTCTATTGTGGAAGCAAGTGTAGATAAACTTATTTTAAATAAGCTTAATATCAATCTAGGTAAAATGCTGGTTTCAGGAAATGTTAATATTGGATTTAAGCCGTATAAAATTAGCCAAAATTTAGTGATGATGCACGGTGATGTAGCTGATTTCATCAATCTTAAAGGGTTCAAGTTGAAATTTGAATCTGCGGCTTTAAATGGTAGTTTATCCACCGATGATTCCCAGGGTTCTTCTTTAACGGGTGAAGAAAGTATGCATGTTAGGCAAATTATTTTATATGGCTTAGATGTGAAACGGTTTAATGCGCAGGTTAATAAAGCCATTAATGATATTAGTGTTTTAAGGAAATTATTCACCTATACCAGAACTGCAGCTACTGTTAAAAATTTAAAACAAACTATTGATGAAATAGAGGGCGAAAAAAAGAAATCTTATTCCAATATCACTAATTTGGGCAATTTTAGCGTAAATGCAGTTGCTAAACGGGGCAATTTATCGTTATCTAAATGTAAATTAGATGGTCCTGATGTGGTAGGTATCTGTAGTGGTTATGTTAATTTTAGCAGTCGTACCATGGATATTTTAGCTCAGGGACGGCTTTTACCTGAGAAAGAAACAAGCGTTATCAATTATATTTATTTGCCCTATGCTATAAAAGGGCGCTTTTCGGGATATAAATATGGCTTAGAATGGGGTTATATAGCCCAAGAAATCACTGCTTATTATAATTTTAAGGATAAAGATTAATTTATTTTAAGCGCTAAGTTAAAATATCTATAATGTAGAGTAAGGTGCGCTCCAGAGAGATTGGTAAACTACCATTTTCCTCCGCCCGTTTTTGGTTATGCTATAATTGGTGCTTCGAAAGCGGGCTTTAATTTAGGGCGCATGTTTTATAAAAGGTAACATATTAAATGATATCTACTCAATATTTTCCGATTTTATTTTTTATCCTCCTGGGTTTAATAATGGGGGGGGTATTATTAATTGCCGGACGGGTAATTGCGGTACATAAGCCTGATCCGCAAAAAAATTCTCCTTATGAATGCGGGTTTGAAGCTTTTGAAGATGCACGGATGAAATTTGATGTGCGCTATTATTTAATCGCTATTATATTTATTCTTTTTGATTTAGAGATTGCTTTTTTATTTCCGTGGGCTTTAGTGTTTAAACACTTAGGTATGTATGGTTTTATAGTTATGTCGATTTTTCTGGCAATTTTAATTGCTGGATTTATTTACATTTGGAAAAAGGGAGCACTGGAATGGGAATAGAAAATGTATTAAAAGAGGGGTTTATAACCACTACTGCAGATAAAATAATTAATTGGGCAAGGACTGGTTCATTGTGGCCCATGACTTTTGGGCTTGCGTGTTGTGCGGTTGAAATGATGCATGCTGGAGCTGCACGCTATGATTTAGATCGCTTTGGAACAGTATTTAGACCATCGCCCAGACAGTCTGATGTAATGATAGTTGCGGGAACTTTATGTAATAAAATGGCGCCAGCCTTGCGTAAAGTTTATGATCAAATGCCTGAACCTAGGTGGGTAATTTCTATGGGGTCTTGTGCTAATGGCGGGGGCTATTATCATTATTCCTATTCGGTGGTACGAGGTTGTGATAGAATCGTTCCAGTTGATATTTATGTCCCTGGTTGCCCGCCAACTGCTGAAGCGCTTATGTATGGTATAATCCAGCTGCAAAATAAAATTAAGCGTGAATCTACCATCGCCAGAAAAATAATATAATTTAAGGGATAATTTTAAATATGGAAAACAAATTAACTCCCATTACTCATAAGGTAGCAGCACTGCAGCTAGCCGTTACTCAATTATTAACAGATAAAATATTATCTAGTACTGTTACTCATAACCAGATGACCATTATTGTGGATGCTGATAATATAGAAGAAATTATGTTAGCTCTCAAGGATGATCCAACTACTCAATTTGAACAGTGCGTTGATTTGTGTGGTGTAGATTATCTAGATTATCACGGTGATTATGTAGGCCCACGTTTTGCGGTAGTGTACCATTTATTATCATATGCCCATAATTGGCGGCTTAGAGTTAGAACTTTTGCTAAAAATGATGAATTTCCGGTTGTGCGTTCAGTTACGCATATTTGGAATGGTTTAAATTGGTTTGAGCGCGAGGCATTTGACTTTTTTGGAATTATATTTGAAGGTCATCCCGATTTACGCCGCATTTTGACTGATTATGGTTTTATTGGTTATCCATTTAGAAAAGACTTTCCTATTTACGGTTATATGGAAATGCGTTATGATGAAGAACAAAAACGAGTAATTTATCAACCAGTAACCATTGAACCACGCGAAATTACACCGCGTGTTATTCGTGAGGATAATTATTGTGGCAGAAGTTAAAAATTCCATTTCAGCAGATCAAAGTAATACTGCAGAAATTAAAAATTATACCCTAAATTTTGGTCCGCAGCACCCATCCGCGCATGGAGTATTGCGCTTAGTTCTTGAATTAGATGGGGAAGTGGTACAACGTGCTGATCCACATATTGGATTGTTGCATCGTGGAACTGAGAAATTAGCTGAAACCAGAACATTTTTGCAAACTTTACCGTATTTAGATCGGCTGGATTATGTATCAATGATGTGTAATGAGCATGCTTATGTGATGGCAATTGAAAAAATGTTGGATATTGAAGTGCCAATTCGTGCTGAATATATTCGGGTTTTATTTTCGGAAATTACACGCCTTTTAAATCATTTAATGAATATTGGTGCACATGCGTTAGATGTGGGTGCTATGGCGGTATTTTTATATACTTTCCGCGAGCGCGAAGATTTAATGGATTGTTATGAAGCAGTATCTGGAGCACGAATGCATGCCGCATATTTTCGTCCGGGCGGAGTATATCGGGATTTACCTGATGTTATGCCCAAATATATTGAATCAAAAGTAAAAACCAAAAAACAATTAGATCGGGTAAATAATAATCGTCAGGGTAGTTTACTTGATTTTATTGAAGATTTTGCAAATAAATTTGATGGGCGGGTTGATGAGTATGAGACGTTATTAACCGATAATCGAATTTGGAAGCAGCGCAATGTTGATATTGGTGTAGTTGATCGGGAACGAGCGTTAAATTTAGGTTTTACTGGGGTAATGCTTAGGGCATCAGGAGTGGAATGGGATTTACGCAAGAAACAACCATATTCGGTATACGATAAGTTAGATTTTGATATTCCAGTAGGTAAAAATGGTGATTGTTATGATCGTTATTTAGTGCGAATTGCGGAAATGCGTGAATCAAATAAAATTATTAAGCAATGTGTAACATGGCTAAAGGCTAATCCGGGTCCGGTGATTGTTACTGATCATAAAGTTGCGCCTCCTCATCGAAGTGAGATGAAATATGGCATGGAAGAGATGATTCATCATTTTAAATTGTTTAGTGAAGGTATGCATTTACCCGAAGGTGAGATTTATCAGGCAATAGAGCATCCTAAAGGTGAATTTGGAGTTTATCTTATTTGCGATGGTGCCAATAAACCGTATCGTATGAAAATTAAAGCGGCTGGATTTGCTCATTTGGCGGCTTTAGATGAAATGAGCAGGGGACATATGATAGCTGATGTGGTTGCTATTTTAGGTACCCAAGATATTGTATTTGGTGAAATTGATAGATAATTACTCAAATATTTAAACTCTATATTTATTAATAATTGTAAGGAAAAGGTTATTTGTATGTTAACGCAAGAATCTTTAGATAAAATTGATAAAGAATTAATAAAATATCCGTCAACTGAACGTAGAAGCGCAGTTATGTCTTCTTTACGCATTGCGCAAGAAGAAAAAGGATGGTTATCTAATGAATTGATTGAATATGTGGCAAATTATTTACAAATTCCACCAGTGCAGGCCCTGGAAGTAGCTACTTTTTACGGTATGTATAATATTAAACCTGTAGGTAAATATAAGTTAATGATTTGTACTAACTTGCCATGTGCATTATCTGGCGGAGTTGATTCGGCAGAGTATCTGAAAGATAAGCTTGGAGTAGGGTTTGGTGAAACTACAGCTGACGGGCGATTTACTTTAGTTGAGGCTGAATGCATGGGGGCATGCGGGGAGGCGCCAGTTATGATTGTGAATAATCATAAAATGTGTTCTCATATGACAAAAGAGGCTATTGATAAGAAATTAGCGGAGCTGCAATAATGGCGATATATCAAAGTGGAGTAATTTTTGCTGATATGGATACGAATGTTCCAGATTGTTGGACATTAGAGAGTTATATGGCGCGTGGTGGATATTTGGCATTAAAGAAGATATTAGCCAATAAAGTTTCTCAAGAAGATATTATTGCTGAAGTTAAAGCATCAGGCCTTAGGGGGCGTGGTGGTGCAGGCTTTCCAACGGGGTTGAAATGGAGCTTTATGCCACGAGCTTTAACTATTGATAAATATATTGTATGTAATAGTGATGAGGGCGAGCCTGGTACCTTTAAAGATTTAGATATAATGAAATATAATCCACATTCTTTGATTGAAGGAATGATTATTGCAGGTTATGCAATAGGTGCTGGGGTTGGCTATAATTATATTCATGGGGAAATTTTTGAGGTATATGAACGCTTTGAAGAGGCGTTGGCAGAAGCTCGGAATGCCGGTTTCTTAGGAAAAAATATATTAAACAGCGAATTTAATTTTGAACTATTTGCACATCATGGTTATGGAGCTTATATTTGTGGGGAAGAGACTGCCTTATTGGACTCTTTAGAGGGGAAAAAAGGGCAGCCGCGCTTCAAACCACCGTTTCCGGCAAGTTTTGGACTATACGGACGGCCAACTACAATTAATAATACCGAGACTTTAGCTTCAGTACCCTTTATTATGCGCGATGGAGCGGTTAAGTTTCAAGAATTGGGTATTCCTAATAATGGCGGAACCAAATTATTTTCAGTATCAGGTCATGTTAATCGTCCGGGTAATTATGAAATTCCGTTGGGTACTCCATTTGCCAAACTATTAGAAATGGCAGGAGGAATTCGAGACGGTAAGAAACTAAAAGCGGTTATTCCCGGGGGTTCGTCGGCTCCAGTATTGACTGGGGAAATGATGATGGAATGTACTATGGATTATGATTCCATTGCTAAGGCTGGTTCAATGCTTGGTTCTGGAGCAGTAATTATAATGAACGAAGATGTGTGTATGGTAAAAGCTTTGGAACGATTAGCTTATTTTTACCATGAAGAGTCGTGTGGCCAATGTACTCCGTGTCGGGAAGGTACCGGCTGGTTATATGAAATTATCCATCGAATTGAGCATGGGGCGGGTAAAATTGGTGATTTGGAATTATTAGATAGCATTGGTAATCAAATGGCGGGACGTACTATATGTGCTTTGGCAGATGCTGCAGTGTTTCCTGTGCGCAGTTTTACTCTGCATTTTAGAGAAGAATTTGAATATCATATAGAACATAAAACGTGTAAGGTTAATCATAAGTGGACCTAAAGACAAAGAGTATATATAAGGTAATAAGTTATGGAATTGGAACTAAACGGTAAAAAAATTAATGCTGAAACTGGGGCAACTATTTTAGAAGTCGCCCTTAAGGAAGGCACATACATACCGCATTTTTGTTATCATAAAAAATTATCAATTGCGGCTAATTGTCGGATGTGTTTAGTTGAAGTAGAAAAGTCGCCTAAACCATTGCCGGCATGTGCAACCCCGATTACTGAAGGTATGAAAATTCATACCGCATCAAAAATGGCAGCTGCAGCACAAAAAGGGGTGATGGAATTTTTATTAATTAATCATCCGTTAGATTGTCCTATTTGTGATCAGGGTGGAGAATGTCAATTACAAGATTTAGCTGTAGGATATGGTCGGTCTAACTCACGGTTCGAAGAAGAGAAGCGCGCAGTAACCAATAAAGATTTGGGTCCTTTAGTAAGTACTGAAATGACGCGGTGTATCCATTGTTCACGTTGTGTACGGTTTACTGATGAAATAGCTGGGTTTCAAGAATTGGGCATGAGCTATCGCAATAATCATGTTGAAGTTATGCCATTTATTGGTAAGACAGTGAATAGTGAATTATCGGGTAATATTATTGATATTTGTCCGGTTGGCGCCCTTTTATCTAAGCCGTTTAAAAATAAATATCGTGCTTGGGAGTTATCTCGGCGTAAATCAATAGCGCCGCATGATGGTTTAGGTAGTAACATCATAGTCCAAGTAGATAAATACCATAAAGTGGTGCGAGTGTTGCCTCTTGAGAATGAGCAAATTAATGAATGTTGGCTCTCTGATCGCGATCGATTTAGCTATGAAGGGCTGAACCATGAAGAGCGTGCCGTATCACCGATGATTAAACAAAATGGGGTATGGCATAACGTTGAGTGGGAAGTTGCCTTAAATTATGCAGCTAACGGGATTAAAGGAGTAATTAATGATTATGGCGTTGATGCTATTGGAGTATTGGGAAGTGCATCTTCTACAACTGAAGAACTATATTTACTCCAAAAATTAATGCGTAGTCTAAATATCAATAATATTGATTCTAGGTTTAGTCAAATAGATTTTACCTTAGATAATGTAGAGAATAGTATTGATCCTGTAT
>JAGOUD010000076.1 GCA_018061465.1 Burkholderiales bacterium
ATATTAAGTGGTAAAGAGCACGATGAAGTAACTAAACTTATTGAAGAACTTAAACACAATATACCAAAATATGGAGATACAATTATGAGTTATGCAGAAGAATTAAGACAAGAAGGTGAACAAAAAGGCTTGCAAAAAGGCTTGCAAAAAGGTATACAGATTGGCGAACAAAAACTTCAAAAAACTCAACAAGAAATAGCAAAAAATTTGCTAAAATCAGGCGTGGATGCCTCTATTATAGCTTCAGCTACGCATTTAACCTTAGAGCAGATAAAATCTCTATAATAGCTACCTATATTTATTTAAATATGTCCGAAATGTTCCCATAATGCTTGGAATGGGAACTTTGTTAATTTTCCGGTAGCGCGTTAAGTAAGTGTTAGATTATACTAGTGCCATGAAAACAAATTTAACATTTCAGCAGAAATATGATGCAATCTTAAAAAAAGATCCAGCTTTTGAAGGTATATTCATTACAGCAGTTAAAACTACTGGAATTTTTTGTCGTCCTACATGTAATGCACGGAAGCCAAAACCCGAGAATGTGATTTTTTATGATACTGTAACTGATGCTATTTTAAATGGATATAGACCATGTAAAGTATGTAACCCAATGGTGCTAGCTAGAGAAACCCCAACTTATATAGTTCAGATATTAGATGAATTAACTGGATATGGTGGTGGTCTTCATCGAAAAAAATGGTTAATCGACTTTGAAAGTTTGCCACATAAAGTTTAAAAACCACATGAATTAACTCTTGCTCAAGGTATTAATTTTAAGTTAGATACTGTTCATAATTGAAAGCTGGACTAGATGTTAATACTCAAAGTATTTGGATTTCGGGCTAGGAGGACTGCAATAAAAGGCAGGGGCTCGCCCCTCGGGGACGCGCGTCCCAAGTGTACGTAAAGTACATCAAGAGCTTTTTATAAAGTTACACATGCATCCAGGAGTCAAAGACGATGAGTATAGTTAAGTAAATTTTCTTACTGCATAGCCTAATAATGGATCAAGTATGCGGATTTGTCCTTTTTTTATCATTGGTAATCCAACATCTTCATTGTTCACTATGTAAATCATATCTTTTTCTTGAAGTGATTTTATTCCTTGGCGAATAGTTGAATATGCCTTACCAACAGTCTTTATAAAATCTTGTCCGCTAGGCTCTTTAATTGGATTTAATGCCAGTGCTTTTAATAAATCCTGTTGGTTTGGAGTTAATTTTTCAAGTTCTGCAACTAAGCGTCGTTTTTCTAGCTCAAAACAGTATTCCCATGCTTGGTTTACCTCGTCTGTTTGGGGGATTTTTTTTAATTTCCAGAGTTGATGACAGAGCATATTTACATAAAAGGTGTGTGCTTCAGTAAGTTTCATAATTTGATTAAAAGTATATTCGGATAATTGTGCACCCCATTTTGCTTGGGCTAATTTTTGTAAATGAATATGGTAGTCAACTGAAGAAATGCGCTCAAGAATCAATTTATCGCATAACATGTATAAAGGCATAGATTTGTCATCAAATAATTCTAGTAATAAACGGCGATTACTGCCAGAAAAAATAAATACTATTTCAGAAGTTTCCTGAGCAATATGTCTAATCGCGCCTTGTATAGATTTTGCATTTTCACTCACATTTATGTCTTGAAATTCATCAATAAAGAATATAACTTTATTTTTGTGAGTCTTAGCTATTTTTGCTAAAGAACGTAGTGCTTGAAAAATGTTATCTATGGCATCGAATGTTGTACCTGTGTGAACTGCTTCAATGCTAAAAAACTTAGCGGTTAAGGATACTTTAAATGAACTAAAAAATTCCTGTATTTTGGATAGCAATTTTTCACTCGGTGGCATAATAGCGGAAGCAGCTGCAGATACACCTTGGAGAATTCGCCGTGCTATAGCCATATCATTATGGGCTAAAAATAAATCTACCGAGCTACTTGGGATAGCTAATTCTGAAACTACCTGATGTACTAAGCTCGATTTGCCATATCTGCGGGGTGAAACTAGAACTGTGTGACGGCATTGCGCAATATTATTTTTAAGTAAGAATCTTTCCTCCTGCCTATTACAGAAGTTTTGGTCTAATGCAAGTTTAGATGGAAAAATATCATTATTATTGTCAAATGTCATTATAATTATTCCAATAAATAAATAATCATTATTATAGCATGTAATAAGCTGCATAAGATATGTACTAATGATTTTTTACTAAAAATTACATGGCAAACGCTTAGAACTTGTTTAGAATTTTTTCTGATGATGATGACCGATCGTAACAGCTTCTTAAATTTTTGTCATTCCCAACTTGGTGTTATAATATTATCCTGCCAATGAGTTATGTGGTTTTTAAGTAATCCACGATTTATAACTTTATTTATATTAAGGAGACAGTTATATGGAAGCTAAATTAGTTAAATTGAAACAATTGCTGGCTAATTTATGGTCACAATATGTAAAAGAAAGTCCTGATTCATTAAATATTTATAATTTATTTTGTGAACATGAGGAAAATGTAGTTAATGATCATATTGCATTACGTACTTTTGATGATCCACGCATTAATGTAAAAAAACTCGGTGGTTTTTTTGAAGAGTTAGGTTATCAAGAATGCGGAGAATACCATTTTAATAGTAAAAAACTTTATGCTAAACATTATGAACATAAAGATGATGAAGCACAACCTAAGATTTTTATTAGTGAGTTGCTAACTAACGAATTTAGTCCATTTTTACAAGCTACAGTTAAATCTTTGGTTGATGCTATTCCGGTTGATAAGTTATCTTCATCTGATTTATTATTTGCGGGTACTCTTTGGGGTGAACTAGATTATGATATTTATCAAAAATTATTAAATGAATCTGAATATGCTGCGTGGTTATATGTATTTGGTTTTCGAGCGAATCATTTCACTGTATTTGTTAATAAAATGCAAAAGTTTAGTTCAATTGAGCAAATTAATCAATTTATTAAACAGCATAATTATAACTTAAATACTTCTGGTGGGGAGATCAAGGGAGGGCGTAATGAATTACTTGAACAATCAAGTACTCGGGCGAATAAAGTAGCTGTTAAATTTAAGCAGGGTACTTTTGAAGTGTTAAATAGTTATTACGAGTTTGCCAAACGCTATCCTATGAGGGATGGTAAACTCTACCAAGGATTTGTTGCTGCATCAGCTGATAAAATTTTTGAAAGTACTGATGTTAAATCTGAGGTTTCAGTATAGATTGAGTTTAAATATGGAGTGTATAAAATAATGGGTGATGAACGTCTTAAAGTAAAAAATTTTTTTACTTTAACTGATATAGATATTAAACTGGGTAAATTTAATGTTTTTATTGGTGAACAAGGAAGTGGTAAAAGTTTATTAATTAAATTGATATATTTTTTTCGCAGTATATTAAGGCTACCAATTGTTAATTACCTAGTTGCTCGGAACCAAATTAATACTTATATTTATGCTCATTTTGATCAGTTGTTTAATCTAGATAATATTAAGCAAGAATTTGAAATAACATATTATTTTAATGAAGAATTTAATTTAGTTATTAATAATCATAGCGGTTTAATAAACCTTGCATATTCCAATAATCTTGAGCAACTTTATATAAATTCAAGAGATAAATTAATCAATCAGTATAATAATATACCCAAACAAATCGAGTCAGATTTTTTAGCTATGGTTAATGTAAGTCACGAATTAATTAGTAATGGATTATCAGCAGAAAAACAGCAACTTTTTATTCCTGCGGGTCGAACATTTTTAGTTAGTTTACAGAATAATCTATTTACACTTCTTGATCAAAATAATATAAATAAAAAACCTTTAATTCTAGATAAACTGTTACTGGCTTTTGGTGATGAATACCAACGCGCTATAAGCGCATTTGCTACATCATTAGACACTATTGCTGAACATACAAGAAGTAGCTTAATTCAATTTCAAAAAATACATCAACAAGAATGGTTTGAAGATACCAGCCAAAAAATTCTTAAAGGAAAATATATACCCGATAATTTTGGAGGTTTTATTCGCCAAAAACATGGAACTGTGCGACCATGGAACGCTTCGACCGGACAGCAAGAGTTTTTACCAGTTTATTTGACGTTACATAACATTTTATATAGAAAGATTTCAGTTCCAGCAGGCAATTTATATATTGAAGAACCAGAAGCACATTTATATCCATCTGCCCAAAAAGATATTTTAGAACTACTAGTATTTACAACTAATATAATTAAAAGCGAGAGTTTATGCATAACTACCCATAGTCCATATATTTTAACCGTTTTAGATAATTTAATTATGGCAAATGAGGTTAAAGATAAGTTACCTGAGAGTTATAACAAGAATTTATTAGTTAAGTTTGAAGATGTACATGCATATTATATTAATGGTAATGCTAACTCCTTAATGAATTCTGAATATAGAATTATTGATGCTGATAAATTAGATCAAGTATCAGATGAGATTAGCAATGAATTTAGCAAAATGGCAGAGTTATTATGACGGTAGAGACTGGTAGTTATAAGCTTATAGAAATTTTTGATCACAAACAGGCAATCAGAGATTATAAGGCTTGCACTGAATTTAAAACTAGCTGCCAAGAAAATAACGTGAAATTTACAATTAAAAATGCTACTGCGGAAGATCGTAAAAACCTTGTAAGGATAAAAGTAGATAGCTGTCTTTTTGATGGCTCTGATTCTAGGCTAAGGTGTGATTATCTTTTTCAATTTGCGGATAAGTTTTCATGTTTTGTTGAATTAAAAGGTACCGATATTGAACATGCGGTTAAACAGTTACAAAGTTCATTACAACATATTAAAACTAATGGTAAAAGATATGCTTATGTGATAGCTAAAAATTATAAAGTGCCAAAGATAGATGCGCAAAAAAAGAAATGGATATTAGATTTTAAAAACAAATATAATGCTGCTTTTGATATGAAAAGTTTGCTAATGGAAAAAGCAATAGGGAATTTGGGCGAATAAATTAGTTTTTTAAAGGTGTACTATTATGTTGCGAGCGTATAATTTTGGGGCAGGTCCGGCAATGTTACCCACAGAGGTACTGCAAAGAGCTAGGGATGAATTGTTTGATTGGCAGGGTACCGGGGTATCAGTCATGGAAATTGGACATCGTACTGGGATTTATCAGGATATGCTAGCTAAACTAGAACAGAAGCTGCGTAAACTTATGCATATTCCATCTAATTATAAGGTATTGTTTCTGCAAGGTGGTGCCCAAGGATTATTTAGCCTAATTCCGATGAATTTGACGCTAAATAATAAGGATGTTGATTATTTGGTTAGCGGTATTTGGTCAGAGCGGGCTGCTAAATATGCTAAAAAATATGGCAATGTTAATATTGTAACTACTGCGAGTTTAACTAGCATTCCGGATTCGTCAACCTGGAATCTGAATAATAATGCTGCATACGCTTATTATTGCCCCAACGAAACCATTAATGGTATTCGCTGCCCAGAGTTTTTAAATCCCAATTCGGTGCCATTGGTTGCCGATATGACTTCATCTGTTTTATCAGAGGTTATTGATGTTAGTAAATTTGGGATTATATTTGCTGCTGCGCAAAAAAACTTAGGTATTGCCGGAATTACTTTATTAATTATTCGTGATGATTTGTTAGACCAAGCATTAGATAGTGTGCCTGAAGTATTTAATTTTAAAATTCAAGCAGCACAAAAATCGTGCTTAAATACTCCGGCAACGTATCCATTATATATGATGGATCTAATGGTTGACTGGACAATTAATCAAGGAGGCGTTACCCAAATGGCAGCAGTTGCCGCACGTAAAAGCCAGAAGTTATATAACTATATTGATCAAAGTAATGGATTTTATATTAACACTATTGAACCCAAATATCGCTCTTGGATAAATATACCGTTTTTACTTCCCAATGATGAATTATTAGAATTGTTTTTAGTTGAGGCAGCTCAACATAATTTAAAGTATTTAAAAGGGCATATTCTAGTTGGTGGAGCACGTGCCAGTTTATATAATGCAATGCCTGAATCTGGGGTTGATGCATTAATTGACTTTATGCAAAATTTTGCTGCTAAGTATTAGTTACCAGCTTTAATCATGACTATTTATAGAAATTAGAAATATGGTTAATTTGGTAAATAGTTTACTCGTTTGATAATGCATATCTAATTGATGAAGGCGATTACAATGCTCAATACACCCAATCCGATTGTTGATCAATTTAAGACTAGCCTAATTGAGCATGGCTTTAGCGGCGATTTTCACATTGATTATTCCACCCGCCTGGTTAATGCTACCGATAATAGTATTTATGAGCTGCTGCCTGAGGCGGTAATACAACCGCGGCATATTGATGATGTTCAATCTTTAATGCGTGTGGCCAATTATCCTCAATTTAAAGCGTTAGTTTTCACTGCTCGAGGTGGTGGAACCGGTACTAATGGGCAAGCCCTATCTGATGCCATGGTGATTGACTTTAGCCGTTATATGCAGCGCATTTTGCACTTCGATTTGCAAGCACAAACAATTACGGTAGAACCTGGGATTATTTTAAGTGATCTTAACCAATTTTTAAAAGCACACGGCTTATTTTTTGCGCCCAATGTTTCAACTGCCGATCGGGCAACTATTGGCGGTATGATTGCAACTGATGCTGCAGGCAAAGGCTCTTTAATTTATGGTAAAACTTCTGATCATTTAATAAGCCTTAAATTAATTTTAGCCGATGGCAGGCTATTAGAGAGTAAAGAATTATCTATTTCTAAATTAGCTGAGGCAGATACTGAATATAGCTTTATTAAAGAGATTATTGCTCTTTTAGATAATGATGCTATTCAAGATGAAATAAAGCGCAGATTTCCGCGATTAAAACGTCAGTTATCCGGTTATAATATCCAACAATGTTATAAAGACGGTCAATTTAATTTAAGCCGTTTAATTGCTGGCTCTGAAGGCACATTAGGGTTGGTTGTAGCAGCTACTTTAAAGCTACTTCCCATTCCACGCTATAGAGCGCTTGTGGTGGTTCATTATAATAGTTTCATTGAGGCGCTTAAAGCGGCACGTGAATTAATTAATCATCAACCGTTAGCTATTGAAACGGTAGATGAAAAGGTACAAAAGAGTGCCCAAACCTTGCCCAACTGGCCGATATTAGCTAAATTATTAAATTCAGCAGGCAAGAATTATATTTCTAATTTTGTGGAATTTGTAGATGATGACAACACATCATTAATCCATAGTGTAACTAGGTTAACTAATGATTTAGATAAGAATAACGCTAATTATGTGGTAATTAATGATGCTAATCAAATTAACCAGCTGTGGAGTATTCGTTCCTTAGCTGTTGGTTTAGCTGGTAAAATACCTGGAGATAAAAAACCAGTAGCTTTTGTTGAAGATGCAATTGTTCCACCTGAATACTTAGCGGATTTTGTAATTGAATTGCAGCAAATATTAGATAGTTGCCAGCTTAATTATGCAATGTATGGTCATGTGGATGTGGGTTGTTTACATGTGCGTCCAGCATTAAACATGCAGGATAATAAAGAGCGGGAGAAAATTCGTCCGCTAACTGAAGAAATAATCCGCTTGCTGGATAAATACCACGGCATTTTATGGGGTGAGCACGGTAAAGGTTTTCGCGGAGAATTTGTCCCTCATGTTTTTGGTGCTGCACTTTATGCGATTTTATGCCAGATCAAGAGCCTATTTGATCCACATAATCGCTTCAATCCGGGTAAATTAACTGTACCATACCGGAGTAACCAGCAATTATTTAAAATTGATCAAGTACCAATGCGGGGGGAGCTAGATCAAATGATTGATAAGAATAAACAAATCCAATTTAGCGCAGCGATGCTGTGTAATGGCAATGGAGCCTGTTTTAATCATGAACTAAGTAATGTAATGTGCCCATCTTATAAAGTTACCGGGGATCGTATTCATTCACCCAAAGGGCGGGCAATGTTGGTAAAAGAATGGTTGCGAAAGCTTTCTTTAGCTGATAGTAGCGATGGGGTAGTTGCAGATTTAGTAATGAAAGCCATGAATGGTTGCTTAGGCTGTAAAGGCTGTAGTGGTAAATGTCCAACTCAAGTAAGTATTCCTGATTTACGCAGCACTTTTTTATTCCATTACCATAAGGCATATAAAAGACGTAACCTAAATCAGTTATTAACCGGTTACATTGAACATTTATTACCGGCTATTGCCAAATTTCCGCGTCTGTGGAATTTCCTGGTACGGCATAAACTTCTTCCATCCTGTGGTATGAGTGATTTTCCCCAATTTAATTATTTAATTTCATTGAACCAATTATTAAGAGAAAAAAAAGTAGCGAGATACCGGAATTGCTCTCAGATATTGCCGAGTAATGCAGTGGTTATTTATGCAGATGTTTTTACTGGGTTACTTGAGGTAGATGTATTACTGGCTTTTATTGATGTGATTATTAAACTTGGGTTTATTCCATATATCATTTACCCGCGAGTTAGCGGAAAAGCTTTAATTGTAGGCGGATTTATTGAACAATTTAAAAAAAACGTTGTGCAATTAGATAAATTGTTGGCCCCGCTATTTAAACAAAATATTCCAGTTGTTGGCATAGAAAATACCATTGTGCTGATGTTTCGCGATGAAGTAAATAAATTTGCCGCTAAATTTGCGGAAAGCGTATTAACTATGGGTGAATTTATGAGCCAAAATAGTTTGCTCTTAGGCAAGCTGGATTTTAAGGCTAATTCTGAGTATAAATTGCTCCCCCATTGTACTGAGCAGGCTATTGCGCCTAATGAAGCTATTTTATGGAAAAGTATATTTAGTAATTTAGGTGCCACTTTAGATATTCAAAATGCTGGCTGCTGCGGTATGGCTGGTAATTATGGTTATCAAAAAGAGCATCAACAGCATTCTCAAGATTTATTTAAAATGAACTGGAAGGCTGCGATACAGCCTCCATCTTTAAATAATCAGCTTGAAGTATTAGCAACGGGTTTTTCTTGTCGTTCTCAAGTTAAGAGATTAGCTAATTTAAAAATCAAACACCCTATTGAAATCTTGGCTGATGGTTGCCTATAAAATCATTAAGCACCGAAAGGGCCATTTGGTCTGTGGGCGGTTAAAACAGTATTTAGCTCATCTGTAAGATCCTGGAGCGCATTTGCAAGTAATCTAGGCGTTTCTTCTTTTAAGTAGGGAGGAATATTGTTTAAGCGTAATTCTTTTAAGGGGGGTGATTTTTCAGATTCAAGTACCTGAGCTATACTCTGCAGTTCCAGAGGGTTGAAACTTAAATCTAATGTTGTTAAGTTAGTTAGATTAGTTAATGATGATGGTATTTTTTTTATATCATTATTACCTAGGTCTAATAGCGTTAATTGGTTTAATCCTTTATTTTCAAGTAAATCCTCTATGTCAGTTATTTCATTATCACTTAAATTTAGTTGTGTAACCGAAGAGATGCTCTTAAGATCTTTGAGCAATTTTATTAGATTGTCACCCATAAATGTCTCCTTCAGGTCTAAGCGAGTGGAACTACCGCTAAATATACCTTTAAATCTATCGTGAATCTCTAACATATGGTCCCGAATTGTTGTATTAGTATGAAGTGTTCTGATCTGTTGATCTAAAT
>JAGOUD010000234.1 GCA_018061465.1 Burkholderiales bacterium
GTTATTATATAAAAAAGAGAGAACCTCAGGCCAAACTGCCGGGTGGGTGATTTTTTTCATAGCGTTAACTCTCTATATTATTGGTCGTTCTCAACAGATATTATTATTCGAAATAGGCTCTTCTGTTCTAGTTTTAATGGCGATTTTACTAATTAAATTTGGTTATATTGCCTTAAAAATAATGTGGTTTCCACTGTTCTTTCTATTGTTTATGATTCCACTGCCAGGCCAGTTGGTTAGTTTACTTACGATGCCAATGAAGATGGCGGTCTCTTATGTAGCTGAGAACATTTTATTCTGGATAGATTACCCAATAGCACGAAATGGGGTTGTTTTACAAATTGGGCAATATCAGCTTCTTGTCGCGGATGCTTGTGCTGGATTACAAACGTTGCTAACACTGGAGGCATTAGGATTATTTTATTTAAATCTCATTCAGCATGGTTCATTATTTCGTAATGTAGTATTGGCTATTCTTATTGTGCCAATTTCATTTACCGCCAATGTGATTCGCGTTATTGTACTTACTCTGGTTACTTTTCATTATGGTGATGCAGCTGGGCAGGGCTTCCTGCACGAATTTGCTGGGTTAGTTTTATTCATTACTGCATTAATTTTAATAATGAGCGCAGATGGATTATTGCAATATTATTCTAAAAAGCAATAGACTAATAATCAAGAAAGCTTGTGGAGCTTTATATAAAAGACATTTCATTTTTATAAGACGAACCAACTTTTAATGAGCTATTGCATTATAAATTTCTTAGTTAAATATTAATTACATTTTTTCAATGATTTTGGGTCACTTTTTCTGATCTGGTTTTTTAGGACGTTCAATTGAGAAATACGGAAGAATTAATGAGAAAATCTTTAACAATTAGTACTATGCTTGGATTACTGATGGTGTCATCGAGTGTGTTAACTATGGTTTTAACGCCGTCTATTAAAATTGCAGATCAGCGAGTGGCCACTAACCTTGAGGTTATGATTCCTACTAGTTTTGGGGATTGGAGTATTGATAAATCAATTATACCATTGCAAGTTGATGCTGAAACTCAAGCTAAGCTTGACAAGATATATAACCAAACAATAGCTAGGACTTATGTCAATTCACATGGCGAACGAATTATGCTCTCTGTGGCTTACGGTGGAGACCAAAGTGATAATTTGGCAGTACATAAACCTGAGGTTTGTTATTATGTGCAAGGTTTTGAGATTTTTAAAATCTTCGCTGATGAGCTTATAACTCAATATGGTAAATTACCAGTCAAACGTTTGCTTGCAGTTAAGGGTAATCGCAATGAGCCGATTACTTACTGGGTAACAGTGGGTAATAAAGCTGTGTTGCCAGGATTAGATCAAAAATTGCAGCAGCTACGCTATGGTTTAACTGGGAGTGTGCCTGATGGTATGTTGGTTCGAGTTTCTTCTATAAGTACTGATAATGAAAGAGCTTATCAGCTCCAAGCTAATTTTATACAAGACTTGTTAATAGTAATTGATGGCAAAGACCGTGTTAGGCTTATAGGTACTTTCGATGCGTGAATAGCCATAATTTTAATGTGACTGCCTGAGTGTGTAGTTGAATTAAGAAACCAACATATCTATCAGTAATATTACCGATAATTAAATAGGATTTTTAACTATTAAAGTTAAAGAAGTTCAATTGAATTTGTTAATTCTATTACAGGTTGCTGTTAAGTTCTAGTTAATCGGATAAGTAGTGAAAATATTGGCGGTCTGATTCTTGAAAAATTAAAGAGTAACCTTCCAATAGATTTATATATTAAGAAAACTACAGTGAAAGATTTTTAGAAATCTGATATCAGCTATTTATTTCAGGGTGAGTTAAGTTAACAGATTCGTCAGTCAAGTTAGTCAATTATGAAATTCCTAAATTTGTTAATATTTAATAACTCACATACGAGGATGTTGGCTACTATCACGATGATGGTTGGTGTTCTATTTTTGTCGATATTAAGTGGTGTACTCGCTGCGTATAGTAATGTAATCCTTCTGGTGCCTTTGTTGGCTTTGTATGGTCTTTTTTTTATTCTTGCTGCGCCTGTTTCATGGATAATTTGGATTATATTCTGGGCAGCATTTGTGGTTACTGGGCCGAGCGCATATTTTATACGCTTTACTCAGCTTCAATGGTTGACTGTTTTGATGGGAGCAGCATTATTGTTGCCAGTGCTTCTTCATCTTCTGCGTAGCAAAAATCATATTCAGTCAATTCCGGTTTCAAATGACTTATTTTTACCAGTTATTTTTCTTCTGCTAGTGATTTTTTCAACTGTCATTGATCACCCTCAATTTGCCGATTTTGTGAATGCATCCCGTCATTATTTATTCATGTGGCCATTAATGTTAGTTTTTATGTTTGGCCTAGTTCGACCAGAAATGCTGATGCAATTATGGAAAGCTCTCATGCCATTAGCTATTCTGCAGTTACCTATGGCGCTTTATCAATATTTCTTTGTGGTGAAAAAGAGTACTCGACTTTCTCCCTGGGATGCGGTTGTTGGGACATTTCCGGGTGATATTTCAGGTTCTGGTGATAGTGCAGGAATGGCTATTATGCTATTGATTGCCATTATGGTTGCTATTGCGTTGTGGCGTGGAAGTAAATTACATGGCGTATGGG
>JAGOUD010000077.1 GCA_018061465.1 Burkholderiales bacterium
CCATATATCATGGCTGGATATGCTTATTTTATATACGCAATACACTATGCAGTTCATAGCACGCGCAGAAATAAAAAAATGGCCAGTAATCAGCTTACTAATTAAAGCTAGCGGTGCAATTTTTATTAATCGTACCAACAAACGCGATTTAATTCATATTAATCAATTTGTAAGCCAAAAATTAAGTGAGGGTGCTGTAATTGGTCTATTCCCTGAAGGTAAAACTAGCTGTGGAATATCAGTATCAACTTTCAACGCATCACTGCTTAAGGCTCCAATAATTGCCCACTCTACAATTATTCCAGTAGTAATTAAGTATTATACAACTAATGGCTCTCCCACTACTCGTATAACCTATGCAGGCAATATTACTTTTTGGCAATCATTAAAAAATTCACTTTTATTAAATGGAATAATTGTTAAAATTGCTATTTTAAATCCAGTAAATGCAGCTAATTTTCCAACTCGCAACCAGCTAGCTGTATTTTTGCATCAGCAAATAAGCCAACAATTTAATCTAATGTAGATTATTCGGCATCATCATTATTTTTTTCTTGCGCACGAGGCATAAAACCTGAATATTTATTAAATAGCTGCTTATCAAACTTATAAATATCACGCCTGAATTTAACCCAATCATCATCACCAACAAAGGCGGTTAAATACATAATATATAAGTTAAACGGCTTAACTAAGGTAACGGATTTATTTACATCATTTTGAAACATATCATTTACTTTTTTAGCCGACCATTGTTTTTGACTATTTAAAATAAAAGTGGTAAGGTTTAATGGCTGGCTAACACGAATACAACCGTGGCTAAAATCCCGCGCATACACTTCAAATAATTGAGACTCATTAGTATCATGTAAATAAATTCCACAGGCATTAGGAAACATAAACTTTACTTTGCCTAAGGCATTTTGTTCACCTGGTACTTGGCGATAACGATAACTATTAAATTGCTTAGCTGTCATTTTATTCCAATTAAATCCGCTAACATCAATTTCTTTATAATTACCATTACTATCTTTTTTCAACACCTGCACACGCTTATCTTTTAAATATTTAGGATCAGCCTTCACACTTGCCCAAATTTCACTCTCCGCAATTTGATAAGGAATATTCCAGTATGGATTTAACACCAGATATTGAATTTTGCTATTTAGTACACAGCTGGGGTGTTCACTGCCACCAACTGCCAAATCCATAGTCATAATGGGTTCATGATCATGTACTACATTTAATGAATATGCAGGTAAATTAACAAATAAATAGTCTTTGCCTAAATCTTGTGGCAGAAGACGCATTTTGTCCATATTAAATTCAATCTGGCGCACTCTGGTTTTGGCCGATACATTAAGCACAGCAAAGGTTTCACTCTCTACCACACCATCATCATAAACTCCATTATTTTCCTGAAATTGAGCAACTGCCTGCTGCAATTCTTTATCGAATTTATCTCCACCTAAATTAGCTAATTCACCACTAATAAATAAGCGTTTTCTAAGCATTTTAACGGCATCTCCACTAGCTCCAAGAGAGAGTGTATCATCACTAGGTACAACGCTCCAGCCGCCATTTGCCTCAACCTCTTGATATTCAGCTAATTTAGCTTTTAATTTGGCATAACCACTATATTTAGGCATAAGCTCATCAATAGTAGCTTTAGGATCTACACTAGCTAATTCAAGCTGTTTAACTATATCTATAGGTTTTTTAATATTATTCCAGTAGGGATACATCTTTTTGGCATCAATCATTCCATAATATAAATTATTCGCATACAATAAGAAGCCATCACTTAGTGTTAAATCTAAATTAATTAAAATATCAGCTCTACTATCATCATCTATAGTATTTAATTGAGAAATTAATGAATTAATTTGTTTAATGTGGTAGTTATATGGATTGAGTCCATCAGTATATGCAGTTCTTAAGATCTCAAACATTGTTTTAGCTGATGGCGTAAGTTCGCCATTGTCTATCCATGCCATTTTATATTGGTGCTGTTTATAAAAAGTAATTAATGCCAAACTAGCACTACAGCGTAATTTAGCAGTGCACATTAATTGCCCTTTAGAACTTGCAGCTATACGAGATTTAAGAGCTATAGTTACCTCATCACTATAATCAGTAGCAAAAGCTATCTTTACACAACCAAGAAACAAACATAATAATAGACAACGAAACCAAATTTTTTGCATATTCTCTCCACCGAGTCCGGTATAACGTACCAGATTTTAACATAGTACCCTACAAAACGGTATGTTTGATCAAATTTTTATTTTATGTTTTAGATTTATCCAATAATTTTGTGTTTTTGCGACTATAAAAGGAAAATTAGAAATAATTAAGAGTAAATAATTTGCTATAATGCGATTTTAAGAACTTATTCTTAATTTTTATGATATCGAGGTATGGGGTGAATGATGGGGCTCGAACCCACGACAACCGGAATCACAATCCGGGACTCTACCGACTGAGCTACATTCACCATAGATGTGGCGCGCTCGACAGGACTCGAACCTGTGACCCCCGGCTTAGAAGGCCGGTGCTCTATCCAGCTGAGCTACGAGCGCTAAATAAGATAACCGTGCTATACTCGCTCGCGCTACAATAGACAATGGTCGGGGCGGTGGGATTCGAACTCACGACCCCTTGATCCCAAATCAAGTGCGCTAACCAAGCTGCGCTACGCCCCGACATAATTTCTTGACAAACAATCATCAAGAGAGCGTTATTATATATGGTATAACCAGCCACTGTCAACAAATATGTTCAAAAACTTCAAAATAATTAGCAAAGGTTTTTCCGACACAGTGATAGTTTTTTATAATAACTGGTACACCATAAACGGCAATCAAAGAAAAACACATTGCCATACGATGATCATTATAAGTATCTATTTCAATATTAGGCATAATTTGGTGTGGTGGATGAATAGTTATGCTATCGTGCGTAATGGATACTTTTGCCCCAAGTTTAGTTAATTCAGTATGCATGGCTAATAACCGATCAGTTTCTTTAACTTTCCAACTCCCAATTCCTGAGATAGTACTCGTACCATTGGCAAATAACGCCAACACCGCAATAGTCATTGCCACATCTGGCATATCTTGCAAATTCACATTTATTGACTTTAACCCACTTTGCAAAGCACATTTTACTTGAATATAATCTGTGCCATAATTAACGTACGCCCCCATCAAACCTAATATTTGCGCAAAATTTTTATCCCCTTGCAAACTATTTAGAGATAAATTATTAACCCGTACTACCCCATTAATTGCCCCCATGGCTAAAAAATAACTTGCTGAACTTGCATCCGGCTCAATAGTATATTCAATACCATATAAATGGCAGCCATCTCCTAGAATATAACAATTATTCTCTTGCTGCGACTCTACATTACAGCCAAACTTTTCTAATAGTGCACAGGTAATATCAACATATGGCTGTGAAATTAATTCATTAATAACCTTAATTTTAATTTTCCGCTTAAGTAAAGGCAGCGCCATTAATACACCACTTAAATATTGGCTGGAGGCACCACCATTTATTTCAACAACTTCACTAAAATTATCCTTAAAGTGGGAAATTAATAACGGTGGGTACCTATCCTGATTAATATATTGAATGTTTGCTCCCAGTTGATTTAACGCTATAACTAAATCACCAATAGGACGCTCATACATACGTTCAATTCCAGTTAAAGTATACTCCGCACCTGCCATCAATGCCAAAGCTGCAGTTAAAAAACGAATAGTCGTTCCCGAATTACCACAAAAAATAGTTGCTAATTTATTTTTAAAACATCCGTTTACCCCCACTATTTTATATGATGAAGAACCCCAATTTAAATGTCTACCCTCGTCCAATTTGGGCAATTTAGTAATTGTGACTCCTAAAGTAGTTAATGCTTCAAGCATTAATAAAACATCTTCTGCCACATCAGGCACATTGTGAATAATGCTCTCTCCTTTTGCTAAACTTGCCAACAATAATACCCGATTAGCAATACTTTTTGACCCGGGTAAATCTAATATAGCATTAATGGGAGCGGTCAGAGGTTGCAGATATTTATCCATATTTGTTCATTTACCAAAAATATTTTATCAAGCCTGACACCGTATAGCTTTCAAAGACAATTAAAATAATTTACACTCTAATTTATACTCGAAGTATTTGAAGGCTAGACAAGGAAGGCTGCAATAAAATGCTTTCGCAGTGTACGTAAAGTACATAAGAAAGATTTTATCAAGCCTGACGCCGTATAGCTTTCAAAGACAAAGAGTATACCTCGTTCCGTAAATAATGATCCATAATAACTAAAGCTGCCATAGCTTCAACTACGGGCACTGCTCGGGGTAGCACACATGGATCATGGCGTCCTTCAGCTTTTAATTTTACTATTTCATTTTCTAAATTGAGAGTTGCTTGTTCTTTATTAATTGTTGATACTGGTTTAAAGGCTACGCGGAAATAAATATCTTCACCGTTGGATATTCCACCAACAATGCCACCTGCATTATTGGTGAGGGTAGTTACTTTACCGTTATTCACGCTCAGTGGATCGTTGTGCTGACTTCCCAATAATTCAACTCCTGCAAACCCGGAACCTATTTCAAATCCTTTAACAGCATTGATACTGAGCATTGCTTTACCTAAATCGGCATGCAATTTATCAAAAACTGGCTCACCTAAACCTACTGGTACATTTTTAATCATGCATTTAATTACGCCACCAATAGAATCGCCACTTTGTTTAACTTGCTCGACTAATTGGATCATCTTAGACGCAATTGCTTGATTTGGACAGCGAATAATATTACTTTCAACATCCGCTAAAGTAACTAAATTTGCTTCAACTGGGGCAACTATATTACCAACCTGCTCCACATAGCTTAAAATCTCCAACCCTAATTGTTCAAATAAAAACTTTTTAGCAATTGCTCCGGCTGCAACGCGTGCCAAAGTTTCTCGTGCACTAGCTCGTCCACTGCCTCGATAATCCCGTAGCCCATACTTTTTTAAATAAGTAAAATCAGCATGAGATGGACGAAAAACGTTTTTTAACTCATTATAATCTTCAGAGCGGGCATCTTTATTATAGGCAAGTAATAAGATTGGCGTGCCCGTAGTTCTACCTTCAAATACGCCAGATAGAATATGAATTATATCACTTTCATCCCTCGGAGTAGTAATACTGCTTTGCCCAGGTTTTCTTCTATCTAATTCTTGTTGAATATCTGTTTCACTAATATTTAACCCAGCTGGACAACCATCAATAATAACACTTACTGCACCACCATGCGATTCACCACAAGTAGTAATTTTAAATATGTGCCCAAAACTGTTACCCGCCATTCTTACCTCTCCATTAGTTTACTTTGCTATTTATTCTTTACTACGTTGTGTTCTTTTAGACTCTGTCATTATCAAAATAGATAACTCTTTAATAAAAGATAATGATAAGTTATATTTAATGCTCAATTGCTTATGAAACTCATGCAGATATTTTTCCCGCCTAGCATCAAAAATCGGCAAATTATGCTTAATCTTATATTCGCCAACCTCTTTAACTACCGCTTGACGCTTGGCAAGCATTGCTAATAATTCATTATCTATCGCATCAATTTGCGTACGCAGTTCTTCTAATATATCCATTAATTAATAACCTCTTCCACTTCCTTATATTATTTTAATTGCTTAAAATGTATCTCTCCATCATTCTCAACCGCTAGTGATAAAAAATTTTCTGCAGTATTATTAGAATTACCATCGGGTTTGCCGCTAGTAGGAGCTTTATTAATACTACCTTTGCTATGATATAACAAAATAAATTTTTTTTCTTTGTTTATAAAAATTTTATCAATATTACAGAACATTGAAATAACTTCATCAATATAAGGTAAAATACACTCTGTTGATTTATATTTTTTAATGCAGTCACTCTGTTTTGCAGTATCTGCGTTTTTACTAGATTTCATCTCAATAAAATAAATGCTTGATTCTGTAATTATAAGATAATCTACACGCGAATATGATGAATGCTTATTTGGAAAAATATAAGCCATACCAATGCGTTCGATATGTAAAATTATTGCATCTTCAGGAATCCCCTTTATATTGATTCTTTTAAGAGTTGCCTGATGATGCTTTTCTATTAAAGTAACAACTATAATACCATTTGAGTCACTTTCAATATGTTTATAGATTAACTCATCATGTAAAATATCTTTCAATTTGCGATGTGGCATAATATTATTACCCAAAAACAAGTAAATTTTGAATTTTATTCATCTCATTTATGGCTTTATCAAAGCTACTCGCTTCCACCCCATAAAAATCATCTATGGGGGCAGAATGTAATACCTGAGTTCTAGCTTTTTTGGTTTTACCAGGCAGCATAACAGATGCTTTTTGTGATATATAAACCCTTATTTTTTTGGGATTAATGAGTTCTTGCTCTAAATACCCATAATCATGCATAATTTTAGTAGCATGGTTTTTATCTTTAGTGCTAAATAACATAATTAAGGTATTTAATTCTTTTATTATATAGTCACTATGCGTTGTAATAAATATTTTTACCCCTATGTTAGCTAGAATTGCAAACAATCTGGTAATTCTACGCTGATTCTCTGGGTGAAGATTAAGTTCTGGTTCATCAATCATTAACAGATCATCTTTTTCAGCTAAATGCCGTAGATAAAAACCAACATCAAGTAATGCACGAACAGAACTGGAACTCTCACCCATAGTCAATTTTTTAACTACCCTATTTATTTTAGGTGCATAATAAATACCACCATCTTTATCAATTTTATATGCCCCCCCAATTAAATCATCAAACTTTGTTAGAATCCATGGATAATCTTTACTAATAAAACTCTCATTTTTAGCAATGGTACTAAGATTACGAACAACTTCAATATTTCTTCTTACTGGCAATGCATATGTTGGTGTATATAGACTATTAACTATTGTATTGGGATTAATTTCCTCATTTTGAGTGACCTGTTTTAATAAAGCATTCTTATCAAGATTTAATTCATCTTTAAAAATTACAGCTCCCGTACGTTCAGCACTAGCTATAAAAACATCAGGTATTGTGTGACTAAACATTATTTTTGCATATGCAATATTTATGAAAGATTTTATAATATTTTCTACTGTATTTAACGTATTATTTTGAATATCTTGATCATTAACCTTATTTTGATTAACCAGCATGGTTACAACAATTTCTTTTTTACCACTTTCTTTAACTATCTGAAATAATTCATTACCAGTTGATGATTGCCACTTTTTATCATAAGTTTCTAACAACTTTAATTCTGAAACTGGTATATTAATTAAAAATAATGAATCTTTAAAATATTCTTGTTTAGTTGCAAATATTTTGGGCAGTACCTGTTGAGAATATACATTACAAATTTTATTCATGATCTCATCAATTGTTATTTGATCACAAACCAGAGGGATTGATATTGATCCAGTTTCCATTAATTGAGTAATGAGTTTTTGAGAGATTGGCGCATAAATCAATGGGCTATAATGTCTGATGCTATTTTTCCAATAATCTAGGAAACCGTACAGTGCATATGTAGCATAAGTCTTGCCTGTATTATTTCCGCCACAAATAATATTTAAATCACCAAGCTCATACTCAACATGTTCAAAAATCCCAATATTTTTAATAGTTATCTTCATGCTATATTTCCCTTCTAATCATGCTAAACACTTTTTATTTATAAATACTATAGAGTATAAACATATATACATTATATTAACCTACACGCACATTTGCTCACTAATTAATGTTGATAGATTAAGTAGCAGCTCTTCAGTTTGAGCAAAGCTTAAACATGGATCAGTAATGGATAAGCCACCCATATCAATATTAGCAGCTGTTTCAACATTTTGGTTGCCGCCTTTGATAAAACTTTCCACCATAAAACCTTTGAGGAGTTTTTTTAATTCAGGGCGATCTTTAATACTTTCTAAAACCTCAAAAATTACCTGACCTTGCAAATTATAATCTTTTTTTCCATTAATTAAGCAATTATCATGACTAGCATCAATCATAACTGCAGGGTTACTTACCAATCCTTGCTTAAAATAATTATTTACTTCTTCTAGATATGCCAAAGAGTAGTTTGGTTGTCCATTCCCCCCGCGCAATACTAAATGTGCATGTAAATTACCTGTAGTTTCTACTTCATACCCATCAAATACTGCCACATGTGCATGCTGGGCGGCAATTACACTATTTACGCCTATTTTTAAAGAACCATGAGTGGGATTTTTCATTCCTACTGGACAGTCTATGGCTGAAGCAAAGACCCTATGCTCTGGATCCTCACTACTTCTAGCACCAATTGCCACCCAAGATAATAGTTCCAAAAACCCTTGTGCATTATGGGTAAACAATGCCTCATCCGCAATGGGTAAATCCATTTCATTAATTTTTACCATCAAATTACGCGCATATTTGGTCCCTTCACTAATATTAGGTTTCGCTAATGGATTAGGTTGATTAATCGGACCAGTCCACCCTTTAATAGTGCGTGGTTTTTGAATATACGCCCGCATAACTAATTTTAAATTATCTTTTACTTTTTCATTTAAAGTTTTTAACCGCTTTGCATATTCAAGTACAGCAGATTCGGGCCATGCTGAACAGGGCCCCACAATAATTAAAAGGCGGTCGTCTCGCCCTTCAATAATATTATAAATCTCACGACGGTGCTTTTCAATATTTGCATAACCCTGTGCAGATAATGGTATTGCTTCAACTATTGATTCTACACTAAGCAATTTTCTAATTTTTTTATACGCCATATTACCGACATCCTCTTAAAATCTATTTTAATGCCGCAAAAGCCTGATAAATAATATCCTTATCAATCAAAGTAGCTACGGTACCATTTTCATTGCAATGTACCTTACCAATATCTTCAAGCAATATGCAATATATTTGATTGTTTTTAGTTTTTTTATCACTTAAGGTAGCCTCAACTACTGCATTTAAATTAAAGCTGTAAAGCATTTCACAATTAATCCCTAGGCGATAAAATGTCGCAGCAATTAAGTCATAATTTATCTGACTCAAAAATCCTATTAGTTGCGCAATTTTAGCCTCTACTAAAATTCCAAGAGCTACTGCATAACCATGTAAAATTTGGAACTTACTCACTTTTTCCAGGGCATGACCAATTGTATGTCCAAAGTTTAAAATCATGCGCAAGTTCTCTTCCAATTCATCAGCTTTTACCACCGCCACCTTTAGTTTAACTGCATTTTTAATGATGCGTTGTAATTTTATATTATCACGTTTTAAAATAGCATCTAAATGTGAAGTAGCATATATAAAACTTTTAGCATCTGAGGTCAGAAATATTTTAAATGCTTCAACAACTCCATTAATTAACTGTATTTTCGGTAATTGATTTAATAAATTTAAATCCATAATAACCGCTTGAGGCTGATAAAATGCTCCAATCAAATTTTTGCCATAGTTTGTATTAATTGCCGTTTTACCACCAACACTACTATCTACCATAGCTAAAACTGTAGTTGGAACCTGTATATATT
>JAGOUD010000078.1 GCA_018061465.1 Burkholderiales bacterium
TTTGCACCTGAGAATTTAAAGCCTAAATTGCTGATTGTCTCTTTATGCGGATAAGTGTTGCCTGATAACCATACCCAATAGCCGCAAACTTCAATAACTACACCATGTAAGGTTTTTAAGGTATCCACAAAGCTAAAATCAAAGCTGTGACTGGTTTCAGTTTCTTGATTGATGTCAAGGGTTGCATTTAGCTCAAAATACTTGCATAGCTCACTAAAAGCAGTATTAATTAGCTGCATAGTTTCGGTGCTGCCACCTTTATCAGGATGGTTAACACTCGCTAATTTACGATATACTTGTTTAACATCACTTAGGCTATATTGACCATTTTCTAGACCAAAGATAACGATTGCATTTTCTAATTTATTCATTCTATAAACTCCAGTAAAACATCATCTAATTTAGCGCTAACAGCGCCGCCGCGATTAAATCAAGCCGAACCAAAATAATTATGGGTAAAGGGGCTTAGCTCCTTTCTGCCAGAGGCATAACCCCAACAAAAACCAACATTTTTTGTTTTGCGGCTTAATGGCGATACTAAAGAGCATAGCTAAGTGTTTGCTAGTGCGAGACCAGCAAAGTTTTTGAAATTGTTTTATGGAGTTTACGACTAAAAGAATTTATAAAAGTTTTCTGCACACGTAAACTCTGATTAGCTGATTATGGCTATAATCTGCTAATCAGCTCAGTTACGTAGTGTCGTTAATGAAGATTAATTGAATGAAGGAAGTAATGACTGAATGCAGTTAATTTCACACTCAGCAAATCAAGCGCAGCTATGCTTTATCGGCGTTAATAATGTTAGCCGCAAAATAAAATAAAAAATAGCCCCGATATCAGGGGCTAAAATTGCAATGTTTTGATTTATGAATTTATTCATACATGGGAGTATATTTAAAACTGGCTGACATATCACGTGGCAAGTAGCAATTCTAGGTTTAGCTTTACGTTTTAAGAGTAGATTGAAAGTAATTATTAAGACTTTTATAAAACTTTAATAATTTTCTTGTAACGCCATATTAGTGAATTTCACAATTGTTTAAACATAAAATTAAAGTCATGAGACTTCTATTATTCCATTAATATCCGTGGTGTATTTTTGTGACATTAAATTGTTTGTCATCTTCCATGCACCCGAAAGGTTAGCAGATGCTACCTGTATTGCATTCTTACCGAATTGTTTTTTTATTGATTCAAGTGTTGGTAATAGATCATCGTGTTTGATATTAACATTGTCGAATAAATCGGTCGTTTCATCTTCACTCGAGATTAAATCAGTAATAATTAGCCCCGATTTTTTATATGCAATATTCGGTTGGTAGATTTTATCGAGTGCTTGATTAAGCGTTTGGGTGATGTATCTAAAACTATTTATTGCATTTGGAAATACAATATTTACTGAACTAGAGAAATAATCATCTTTAAAGCGATTGGTATTCACAAAAACCGTCATTTGCCGCGCAAATAAACCTTGCCTACGCATCTTTTTACCTGCTTGCTCCGCATGATAAGTCAGTGAAGAAAGTAAGCCATCTCGCGTAGATACCGCTTGCCCAAAACTCCGCGATGAAACAATTTGTTTATTTGGTTCTTGCATGTCTTCAAGTTCTAAACATTGAATACCATTTAGTTCATAGATAATGCGCTCTAAGTTAACTGAGAACAATTTACTTAGTTGCTTTGGATTAGCGATTTTGAGCTGATAGACATTTTTAATTCCCATAAGGTTTAGTTTTTCAGATACTTTGCGCCCAACACCCCAAACTTCACTAACGGCAGTAATTTGTAACGCTTTATTGGTTCGTTCCTCGCCAAGCTCTTCAAGGTTACAGACAGAATTTAGAAATGGATGTTTTTTAGCTAGATGGTTAGCCAATTTAGCTAAAACCTTTGTTGGTGCAATTCCAACGCAAATAGGTATTCCCGTATATTGCTTGACAATTTTACGCATGTTTTGGCAATGCTGGGTTAATTCTGGTATTCCAGTTAAATCTAAAAAGTTTTCATCAATGCTGTAAATCTCTTGTCTCACTCCAAATGATTTCATAACTTCCATGACACGGCTAGACATATCAGAATACAGGGTGTAATTACTACTAAATACGTGAATGTCATGCGTTTCACAAAAATCTTTAATCTCAAAATAAGGCGCTCCCATTTTGATACCGAGTGCTTTAGCTTCATTTGAGCGTGCAATTGCGCAACCATCGTTATTACTCAAAATAATGATAGGTTTACCTTCAAGACGCGGTTGAAACACCCGCTCACATGAAGCATAGAAGTTATTGCAGTCAGCTAAACAAATCATCTTGATGAAAACCTTTAAGTTGGCGCTGAATGGTTACGTCATAATTAATATTCTGTTGTGCAGATTTTAAGAAATCATATGCGTCTTTTGAATTTAATTGCTTATGATTTAACCATAGTGCTGCATTCTGTTGATTAAGAAAGACTGGCTGGCGGTCATGTCCTACTTCTTGAATAAACTGAACTGGATTATCCGTTATAATCGCAAAGCTCTGGATAATTTCAGAAGTAACAGGATCAACCCATTGATCCCAAATCCCCGCGGCAAGTAATAGTGTAGCTTGCTCTGAATCACAAGAGATACTTTTAGCACTAAAGTTAACCATATTTCCTGCATGGCTTCCTGTTCGGCAGGACTCAATGAAGCCTGATATTGGCACTAAGCAGCGTTGTTGACGAAATGGAGTTCTCCAAGCTGGCGCATCATAGATCATTTCTAAGTTAGTTTGATTAGTTCCATTATTTAGTGGTCTATCTAGGCGTGCGTTATAAGTAACAAAGCGAGGTTTAGCGGTTTTACTCCATGCTGGAATTAATGAATAATTCATTAATTTTATAATCTTTTGATTGTTTTCCTGAATAAGCACTGGTGCTGGCGTATGAGGAAAAACCTGTGCTGAAAAACTAACCTTAGTATTGGTTAGAGCATTAGTTAATTCAGCCAATTCATTTAATGTAAATTTACATTCATATTGAGAACACATAGTTTACGCTTTATGAATAATATAGTTAACCACGCCCCAAACATTTAGTTCCTGGTCATTGTTAAGTAAAATTTCTGGATATTCTGAGTTAGCAGGAATGAGTTTAACTATGCCATCTTTATTGTAAAGTGTTTTAACCGTAAAATCCCCATCAACCACTGCAATTATAACTTTACCGTGAACTGCATCAATTGATCTATCCACCATTAACAAATCACCATCAAAGATGTTGGCATCAATCATTGAGTTACCGCGAACGCGAACGCAAAAAGTTGATGCTGGATTAGTGATTAATGCTTCAGCTAAGTCTATCCGTTCTTCTTCATAGCCAATCGCAGGACTTGGAAATCCAGCTTGGACGGTTGAACTAGCCAATGGCATGCTTATTTTATTATTGCTAATTTCGTAAATTTGTATATTTTGCATAATAGATCTTAGTTAGATTGTATTAAGTGATTTTAACATTTTTATGCTTGCGGTTTTTAGATTTAAGTATATTAAATCCAGTATTTACTTCATGCTTAATTGGAGTAACAAATCTAAAAATCTTTGACCATATTTCTCTAATTTTATTTGCCCAACACCAGAAACATCCAACATTTGTTGGCGAGTGCGCGGCAGTTTTTCTGCCATATCTTTTAATGTTGCATCGCTAAAGACTATATAGGCAGGGAGTTTTTCAGTATCCGCAATTTGGCGACGTAGTTTGCGTAAATTTTCAAAGATTTCGCTTGAATAATTTCCTGTGGCTTTACTTTTGTTTGGTGTGGTAAATGTAGTTTGAAAGGTTTTAGTCGGTTCAATTGTTTGAATCGGATTACAAACGTCACAGTTGCCGCAATTAGTTGTTTGAGTTTCACCAAAGTAAGACAAAAGTATTCTTCGACGGCAACTAGTTGCTTCGGCAAAACGTTGAACTTGTTTGAGCTTATCTAAATTTAATTGGCTTTGATTGCTATCTGTAGCAAATGAACGTAGGGTTTTAAGATCAGAGTAACCAAAGTACATTAGAGTATCGCTAGCTAAACCATCACGGCCTGCGCGTCCAATTTCTTGATAATATCCCTCAATGCTTTTAGGTACATTAAAGTGAATCACGTAGCGTACATTGGATTTGTCTATACCCATGCCAAAAGCTATAGTTGCGCATACGACTTGTATTGTATCTTGAATAAAGCCTTCTTGCACTCTATGCCGTTCATCGGGAGATAGTCCAGCATGATAGCTGGCGGCCTTAATGCCATTTAGTTGCAATGTTTCAGAAAGTTTGTCGCAGCTATTACGGCTTAAGCAATAAATAATTCCTGATTCATGAGTGCGTTTTTGGGTAAAGGAAATAATTTCATCGGTACGCTGCTTTGGCTTTATATCCAATTTAACAGTAATGCTTAAATTAGGGCGGTCAAAGGATGCAATAAAAACTTCAGGACTAATTAAATGTAATTGTTTAATAATATCTGCTTTAGTTTGATCATTTGCCGTGGCGGTTAATGCAATTAGCGGAATATGTGGAAAATTAGTTTTTAAACTACTCAGATTAGTATATTCAGGTCTAAAGTCATGTCCCCAACTTGAAACACAATGTGCTTCATCGATTGCAAATAGGTTAATTGGTAATCGTTTTAACAGATAGTCGATTTCTTTAGTTACTCGCTCAGGTGAGATATAGAGTATCTTAATTTCATTATTGCTGCATTTACGGATGATCTCGTTCTGAGTTGTAAAATCAAGGCTGCTATTTAAAAATGCGGCGGCAATACCATTGGCATTCAAAGTATCAACTTGGTCTTTCATTAAGGAAATTAGGGGTGAAACTACTACGCATAAGCCTGGCATGATTAATGCTGGTATTTGAAAGCAGATTGATTTACCGCCACCAGTTGGCATAAGGACAACGGCATCTTTTTTATTTAAGATAGATTGAATTATCTGAGCTTGCATTGGACGAAAGCTATCATAGCCGAAATATTGTTTAAGTAAGCTTTCTGCTTCTATGTTCATCGTTAGTTAACCTCTACAATTCATTAATAATTTTAATTAATTCTGATATATTTTTAGCGCCATTAATTTTTTCAGACTCTGATTTAAAAACCATGAAGTATCTGAAATTATCACCAGCCTTAGCGGCCCATTTTGTACCTAAATGTAATTTATTAACACTATCTGAGCCATCTAAATGGTCGCCTTTTGCTTCAACTAAAATAATTTTACCTTTAGTAGTTTGTACAATAAAATCAGGATGATGGTTGATAAATCCATTTAATTGAAAGCCTTTTCCTCGTTCTAAATTGCGATGCCAAAATACCACATTTTCTAAATTAGCTATTTCATTAATTATTTGACGTTCAAAATCATTCATCTCACCTTCTTCAAGATAGAGATTTTTTGTAATGCCACTAATGGTGTTTGTTGGACAAATTGAGGTAGCAAATTTAAAATCTGGTTTACAGTTTATAATCCCCATGTCAAGTAGGTTGTCGAAAGATTTTTTAGCATATTGCTCTGACAATGAAAGGATCTTTTTTCTTATTTTGTCAGCATACGCGAATTCATTTTGAACAACATCAGATAACTGTTCGCTGGTTAACTCACCAAGTATTTTAATAATGTATTTGCGTAAATCTGGTTGTGGTATTTCATCAATTTTATTAATTTTCATACTTAATAGCCGCTCAGATAACTGCGTTATTTGTTGATCAGCAGGTAATGAAGCGATATATTTACTAAATACATCTTTTAATCTCTGTGGAACTCTACGAAATTCTGGAACAAATTCATTTTTACGTCCCTCTGCTAAATCAACACTAAACATTTCACTAGTAGCTCGGCTAAAATCTATTATGGTGTCTTGCTTAATTAGTTCAAAACCTTTAAGTAACAATCCTTTGGTTAGTCGCTGTTCATGGTTAGCATCAAAAAATAGCGATTCAGAATCAACTTTAATGTAAAAAGCTGGAATAATTAGATCACGAACAACGTCTTGATAAATTTCTTTCAAAGGATACGTCTTCACTTTATCTCCTAGCTCTATTGGAATAGTTGTTTGAACATTTGACTGAGTTTTTATAGCTTCTTGATATTCTTGATGCGTTTGATTAGCCAGTGTAACTATTTGCTCAATTTGTGTCATGGTATGCGTATCTGAGGAAATATGACGGATTTGTGCTATATCAAACATCGGCACAGATTCATCTTTTGTGTTGTCATCAGCCGCCGAAAACTCTTGTGAAAATAAATTATTGAACTCAGTAGTTGTAGATAGTGAATTCTCAGATACAGACTCCTCCACATGTACGCGATAATCCTTATTACTAAAACCAGATTTATTTAATCCAATAACTATCTTGTCTAAAGTATTAAGAAAATTGGTGGAAGCGGTTAACACATAAGAGAAGTTTAATAATTCTTGTGGGTGCTGCATAACATAAGGCTGACGCAAAACCCGACCTAAAACTTGTTCAACATCTACCACTGATGATTTATTTGCCAACGACGCTAATATATAAGCAAAAGGACAATCCCAGCCTTCTTTTAGCGCGTTAACCGTTATAATAAACCTAACAGGACAATCTCTGCTCATTAAATCGAGGTGTTTTATTTCATCGAGATTAGCAGTTTTAATTTTAATATATTCTTCTGGTATCCCAATTTCAATTAATTGTTCTTTAATGCGCATAAAAGTAATATTGTCATCACTCTTAGGTTGGGCTTGAAATAATACAATAGGACGAATGTATTGACCACCTAATTGTTCTTCATTTTGAGCCTTTGCTTCTAATGTGCGCTGTAATTGAATAGCGCTACTAATTACTAAAGAGCTATCGTGATGATTGTAAACAATTACTGGTAATTTCACCATATTGTTCTTTTTTAACTCCATGGAATCCACAAAGCTAATGATGTTGCTATGTTCACGCGGTGTAGCTGTTAACTCTAGGATAAAACTAGGGTTTATTTTAGCTAACGTATCAATACGTAATGCGCTCTCCATATTGTGGCTTTCGTCAATTATTATCACGGGATTTAATTGATTAATCACTTGCATTAACGCCGTTTCGTCAACATTAGATAATAGTTTTTTAGGATTTGTAAACGTTGCTGGAAATTGCGCTAAGTAACCATTTTCCTGGTATGCCTTACGGTTTTCTTTATTATTGGCAGTAAATGATTGTACGCTTAAAATTAAAATGCTTAATTGTTGCTTGATCTCAGTCGGGTTGAAATTTGCTCCAAGCAATAATTCATTCTTGTCATAAACTCTTACCCTATTTGAAAAGTGACTATTTATTTTTTGACGGTAAGGATGTGATGAGTCTTTGAGATTTTTTAAAGTTTGATTTAGAATCGTGTCAGATGGCACAAACCATACGACCACTTGTGGTTTTTCAGGTGGAAAGCTCTCAAAAATTGAACGTAACGCATTGCATGCAATGAAAGTCTTACCGCCAGCAGTAGGAACTTTTATCGTTACCCGAGGTACTCCAACTATAGAATTATCATATGGTTTAAGATAACTACTCTCAATGCTATGCAATTGAATTCCACGACCAAGCCAATAATTATCAAAAGCCAGATTTAGTTGATCTGTGTTTTCTAACTCATTGATAAATAGCTCAAGTTCATTAATTACTTGTTGTTGGTAAGGTTTCATTTCCATGTTAAAATCTCTTTATATCACGAGGAATTTTTTTAAATATAATTTTATTAGTCCGCATAAAATCTTTATCCAACAAGCAATTATCTGCATAAATAACATATTGCTCAGAGGTAGAAGTTACTAACTTTAATGCTTTTAAATCTAAAGTAGTTAACTGATCTTGTAAATAATAAAAATAGTATGCTGTATTTTGGAAAACATCCAATAAATAATCATCCGCATTATCTCGTAAACGAGTTAATGGCTGACTAGTTTCACTATAATAAATGTAGCGACGAATTTTATCTTCACCAATAGTTTCATTTAACTCGTGATTAGGCGTAAATATAGCTTGCCCGAGCTCATAGTATGCAAAATTACCACCAGTACCGTCCATGTCACCATAACCATTAATGACTCGCCGCACCCGTTCTGCGGTGATATTTTCAGCATAATTTTCCATTTCAATTAGAATGAATTTTCGATTTAATGTTTCTTGCTTGTTGAGGTTAAGTACAGCTTGCGAAGTTGTGCCACTGCCTGCAAAACTATCAAGAACAATATCCCCAGGATTAGTCGCAATTTTTATTATTCGCTCTATGGTTCCAACTGGTTTAGGGTTAGGAAAATTTTGCTTTTTAAACCCTAAAAACTTGATGAACATTTCTGTGCCACGCTCGCTATTTACATCCTTAAAATTCCAATGAGTAGTTGGAGTAATCTCTTCTCTTTTATCGAGATAATCCATTTCAAAAACACCCCATTGTTTTTTTGCAGGCATATACCTAACAATTAATAAATCAACTTGATTCTTAGCTGTATTGCATCCCCACCGCCACCGCCCCTCAATATCTTTAGTTTTCATAGGCAAAATACGAATACAGTCGTTAGGTGTATCCTTATCATTATCTCCCACCATTATATTATTTGTGGCTTTATTGTAGAAAAAAGGATAGAACATGTCAGGTCTATCTTCTCGAAGGTCTTCATCACCAGTTTTTCTTAAATCAATTTCCCTGTATTTTCTATTTAAAGAGTCAACTTTGTTATATCTTTTAGTTATGTTTTCTTCTGGCTCAAAACCACCAATTTCAAATTTAGATGTTTTTCTGAAAACTACAATACTTTCATGAGTTGTAGCAAAATACTTGTCATCAGAGCGCCCCTTTGGGTTATTTATACATGCAATTTCAGTGATGTAATTATTAACCCCAAATATTTCATTACAAATTAATTTTAAATTTGCTTGCTCTCGATAGTCAATGCTAATAAAAATTGCACCATCTTCAGCAAGCAATTGATGTAACAACTTTAGACGTGGATACATCATGCATAGCCATTTATCATGGCGAGTTAAATCTTCAGCTTCTTTGCCAACCACTTGTCCTAACCATTTTTTAATTTTAGGATCATTAACGTTGTCATTGTAAACCCAATTTTCATTTCCTGTATTATACGGTGGATCAATATAAATACACTTTATCCTGCCTTCATATTCTGGTAGTAGTGCCTTTAGCGCTTCAAGGTTGTCTCCATGAATAATTTTATTGTCCGAGACTTCTGTACTATTGTTCTCACCAAAATTATATTTGTGCTCCAACACACGGAATGGAACTTCTTGATGATGAGTAATTACTTTATCTTTACCAATCCAGTTTAATGTTGGCATATGAATATTCCTCGCTTATTTTTTATTTAAAATGGATTGAATAATTTGAGTTTGCATGTGCATATTTAGTTACTTTTTTCTGTTATTTATTCTGGGGTAAAGCACACTAGGCATTATAAATCTAGCTGAATCTTAATGATTCTTGTAATGTTTTCTAACTCAGAGGCATTTAATGATCCAATTAAATCACCAAAGCGACTTTTGTCGACTGTCGTAATTTGATCTGCAAGAGCTTTTCCTTGTTTACCTCTAACTTGCACTAGGGTTTCGCAAGGATAAAT
>JAGOUD010000235.1 GCA_018061465.1 Burkholderiales bacterium
GAATTATCCTAGTTGAGCTGCAAATGTAGTATATCTAATGTTAATAAACGCTTCAAATTAAAGCAAATAGCATACATAAATGCAGCAAATTGATTTTTTGCAATTCCATTGTAACGAACATTTTTATTTCTTCTTGCAAATACACGCTCATACGGTGATCTCAGTCCACTGTACCAACGATCCTTATCTTTGTTCTTATCCTTCATATTATTATTTTTTATTGCAGCTAAATGTAATCCTTTGCTCTTAGCAATGTGCTGGCTTGGCTTAGTACAGTAACCTTTATCCGCATATACAGCCCCAGTTGAGGGCACTACATGAGCTAAACCTCTCCCATCCGTAACATTAGCCGGAGTAATAGCAACTTTATTAATCAAACCACTTTGCATATCCACTGATGTGTGCTGCTTATAACCATACCAGTATTTGTCTTTGCCCTTACAGCCTATCCTGGCTTGCTTATCATGCGCAACTTTAGGTAGTACCTCATTGTTAAGCTTTTCATACTTTGCTTCAATTGCTTTGTCTCGTTCATCCCATAAACTAGCTTTAGCTATCAGGTGTGTCGCATCTACAAAGCTAAATACCTCACTCATTACACCTTGATTCTTTAGCTGATTACGTAAATCCGCAAATATCCTGGATAATCGATTTGTTCCTATCTTACTTCGAGCTCTGCTAAAAACACTATAATTGGGAGTTTCTTCTGCAAGACTAAAGTTACAAAACCATTTAGCTGCATTATTCTCCTGCAATAGCCTTTCTAACTCTCTGTCACTTACGTCTTCCATAAACTGTAATAGCAAACATTTAAATAGTTTTAATAATCCATAGCCCTTGTGATTGTTATCTGTTTCGATAGCTAACAGCTGATTTTCTACGTTGGTAAATGACCATAGTTTTATGAATTTACGGTACATATGATTAGAGGGAACTAAGTCTTCTAAATTTACTATTTCTGTTTGATACATCGGGCAACCTTTGTTTGTAATACCTTTAGGCATTATTTTAGCAAATATTTAGCCTTTTATGTTTGGTTTGCAACGGTCTCATAATGAAAAGTTCAATCGTTTTTGTATATAATTTTTAATATTTTTAGTAGCTTAGATCAAGCTAATAAAAATGCTATTTATTATATATTTAACCTCACTACATGACACAAATTAGCTTTTTGCATTTTTGCTCCAAAGTTAGTGCACTAAAACATATTGTTATTAACTTAATGGTTTCTGAAATGCCTTTACTTAATTTTTGTATAAGCAATTCAAAACCATACCTAAAGTAGCTATTTTGTTTATAGCCATGTTTTTTAATTATAATAGGTACAACACTCGCCCGGACTAAACCAATTAAGTAACATATAGCAAATGCTATCACCACCAGTTTAGTTAAATTACCGATTCGTACTTTATCTGTAATATGTGTATCTTCAAAGTTGAATCCTCTGGTCTTTAAACTGGAGAATAAACACTCAATTCGCCATCTTTTCTTATATGTAATCAATAAATTATTGGCATTAACTTTATTGGATACAACAACCACCAATTTATTATCGAAGCTTCTGGTAGCTTCTGCAGCCAGACAAACTCCATCGATAATAATTGGCTCAAATAGCGGTTGGTTTCTGGTAGCAAGTTTAAAAAATTGCCCACATTTGACCTGTTCCCCACTCTTATTGTGCATAAGCATATTTGATTTAATCCTGATTACAAAATTAATTCCCAACTTATTTAGATATGTGAACCAATCTCCACCTATAAACTCTCTATCTGCCAGCAAGTAATCAATATTCTTTGTACCAAAATCAGCAATAAATAAATCCAGCAATGCAATACGTTCAGCCGTATTGCTATTACCTCTTGAGTTTAACTCTTTCCAATATAATGGAATTGAGCATCCAAGCAAGCAAACAGATAAAACCAATAAGTTAATATCTCCCTTGCCATACCTCCAATTTGTCCTATCCAGCGCTAAAGTTAATTTACAGTTTTGTAACTCAAACATGGTAATTATACATTTAGCCAAGTCTGGCTGGCTAATTTTACAATCATGTACTAACCGCTGAAAGTTCTTGTAAATACTTAGTGATTTAACATTACCAATCCGCATTGAGTAATTGCTCATTATGCTCAGGTTCACCGTTCTGGCTTTGTGCAGCGATAACGTAAAATCAATTACTGTTTCGCAATTATTTTTATGCACACCTAGGTTTTGGTTTAAAATATCTCTTAGCTGGGTAAAATCTGGTTTCATCGTAAAGTTCATTCTTTCGTGGTAGAAAAAACGATACAATACAATAAAACTTAAGATGGCGCTCAGCTTTTTTCATTTTCTGTCATGTAGTGAGATATTTAACATAATCTAATGAAGTAAATATTTTAAAATTTATTAAATTTTTAGGGTTAAAATATGATAATTAAAATATTAGATAGTAAAAAGCTAATTGAAGAAGCGTGTGCATTATTATACGAAGTGTACATTGAGCATGGACAGTGGAATTTTGATCCCAATAATCCATCTAATCTCAGAGTAGAAACTAAGCGTGGGAGAAATTTATTAGTAAATGATTTTATTGATAGGGTTATTTGGTTTGGTGCTTTGGATAATAATGGAG
>JAGOUD010000079.1 GCA_018061465.1 Burkholderiales bacterium
TTCATTAACTGCCCCAGAACATGCTGATGGTAATGTAGCAAAATTAGCATTTATCATTTGCATTGGTATACTTTGAGTGGTTGATTCGGAACCAAGTACTATTTTAGCTAGCACGACCGGTCCCCAGTTAGCTGCGTTATCTGCATATATAACACATTCGGCAATTGATTCACCATCATTGGTTTCAGCCGGTAAATTAGTTCCCACACTACCTAATAGCGAACTATATACACGTAAGCCATAACTGCCGCTATCGAGTAACACATCATTAACCGTAACACAAGCCGTAGGTGCATTAGGTTCACAAATAGTAACACTTACACAAGGCACATTAGCATTAGAACATACGCTGCCAGTGCCATAATTGGGAGATACAGAAACACTGATATTCGCACTAGTGGGAGGTACTACCGGAGTTACCGGGTCAGTGCTGGTTGAAGAACTGCTTCCAGCTCCATTACATGCGACTAAAATAATAACCGCTGTAAAAGGGAGTAGCCATCTTACTACGGATAATAATTCAGATAATTTATGCTTCATACAATTCCCTTTTTTAAATTAAAAATAGAAGAACTTAACTCATAATCTTAAATTTTATTACACGAGAATTTTAGCATAAAAATTTAGGATAAATCAAGAGTTATAATTAATATACTCATTGCGTCCACTAGCTACCTTCTAATTACTAACTTTTAAACCCCGCTTGCACCGTAATTAGGTAAATGTCGAGCACTAGGATCACTTAATTTGCAGTTGGGCCATGACTGATTCGGCAGCCAATAACCGCTAATTACATGCTCTTGTTTAGGAAAGCATTCATTAAAAATTTCGCGATACATTAATCCCTCTTTCGTTAGCGGCGGATTAATTGTATACAGTTTTACTTTTTCATTAAATTCAGCATCAGTATACCTTATTTGGGCAAGCTCAATCAAACAATCAACTAATCCATGTCCCACCGCATCAGAAAAAGCAGCTTTATCCCGCCACAATATTTCATGGGGTAAATATTCCTGATTATCAAAAGCCTTTCTAAGTAAATATTTACCCATATTATATTTATTCAATTTTAACTGTGGATCAATACTCATCACATAACTAATAAAATCTTTATCGGAAAACGGCACTCGTGCTTCCAAACTATTGGAACTAATACAGCGATCTGCACGTAATCCATCATACATATATAATTCTTTAATGCGTTTTTGTGATTCTAGCTGAAATTCATCTGCACTGGGGGCAAAATCAGTATATTTATAGCCAAATAACTCATCACTAATTTCGCCACTTAATACTACCCGCACATTCGTATTATTGCGAATATATTTACACAATAAATACATAGGCAAACTGGCACGAATTGTAGTTACATCCCAAGTTTCCGTGACCCAAATAATAGTTTTTAATGTATCTAAAATATCTTGTTTATTAAAAATAACTTCATGATGATTTGTACCTAAATAATCTGCCATCTGTTTAGCATATTTTAAATCAATCGGGTTATAGTCTAATCCTATTGCAAAGGTATCAATGGGTTTTTTAAGATGTTTAGCTGCAATTGAACAAACCAAACTTGAATCTAATCCACCACTTAATAAGTAGCCAATTGGCACATCCGCATGCAGCCGCTTAACCACTGCCGCTACTAATAAATTTTGAATATTATTTAAAATCTCCGGCATTTCCTTATGCTTAATCTCATTAATTGTATATAATTCAAGATAGGGAATAAAATTCTTGCCATCATAATAATGACCGGGAGGAAATGGATAAATTTGGGCACAACAATCAAGCAACTCTTTCATTTCTGAGGCAAAAGCAATTTGACCATTGTGGCATAATCCATAAAATAATGGGCGAATCCCCATTGGATCACGTCCAGCTAATAAATAATTATTCTTTTTATCATATGCCACAAAGGCAAACTCACCATCTAATATGTGGCAAATTTCCTTTATATTATGCCGATCAAGAAGCGGCAATAAAACTTCACAATCAGAATGAGAAACATACGCATACGGATATTGTAAACGCAGTTTTTCATGATTAAATATTTCGCCATTACACATAACTACCCAGTGATCATTGATAAATGGCTGATCACCTGAATGAGTAATATCCATAATTGCTAAGCGATGAAAAGTAAACACATAATCATTAACCGATGCTTTAAGTGTTGCATCAGGACCACGATAACTAATTAAGCTCGTTGGAGTATCGTATACGGCTGGTTTAGCAATAATTCCACACATAATATTTCTTTATAAATCAGGCTCTCTTTGTCTTTGAGGGCAAATATTGAATAAAAGCTTCAATTACCAATAGAAGTAGCTATTCTTCTATAATACTTGCTGTTTCAATAATAACTGTTTCAACTGGCACATCATCATAACCTGAAACGCTTTTAGTTTTACTTGCTTTAATTTTATCTACCACATCAGTACCGGCGCTAACACGTCCAAATACTGCATAACCCCAGCCGGAATTATTTTCTGCTTTAAAATTTAAGAAATCATTATCAGCCACATTAATAAAGAATTGGGAGGTTGCAGAGTGCGGCGCCATAGTACGCGCCATAGCTATACTATATTTATTATTAGTAAGACCGTTATTTGCCTCATTTTTAATAGCAGCGTGTGTTGGTTTTTCAGTTAATTGAGCATCCAAACCACCGCCTTGAATCATAAAATTATCAATGACCCGATGAAATACAGTGCCATTATAGTGCCCTGATTTTATATAAGAAATGAAATTCTCGACAGTTAGCGGAGCTTTTTCTGAATCTAATTCAATTTCTATAGCTCCAAAATTAGTATTTAAACGCGCTTTCTTCAAGGCAGCCTCCATTTATAATAGTCCCCATTCTAATCCCAAGCTTGATTTAAGCCTGGTATAATAACACAAATTACAAAATTAATCAGTTAGTTAACTACCTAAAGCTAACTTTGAATTCGCTAAAAATTTCCCAACATCGAATTATATACTATTGTGATAATTAATGAATTAAATTTTTTAAATTGTAGTAGCTCAAAGATCCACAATAAGGTTATTATTAAATTTTTTTGAATAGGAGAATCCATAAATAACTGCAAACTTTACCTGAATTTTTACCGGGTTAATTTATATACAAAATGTGTGGTATGGGGTCCTAAAGTTGAGTTATAATCCAATTTTAATTAATTACAACTTAAATTTGCATATGCTGAGCTTATAAAAGTAATACAGCAAATTTCTGTTTTCAGCATAAGGATCGAAAAATGAAGCCACTTAGTAAGAAAATAGTAGTTAATCATGAGTTACTCTTATTTGAGAATTATTACGTTAATAATAATAAGTTAGGCACACCAAATAAAACAGAAGTATTACTACTTGGACGTATCGGGCAACCTAGCCTGGATTATTCTGCCATATCAACAACATCTAGAGAATTAAAAATAATAGCCGAAACTGCAATATTTCTATTAACCAATATCGACAATAGTAAGCTATCCCTAAGCATTAATGATAACTCCTTAATCTGCAACAGGGTTGAGATAGTACCTAATGTAGGCGATAATAAAGGAATATTTATTAATAATGCTATAAATATTTTAATAGTGGGCTTGGATAGTACAACACCAATCGGACAAAAAAATTTAAACGACATAGCCGTTTTGTTACCTATACTTTTACGTCTTTGTCAAAACTCTTTGGATAACCATATGGTAGAGAAAGAAAATATAAGTAGACTTGGCAAAATAATTTCTGATTTCGATTATAGGGATCTAACAGTTAATCACGCCCTAATTTATTCTAGTGACCCGGAAATAAAAGACCGTGCTATAAATTCACTACTCCCGAATTATGGAAATAGGGGAATGGAGGTTCTCCAAAGTTATTATTTGCAGAAAGGTAATAAGGAAGAAATGATTTCCGCTGCAACATATTTTCTTGAAAGACCAAATTGTCAATATACAAATGATGCGGCATTAGTCATTTATAAAGCATTTGTAGAGCCAAAATTGCCTATTATGACTAAAAAAGAAGAAAAAACACAAATAATTTGCATAAAACATATTATCAAGAGTCCAATTGACAATAACTTTACAGAAATTATAAAACTAAATTGTGCAGTAAAGATAATAAACCTTAATACTAAAGAATTAAATAAACCAAAAGATCCTAATGTTATTGATCTAGTGGGAATAGAGGCTATAGTGGAAGAAATCCAAGCACCAGATTGCATTGGTAAAAAAGATGTAGGTCTTGCACTGCAAATTATCGAAAAAAACATTAACCAAAATATTGCACAAATAGACCACTCAACTTTGCACTCTATTATGATAAGATATGACATCGAAATAGAATCCTTGTTTAAAATATTCACAACCCTAGCACAGGAAACTCAATATAAGAATGATGTTGCTTTTAATTTGAAAAGCAGAATTATAAGCAATTCAGCTTTCGCGAATGATCAAAGAACAATAATAAGAGCTTGTGTAATATTATATAATCTCAACAATCCACAAGATCAAGTGTTTGCTACAAATAAACTATTGGAGCAATACCATTTATTAAATTTTGACGATAAAGGCTTCTCGTTCTATTGGGTAGACCCTGAGAGAATAACTTATCTTGGCAGGACAACAATTTTATCCATGATGATTAATTTTTTGGAAAGAGTTGAATATAATAGGGATGTGAGTAACGAACATGATGCAATGACGGCTGCTGTTCAAGTTGAGGGCGCTAAAAATATGCTTGAGGATCGGAATATAGCGGATGCGATCCAAATTTTTAAGGCTGTATATTTAGAGATTGCAAAGGATAAAACTTACAAAGCTCTGTTAGATGAATACGCTACCCGTGCCAATAATGTAGCATTTAAAATTTTAAAACATTTCTTTTTTTCGCACAACGCAGGCACAATTTCTTTAGAAGAATTAAAATTTATTGTTGATTTATTACAAAGCCCTGAAAATTTAAATATTAATCATAAAATATATGCATTTATATTCATTATCTACTCGAATATATATGACGAGAACACGACTAATGAAGCTAAAGACTTGTTAAATAACATGGTAACTGATGCTGCTGTACCGCACAACACTAAAGAAAAAATTGGTCTTTTATTATTCACTATGAAGAAATTAACCACACCACAAAATATCACCTTGGAACCGCATGAATTAAATTCTGCTGTATATTTATGCCGTCATACCCACAACCATGAGCGTAGAGCTTTATTTTATGCCGCCAAAAATTTACTTACACTAAAACTACCTAAAAAAACAGATGCGCTCTTATTAATTCCAGGAGGAGAAGCCATATTTAACCAAGATTATAACCAAATTTTAGATTATAAGATACTTGGCGGTAACATTATTCTGCAATCACAGTTAAAGGATCCTCTAGTTGATAAATATAAAAGTAATTCTGAAAATATGCTATGTCAGCTTCTGCTAGATACAAGTATAAGTGATAAGACAAGAGCTGGTATTTATATGATTTTGAGCACCTATGCTAAAAGTAGTGCTAGTGTCGGATCAACCATAAGCGAATATGAAAAAGAAATTAAATCCATGCCATCCAATATCAAAGCCGGTGGAAGTACTGATATAGTACCACCACAACTACTAAACAGCACTTCGGCTCCATTATTGTCCTCAGATAGCACTTTGGAAGAAGGGCACGACACCATCAGCGGTAGTACCACGCCACTCTCACCTCATCTTACAATGTCATCTACAACTAGTGGTAGTACATCGCAACATTCAACAACCCCCATACACAGCAGTTCAACTCCAATACTAAATATGCCGCAAAATAATAACCCAGATAAAATGCGCGCGCTTCGCAATAAGTTATATAAGAAGCTTCACCCCAATACTACGAGAAGTCGACATTCATCTCTTGGCGGTAGCGGCGGCAGTTCAACAGAAACGTCATCACCATCTTCTCCTTTATCTAGTAGTAGAGGGGGTATGGTAAGTAGTATTAAAGGAGGAAGCTCATCACTACCCTTAACTCAGAATAATAGCAGCGCACAGCAAAATAGTGTAACTCCTGATGTAGTACCACAACAGCAGGAGAAAAATAAACAATAAATTTCATAATTCACACTAAGATAAACGTAAATGTAGTAAGCCCCCATAAAATCAATGAGGGCTTACATTATTTATTTTATAAATTCAACAAATTGCAGGATTTAAAAACGGTGAGAATTAATATTTAGTTCAGCTTTCAATTACAATTAGTATATTATGCTAAATCTCCACTGGTATTATACTAATTTATCATGCGAATCCCAGATAGTGGTACCGAGGTATTCTGCAAAATATTCGCTAAAACTTGTTGATTCTCACGAGAGTATTTTATCAAGTCTTGTATAAAACCAAGCATTTGCTCATGATTATCTCCATATGCCCAATTAATTAAGCATTCCACACATCTATTTCTAAAGTTCTCAATATTTTCAACAACTCCACCCGGAAAATACGTAGGTATATTTTTCTCTAATTCTTTCTTTACTAGTTCTTTCTTCCTTACTAATTCTTCTTGTGAATAAGAGGGGATATTCATGGAATCTAAAATTTCACCAACAGTAATATACTCTGATAATTTATTGAAATTTTCTAAATTAAACTTGTCATATTTTTCAATAGATCTTCTAAATTCATCTTTTTTAACTTTTGAGGTATAATCTGGAATTAATATACCAGCAGCATTTAATGCTTTTTTATGATCATCCCTAAAATTAAATAAATTGTTACATTCGTCTACATTAAATAACCCTGTGAGCAATATACCCATAACAACTTCAAGTTTATGGCTATAATCTAAAGCTTCTTCCTTAAATTCCGCATTAGATAAATTTTTTAGACACTCTTTTAACTTACTAATAAAAGCTCGATAATTTTCTTCACGTTTATCTTTATTACTATTGGCAAATCCTGGATATTCATACCAATTACCAGGCAGCCGATTCTTCTCGACTATGCTTATTGCCAAATCATCCAGATCAATTCTCGATACATAGCTATCACCCTCAAATAATGTACTGCCTTTCTTTATTTCTGCCTCAATTCTTTCATTATTATAATGTTTATAATCTTCTTTTAAAGTTAAATAAATATAATTATTCTCGCCTGTACGTTTTACATATATGTAATTTTTATCTGGTAATTCTATTTTTGCAACATGTCCTTTTTCAATTTCAAATTGTGTATTATTTTTCGTCATCTCAGCTAGGTTTAGATTTATCTCATCCCCGGCGTTTAATTTTGATACATCAACTGTACCATTGTACATTAGTCCATAGACGTACCCCACCACCTTACCATTAACTTTTAGATAATTAGCAGGTTTATTATCTCGCAAATCCAGCGAATATTTCTTATCTTTATGGAACACAACTAATGACAAACTATACAAAGTAAGCAAAAACATTTGATAAAAATCTTTTCTAGGAGGCTTATTTCCTAGCTCAAATGGAGTTCCATTCACATATTCATCTGTGATTTTTAATCTCACATTACCATTTTCATCAAAATCTTTTGTGGTATCAGGCTGTCCTTCTGCTCTTCCGTAAAAACGAGGCAATCGAAATTTATGTCCAATTCCATCCATAATTGTTTTTTCACGAAAATTTTCTATAACTGGATTTATCGTGTGCGATAGCTGACTCACAACCCAAGAAGGTACCCATTTTATTTTTTTAATTGTAAATAACCCCAAATTATCATCATCCAAACCCCGAGTACGTACAATAACCCTAGCTTTTCCAGAAATCCAACTTTGATAATTTATCAGAGGATCAAAATCCGTTGGTTTTGGCAATCTTACCATCTCAGCAGTTCCTACTTTAAAATAAACATACATGAGGGTACCATCCGTCTTCTTCACGGTAAGCCGTTCTATTTGGGAATCATTTTCATATTTTTTTGGTTTATTTTTTCCGTCCTTAATTATTTCACCTTGCAAATATTCTTTTTTATCACCATTACTATTTTCACAATACTTAATACTCACATTAGTATATCCGTTGCGCTCCACATAAAATACCACGCCAGAAGAATGCTTATATGTATGTCTACTTATTATTGCCGTAGAATCAACCTCTGCATGGTGGGGGCTAGCAATGTTAGAATTATTCTCAGAAGGAGCCTCACTGGCAACTACAATATCAGAGTTTCTCCCACTTAATCCTATGTTACTTTCACCAGGAGATTCACTTCTAAGCGATTCCGGTTCATTACTTACAGCTAACCCCAATCTGATTTGGGTCTCTCTCTGCTGGTTTAAATCTTTTTCCTCCAAAATTTCCGCCGCAGTCTTGTCCAGTTCTAATTTTTGAGGCAAGAGGTTCCCTAAGTCGCGGCGCTCTGTTTCTTTTCTACCATCAGAGTTTCTGGTGCTTAATCCTATGTTAGCTTCACCAGAGAATTCATTTCTAGGCACGGCCGGGTTATTACTAAAACCTAATTTTTCTTTAATTTTTGTCGCTATTGGCTCGCTTAAATCTTCTCCGTTAAAAATTTCCACATGCTCGTCCACCCCTAATTCCTTACGCAATTGGTTACATAAGTCCGTGTAACTAACCCCTTCAATATTAACACTATTACGGTCACCAGAAGATGTCCTTTGCTCACTTAAAAACCCATATTTATAGTCCAATGCTTCAAGAAGCTGCGGGCTATTATTGAATGTCTGAACATTGATTTTGTTAGGAACAAAGTTAACATTTGTATTAAATTTAATTAAACTGTTCATTACTATTTGCTCTTTATCACGAAGATTCCCAGGAGAATATTGTTTTTTATAAAAATTACGTATCTCCATATCTATACGTTGGCAAACTGATGGTTTCAACTTTGCAAAATAACAACCGCTTTCACCTCCTTTTGGATCTGTAAAAATTCCTTTCTTTAACTCCTTAACCAGAGTTCTAAATCGTGCTATCTTGGTACTTTTCCACATAAACATATCATACCACTTTTTCTGAAATATATTACCATCTCTTCGGCACAATTCACGAATTACTGGATATTCCTTTTTCAAATCCCTAAAGTGGTCAATAAATTGGTCATTTTTAATACTTGTATCTACTTCAAGCAATTTGATCAGCCCTTGTAATTTCCATTCTAAGCTATTTTTATTAACTGGTAAAGAACTTGGCTGAGTACCAATATAATCAATATCATCATTAACACTATTGATAGCATGATTACTGCCGATATTTCCGTTATTCGTGTCTGGAAAATAAATGTAATCACTAGAGTCAACATTACCCATTTTTTTTTCAGACATAGGTTTAGTATTTTTATAAGCAATATCATTGCAAATCTTTTGAATTGCTATAAATCTCTTATTATTAACTGCATACTCGCCCATATTCAAACCCTTTGTATTTTAAAAATAAAAATTACTATCTACCATATTACACATATTTATAC
>JAGOUD010000080.1 GCA_018061465.1 Burkholderiales bacterium
GTTAGATACTGAGCGGGTAGCCAAGATGGTAATTAGTGATATTAATGCCACATTTGCCGAATTTGGGAAAGAAAAGAACCCAATAAAAACATTTTGCTGTTTTGACGAGTTTAAGAGCTATGAAACGGATGCGATTAGCAAAACCATCAGCTTACACCGTTCAAACGGAATGCACGCCATTATAGGCACGCAATCGCTATCTTTAATCAATAGAGATATAGGTAATGGCATACTATCAAATTGTCAGACCCATTTAGTTATGTCTTCGGCTGATGCGGATGCGGAAAGATTTGCGGAAGAGTTTGGTAAAACGGATAAAATAGAGACTACTACACGAATTAGGGCTGATATACAAGAGGTAAGCGACTTATCTACTAAAATGGTACGGGATTATAGGATTGATAAGCAAGACATTAAGGATATCCGGGTACATACTGGGCAAGGGTATTTACATCGTAAGGCGGTGGGGGCTAAACCAGTAAAAATACAAGTTCAACAAAAAATTTAAATAAGTTTATGGAGCAATAATTATGAATTGGGGAGATGTGCCCACGTGGCTAGGGGCATTTGGGACGATTATAACCGGATTATTTTTAATTGTTTTTGCTTGTGAACAAAATAAAATTAATAAGAGAAGTCAAAGAATAGATATTGCTCTTCGTTATCAGAATCATTTTACTAGACTACATGGGGTTCCATTCCCAAACCCCAGATTTTTTTGAAATTCCGCTGCAATCGTTGCAATTCCTAGCTTGCAGCTAATTCAATGTTCTTTACTATATCATCTAAATTAATTATTGCGCTCTCAGAAAATATTAATCTCCCCTGAAAATGAATATGTTGCCAGGCTATGGGTGATATCTTTTTAAGTATTTTCAGCGCTTTTTGGTTGTTTTCTGCTTTATATCTGTCATATAATTTCGATAAAATCATTGAATTATAATGGGTTATTATATTGGCGATTAATCGCCCGCATTGATTGCTTATTTCCAAGGCTAAATCAGTTTTACCAATTAGATGTTTTTTACCATAAGCCTGTGCTATATCAGCTCTTAACTGGTGGTAAGCCTCTAGCCTGTTTTGTGAGTGATGGGTAGTGCTTATAATGTTAGGATCTAATAAGTATTGTAAAATTTGATTGCTCCGTACCAGTTTGTCCATTTCGTATAGAGCTTCGCGGGTTTTGTGCTCCTGTTTATAAGTACAGAGCTTTTTAATTAGCGATGCTTGGCTAACTTCTCCGCTTCCCAGGGTTGCAATTATCCGTTCTAAATTTTCTGCATCATCTTCAATAAGTTTGCGATTGATCTCGCCCCGCGGTTTGATAGCGTAATTATCATATTTAGCAAGCCATTTTTCGCAATATAAGTGTTGAAGCTGTTTATCAATATTGGTAAAGCGTGGACATAATTCTCCATCAAACCAGTACATTATAACTGAGTTGGCTTTATTTAGAATGTGCATGTCTCCGGTTAACATCTGTGGATTGATTTCACTGGAATTGTTATACCAAATATCAAAAGCAAAATAGCTCTCATGGTCATTTGAGCCTAATAAGTAGGTTTGTAGGAGCACATGATTGCATAGCAAAGAATAGGCCACCACACCTTTGCCTTTGCCAAAATACTTCTTGCCATGACGAGCTTTGATAGTTGGGGTCGCCATGGTAAATTTCTGCCCATCCACGGCACCATGCAATATTCCAAAATCAAATGAATATTGCGGAAAAATTGACATTTGGGCGATGCTATTACTAATAACATCATTAGCGGCAATTAATGTAGCTAATCTAATGCGTGAAAGATAGGTGTCTTGGAGTACATTGTATGGAATATTGGCTATATCTGCCATATTCATATTGCCATTATTCATCGCTTGGGCTAAAATTACTGCTATTAAATGATCAATATTCGGCTCAGACTTTATATAACGTGGCTGGATATGAGTGAACTCATCTAAGAACTTGCATTCTTTATGTACGGTTTTAATAACATTAACAATATCTTGAAACGGAAAATGTTTATAGAGTGAGTGTTTGATCTGTTCTTGTTTGGGTAATAGAGAACGTTTTAGGTGCAGCTTCTTGGATTTTTCATCATAATATAAGTGTTTTAGGTTACCTAGGCGGTATTCTTTGTGGAATTTCTTCCATAATAGGTTATTTTTAGCAAATAATTCATCAAGTTGTTTAGAGATGGGTTTTCTAGCTGTTTCAGCCGTAAGATTCTGCAGGACAGTATTTTTTTTATCTTGTGGCACCAGTTCATCACTTAAATTACGATAGTGCAAAGAGTCTGTAAAATATGTGTCGCCGGATTTAATTGAATCCAGTATTTTGCTATATAACCAGTATTCATAACGATTTAGGATAAGCACTGATTGGCCATTATGCTGCTGAGTTAAATGAGGCACTAATCGTGGTGGCAAGCTGGGAAAATCAGCAATGTTATTCTTGATCTTTAAATTCTTAAGCCAAGCAATTGGTTCTAATAATTCATTTTTTAGGCTAGAAAAGTTCAGGTTATGGATTAAACAGCGAACATTAGATTTTAGATAGACGGCTACCTGATCTACACTTTCCCAGTACGTAACCTCATCAATCGTCAAAGGGTTTGCCACTAGATATTTGATAATTGCCTGTTTATCTAGAATGCTAAAAGCTTTTTGGCGTATTTCTCCAAAATTTAAATCATCCGCTAAGTTCTCATCCACATATAATTTAACTAGTTGCTTCATGTGATTCATACTTGAATTTTGCTCAATGGCATTTGTCGAAACTGCTAATTTATTAATTTCATTCACTTTTTCTTGCGCATATCGTTGATGATAACTAAAAGCTATAATGAGATTATTAACTATTTGTTGAAAGCGTTGTTGTATATAGCATAGGATGTATAGGTAGCTTTGTTCCACCTTTATATGCTGGCGCAGGTCATAAGCTGAATAATAATGTATAAAGGAGCCATAATTATTAATATTATTCTTTGAAATTGATAGACTCGGCAATATTCTTTTGGCCATCAGATAAATTGGCTGCATGATGTTTAGCTTTCGGCACTCCTGCTGAATCATTCGTGGTTTAAAGTCCTTAGCGTCCTGTTTTATTGCAGCTAATTCGCTAAGAGTATTCTCATTATTAAGTAATGCCAGAATTAATTTACTTTCATCCGAGGTAATCTGCTCATTAAGTAAATTGTTAATCCTGGCTCTTTCTGCGTTGATTGCAGAAATTACGCTATTCTGGAGAGTGGTGTATTGTGGGCGAATGATCTTCTGGTGTTTGAGATAGGTCAATAACTCCAAGGCAATAAATTGCTGGTTGATATTAAGCCTTGCTAATTCATTTGCCTTAGTAAGTAGAATCTCATTAAATGGTGATTGCCACATCTGGAAACCATAAAGTTGAACAATAGCAGCGCATTGGGTATAATATTCATAGTCAGTGATTTTAGTTAACTTAACATTTTGGTTAAAAAAATACTGTTCTAAAATAAACGTTACAGTCTTACTACCTACATCATCCCAGGCAACTTTAAAAAATAGGTTTACTGATTTGAAGTAAGCTATTTGTAAGCAGCAGTGGACTCTGGCGCTCCAGGACGTCCTGCCCATGGCTAAATCTAGTTCACTTGAGCTCAACGTAAGAAACTGATAACGCTGTTCTTCGTTGAAATCTGGTGCTTCGTAATAAGCTGCTTGCTCTGCTTGAGTTAGTACTAATAAGTTTTTATTGTTTTGCGCCATATAAATTGTCAAATACCTATGCTATAATTCTGGATGTGTACAAAATAAACGATGGTTTTAGCTAGCCAACTATCGTTCAGTATTTTACCTTAAATACAGACGTATAGTGTCTTAATAAATGTAAATTTAGGTTTTTGTCGGATTAAGCAGTAAATTATGACTAATTTTGCCTATTTGAGAGTGTCAACCGACCGGCAAGATGCCAAAAATCAAAAACTTGGCATTTTAGATTACTGCAATTCCCAAAATATTAATAATTTAAAAATTGTTGAAGATACTATCAGTGGTACCACTTCGTGGAGAGATAGGGCAATTGGTACATTGATTGAAGGTGGCATAACCGGTGATATAATTGTTGTCGCTGAAGTATCAAGATTAGGTAGGTCAATCTTGCAAGTTTTAGAAATTATGGAAATAGCAGCACAAAAAGGTATCTCTATTCATATTGCTAAAAATCGCATGGTAATGGATGGTTCTATGCAATCTACAATAACAGCTACTGTCTTGGGGTTAGTTGCACAGATAGAACGGGAATTTTTGTCATCCAGAACCAAAGAAGCATTGCAACAAAAAAAACTAGAAGGTATCAAATTAGGACGTCCAAAAGGGCAATCAGACATACTTAAATTGGATGCTTTTCGAGACCAAATTTCGGGATATATCAAAAAAGGCATTAATAAACGAGCCATTGCCAAATTAATTGAGTGTTCACCATCAACACTTTATCACTGGTTAAAACGACGGCACATTCATACAAATAAATCTAACATTGTTTAACCGGAAAATAAAATGCAATCTAATTTTATGGAATTTGAATTTGGTAAATTACATTATCAGTATTCTATGTCGGATCAAAAAAATACAATTTTATTCTTGCACGCTGTCAATTCATCGTCTACATCATACTTACAAGTTTGTCATTTGTTAAAAGAACAATTTAATTTAATCTGTTTGGATTTTCCAGGACATGGTTTATCAGAGCACGTCAATATTGATAAATACTCTTGGTATTATAGTATGGATGGTTTCACATCTCTTGTGATTGAATTTGTGAATCGCTTGCAACTAAAAAATCTTTTTCTGGTAGGCGATAGCATAGGCGGTAATATTACGGTACGAACTATACCTTCTTTAAAAATATTGGAGGGTTTAATTTTAATGGGCACTGCTCAGTCAAAAACTCCGGAGGAATTGTTTTCACTACACTATTCTACAGCCCCGTTACACTTGGTGTTGCAAAAAGATTTAACGCAATCCGAATGTGAAACACTTGCCGTTGCATATGTTGATCCGTGTAAAAATGAACAAAAAAACTTTAAGCTTATGCTGTATGATATTAAGCATACTGCCCCTAACTATCGTGAGCAATTAGCTCAATACATCAAAACCCAAGCTTGGGTAGATGAACGTCAATTAATCCAAAACTGTAAATTGCCATTAATATATATTTTAGGGATGCAGGACGGTTTTTACAATTCGCCTTATTATAAGCAAGAACTTCTAGAGGCTGGGTTACAAGAATGGCAAATACATCTACTAGATCAAGTAAGACACGTTCCGCAGTTAGATAATCCGGATTTATGTGCAAAATTAATACTAGAGTTTATAAATAAAAAGTGATGGCAAGTAGATATTATAGCGATTATATATGATATACTTAAAACCATTGAATTGGCTGAAAGCTAAGTATAGCAATGGTTACAATGTAATTTCAAAAAAAGCTGGGGTTTGGGAATGGAACCCCTACATGAGGCAATAGAAAAGTTAGTTAAAGGCGATACAGATGCAGAAATGGATATTTTACGGCTACGTGATGAAGCAGAATTAATATTTGAGCAAGATGTGATTGATCTAAATAATAAAATATATGACAAAGTAAATAAAGTTATAGCTCCTCATAAAAGGGTCGGCAATAATTCAACGGTTGAAGAAAAGGAATTACAAAGTTCTAATTTTTATAATGAGATTAAATCTATTTACAAAAATTACACTCTAATTTTAGCAAAAGAAGAAAACTCTTGTTTGAGTGAAATATTAAATAAATTCAAAGAAGTGTTATGTAAGAATTGGCTAATTTTTAGTATAGTGGTTGTGATAATATTTGTAGCGATATTATTATATCATATTAATAATCCGCATGCTTTAACTTCGTCAGTACAAATAATTCAAATTTTATAGGTAGTTAGCTCATGATTTATATAGCTTTGAACGTTTTATTTAACGCCTTTATATTAAGCATTATAGTAGTTACTGGTACTGATATTATGCGGTTGCCTCCATTGGTCGGTTGTGGTATAGCTTATGCCATTGCTGCTGGATTAACGATAGTCGGGTATACCAGGCTTGGAACTAAGGCTATTGGGGTTTTTATGCCTGGTCGCAAGATGATAGGACGTGAAAAAGCTAAATTAGAGCCATTATTAACGGATGTTATAGAAAAAATGAATAATATCTATAAAACTACTTATAGATTGTCTGATTTTAAGATAAAAGTTACAGATAACAAGGTAGTAAATGCTTGTGCTTTAGGTTACAACGTCATAACAGTAAACAGAGGTGCATTTACTGCGTTTACTGATGAACAGCTAAGGGCAATTTTAGCGCATGAGATGGGGCATTTATATTATCGGGATAGTGTAAAGAACATAGCGTTGATATATGGCTCGTTTGGTACACGTATAGTCATGACTGTATATGGCATTTATCTAATGTTTGCCAGGTTTGTTAATCAATGCACAAGCGGGCGGGATGGTTTATTTATTACTTTTATTAGTATAATGCCGTTAATATTTTTCTTGCCTATCATTGCGCTTAATTGGGTTGGTTCAAAAGTATTTAATTTGTTAAGTTTGATGATGAGCCGGGGGGCTGAATATAGGGCTGATGATTTTGCAGCAAGTTTAGGCTACAAAGCTGATATGGTAGGTGCTCTTGAGGTAATGGAGCAAGTAACGGCACATGATAACAGCTTTATAGCTAAATTAATGGCTACTCATCCGTCGCCGATGCTACGGGTTGGTGCACTTGAAGACACAGGATTATCAAATCAAAATTTACTTATACCCAATCCATTAATTACCTCTAATTTAAAATATTTAAACAAGAGCAATGATGTAGTCAGGTTATTAACTGTTTTAGTAATTGCGGGGCTATTGTGGTGTGTAATGATGCTACCATTTTATTATTCGCCTAAACAATTACAAATGGATACGCCACATAAAATAGATGCACTTGATTCAACTGCGGATAATAATTATGGTATAAAAAATCGATAATTTAAAATAAAATTTGAAATAATCATAAATTTTTAAAATCTGGATTGCTATAATACGTGATGAAAATATTGAGCGTGAGTGATGGGAAGAAAAACCCCTGCCACGCCACCGATAGCGACTATGTACTCAACTAAGGCATATAGGCAGGATATATGCGACCACATAGAATTATGTTATCTGAACCCAAGCATAATTTTAACATAGAGTAACTAATATGTGTTATCGTATAATTAAAAAGGTGTAAATTTTAGGCAGGTTAATGATGGATATAAAAGATATAGCAACACCAGATGATATAGAACCCGAAGCATTAGAATTTATTTATCAAAATGCTGTAGGTTATCTTGAGTCAATTCATAAAAATATGGAATCTATTAGTAACAGGTCATTGGTATTATTGTCATATTTAATGATAGTTGTTGGATTTACTACCAGCCATACAGTGTCATATGTTATGAACCTCAGTAATAGCAAGTTTTACAATTTGTCTGTTATTGGGCTTGGTATTCTACTAATACTTTACTATATTTGGATTATATGGGATATAGTACATTATAGTAAACCCAGATTTGCAAATGTAGCGTATTCTCAGCCTCAGGATATATTGCGCTCAGACATGAATTCATATGGTGAACATATGATAAAATTTGTTAGATGTATAGAACTTCAAGATGATATACAAGAAAATATAGCTATTATGACGGATATGTTTTATAAGTTTGAAAATGCTATAGACCGTGCTTTTATTTTTCCAAAATTAATTAAAATTTTAAAACTTAAAACTATTTTTTGTCGGACTTAATCTTAGGTTCTGAAAGTTGTACAAATTTTCTATGAGTAGAGGGGGTAACAAACTTTTCTATTATCTGCGTAACTGTAAGTTTGGGCAAATTACTGCGGGATTTACTATCAGCATCAGGCTTATCTTTTAGCGTTTGTTTAACTGGATTTGTATGATTCATGCTAATACTCTTTATTAAAAATAAAAATCCTGCTGAGCACCAGGGAAAGCGTCAAGTTAGAATACCATCATAGAGCAGGTGCTATGATAAGATGGGTTACATCCCTTGTATCCAATATATATTTTACCACATTTTCTACAATATTTATTTTGTAAAATACTTTACTTTATCCAACAATATACGATATAATCACCTCAGCTTCATGCCGACCTAACTTTACGTTAAGAGGGCATGAAACAGGGAATAATTAAGGACAGCGAATCCTTAACTATTCTTTCACTAATAACCTTTATTGTGCAAAGGAAATCAGCTATGCTTCATGCTGCCCCCATTTTACTATATTTAGATAGTAAAAGTCATCAACCAGAGGTAAATAAACTTTTAAATATTACCAAAGGAATAATCTCAGAACTTCATCAAAAACAATTTGACCTTGTGGCATCTATAGTTAATGAGCATGTCTCTAAAGACGGATTTAACGTATATGGTGCTGTTAGGAATATAATTCGTCATGCTTTACTAACCAGGAATGATACTAAAATTACTGTAGATAACTATATAGAACAGTCTGTTTTAGAGTTTACAGAAGATGAGGAATCTTCTCTCATGGAGAGTATAAGTTTAGATTTAGTTCTTTGCCATCCTAAGGGTTTGCATAATATAATATTTGGAACTGTTTTTTTTGAATTAACTGGGCTAAAATGACGGCATAAGTGAGGAGCGACAATGCCGTATATGGGTTTGTCGCTCCTTGTTTTTATGTTTTAAGCGTACCTGTTTACTATCAAATTATTTACTCGTTAGATATAACGCTATCTATATAATTGGTTAGTATTTGTTTCATTGTTAAGTTATTTTTTAAAGCAACTATTTTAAATTTATTTAACTTTGCTTTTTCTATATCAAAATTAAGCCTAACCATTTTATTTTTTAAAACCTCTGTTTTAGTATTTTCTTCTATTTTTATAAAATTTTTTAAGGTTGTGTTTTCAGCATTACTCATTTTTTGTAAATTCCATTGATTTATTAGTAATTTTAGTTAATTATATCTAGGCTATGTATAGGCTATGGTGTGGGCTTAGATAAAATTTTTTGTATACTATCTATATCAGTCTTAAGTAATGCAGTGGCGTAATCGTTGCAATCTATATCTTCCGAATTTTCGCCGGATAATATATACAAATTGTTATAACCAATATCGTGAAGTTTTTGAGCAATATCCGTACCCTTCAAGTCGCTATTTTTATAATTATTATCTATTGCAATCTTTGTCTCATAAGCATATTTAGCTATATTATCTAATAATTCATGAGGATTAGTATAAGTATCTACAACCATGCCCTTAAATAAAAATTTTGAAAACGTATCTAGCAGTAGCTCATCATCATCAATGATAACTAAATCCACCTTTTTCAATTGGCTATTCGGCAACGCTGCCCTAGCAAAGGTTAGC
>JAGOUD010000236.1 GCA_018061465.1 Burkholderiales bacterium
CAATTAAACTGTGCCTTTGCCACATACTGACTCTTAGCTATTGGTACTCCTATGGCTTGCCAAATTAATTTGGTTCGATATTTATCCATTGCAATACTGCTTGCCAGAACTCCAGAACCAGTATATGGAATACGCAAATATTCTAACGCTCCTTGTAACACTCCATTTTCACCATTTCCCCCATGCATCATTAATACAGCAGACGTAAAACCTTGATTTATAAGTTCAATTAACGGCGTTAGCGCTGGATCAAACGAATGAGCATTAACACCTTGATTAATCAAAGCTTTTAGTACACAATTTCCACTAATTAATGAAATTTCTCGTTCAACCGAGCTGCCACCCATAATAACTGCTACTTTGCCGTATTTAGCTTTTATACTCAATTTTCAACTCCAAAATTTCGCCTTTAGAACCTGTTTAAAATCTTCCACTCTGTTATTTCTTTTATAACGATTAAAGGCTATGCACAAACTCTAAACATTATGCAATTAACATTGGTGGTAATTTCCCTACACTTCCAGCTCCCATAGTTACCACTAAATCACCATCTTGCAATACATTAAATAATATATTTTTCGCATCATTTAAATCTGCGGCAAACACTACATTTTCATTGCCCAACAAATGTATTGCCTGTACTAAAGAACGCCCATCCGCAGAAGGAATCAGAGCTTCCCCTGCAGCATACACTTCAAGAATTATTACCCGCTCTATTTCACTTAATATACTAGTAAAATCATCAAATAAATCACGCGTTCGCGTAAATCGATGCGGTTGAAAAATTAAGACCATTCTCTTATTCGGGTAAGCACCTTTCAAAGCGCTAAGAGTTGCTTTTAACTCATTGGGATGATGCCCATAATCATCAATTAAAATTGCATTTTTATCCATTAAGTTAATATCTGGATAACGCTGACAGCGTCTCCCCACTCCATGAAAATTAGCTAATCCAAGCGCAATATCTTCAATACTACCCTCACATTCAAGAGTAACCGCTATTACCGCTAATGCATTTAAGACATTATGCAGACCAGGTAAATTTAAGGTTATTGGATATTCTAATTTATATTCCGGAATACAGGCAATAAATTGCATTTTATCCCCAAGGCTTTTTATATCTTTAGCATAAACTGCACAATTATTATCTAATCCATACGTAATAATTGGCCGTTTCACTAGCGGTATAATAGAGCGAATACGCTCATCTTCATTGCATAAAATAGCTCGCCCATAAAATGGTAGACGGTGTAAAAACTCAACAAATGTCTGTTTAAGTTTTTCTTCATTATGATCATACGTGTCCATATGATCTAAGTCAATATTAGTAATCACTGCAATTAAAGGATACAAATATAAGAAAGAAGCATCTGATTCATCAGCTTCAGCCAATAAATAATCTCCACTTCCAAGTTTAGCATTTGTACCAGTAACTGCAAGTTTACCGCCAATAATAAAAGTTGGATCTAATCCGCATTGACTCAGGGTCTCAGCACATAAGCTTGTAGTTGTAGTTTTTCCATGAGTACCCGCAATTGCAATACCATATTTAAACCGCATTAATTCAGCCAGCATCATAGCGCGAGGTACAATAGTTATTCCGCGCTCACGGGCAGCCAAGAGCTCAGGATTATCTTCTTTAATTGCCGTAGAAATTACAACAACATCGCTATCACTAACATTGGAACTAGCATGACCAATCATAATTTCCAGGCCTTGCCCAGTCAAATGTTCCGTATTATAATTAATGGTAGCATCTGAACCGGATACACGATAGCCAAGATTGTGTAAAACTTCAGCAATACCGGACATTCCAACCCCACCAATACCAATAAAATGTATATGTTTTACCTTATGCTTCATAATTAGAAGTGTCCTTTAACTATCTGACAAGATAACATCAACCCCGTTTGGTGGAGTAAAAGTAAAATCTTCCAATGGAATATTAACTCCGGTTTTAACATTGGTAAAAGTTATACTGCTTTTATTATCAAAATTATCAATAAACTTCATTTGGGCTAAGTTATTATGCTCAAAACCAATCTGCACTTGTTTAAACCCATTATTATCACCGCTATTTTTAGGTACCAAATTAACCCATTCTATACCATTGCTGCTAGGTAAATCAGTAGCAATATAATCATGTTTAATACTTGCTCCTCCCGCTAAAAGCAATGCGGGAGATTTACCCAATGATTTAGACAGCTTTTTTTCAGTAACCTGTTTTAATGGCTTATCATAAATATAAATCATTTTTCCATCACTGACAATTAGCTGACCATCAGTTACATATTCCCATCTAAATTTATTCGGACGTGCAATTTCCATCACTCCAGTTGTTATTCGATTTCTTTTATTGCCAAATACTGTTTGGCTAAAACTCGCACTTAACGTGCTGTTTTGATTTTGCAAAAAATTATCTAATGCTTGTATTCCACTAGCATGCGCTTCTATAGCCCCAAACATTATATATAATAGTAATTTTTTCATTTATACTTATCCACCCAACTCTAGAATCATCAATTTTTAAACTTATATTATTTTGAGCATGCCAAACTCTGGTTTGGGTTCTCTACTGAGTAAACTATTTACAC
>JAGOUD010000237.1 GCA_018061465.1 Burkholderiales bacterium
TTACCAGCCAAAATCATGGGTTTTGTGTAGAACTTAATGATAATCATAAAAAAGAAGTAGAGATTAGTCATGTGTCATTATTTGGTAGCAGTATTGAAGGTATTTCACATACAAAACGTCCTATTTTTTCAGTGCAATACCATCCTGAAAGTTCTCCAGGTCCGCATGATAGCAAGTATTTATTTACACAATTTGTAAGACTAATGAATGAATCTAAAAATAACCAGTTTAGTTAAATTATAGTAAATTAATCAAGTGTGAACTAACGCTTGGAAATATGTAATTTGATTGAAAATAAATCTTTAAATTAAGGTAGTACAATTAATGCCCAAAAGAGTAGACTTAAACAAAATATTAGTTATTGGTGCTGGGCCCATTGTGATTGGGCAGGCGTGTGAGTTTGATTATTCAGGAACTCAGGCGTGTAAGGCATTAAAAGATGAAGGATACTTTGTGATCCTAATAAATTCTAATCCAGCTACTATTATGACTGATGAAAATCTAGCACATAGAACTTACATTGAGCCAATTACTGCTGAATTTGTCGAAAAAATTATTCAAAAAGAGCGTCCGGATGCTATTTTGCCAACGGTTGGTGGACAAACTGCACTCAATTGCGCATTAGAGTTGTGGAAAAATGGAATTTTAGATAAATATAATGTGACTCTGATTGGGGCAGCTCCTGATGCTATTGATAAGGCTGAAAATCGTGAGCGATTTAATCAGGCGATGCATTCTATTGGGTTGGAAGTAGCTAAAAATGTAGTTGTCAATAGTATGGAGCAAGCTCTAAAGGCTCTTGATTTTGTAGGGCTGCCAGCTGTTATCCGTCCTTCATTTACTCTTGGTGGTAGTGGAGGTGGTATTGCTTATTCTAAAGAAGAATTTATTAAGATTGTAAGCTATGGCTTATCTATTTCGCCAACCCATGAGGTATTGATTGATGAATCATTACTCGGATGGAAAGAGTATGAAATGGAAGTGGTACGTGATGTCAACGATAATGCCATTATTATTTGTTCAATCGAAAATATTGATCCGATGGGAGTTCATACCGGTGATAGCATTACAGTTGCTCCCGCGCTTACTTTGACAGATAAAGAATACCAATATATGCGTAATGCCTCAATTGCGGTATTACGAGTAATTGGTGTAGAAACTGGCGGCTCTAATGTACAATTTGCGATAAATCCAGCCGATGGGCGGATGATAGTAATTGAGATGAATCCGCGAGTTTCACGTTCTTCAGCTCTTGCTTCTAAAGCAACAGGATTTCCAATTGCCAAAATTGCGGCTAAGCTTGCGATTGGGTATACTTTGGATGAGTTAAAAAATAATATTACCAGATTTACCCCTGCTGCGTTTGAGCCAACACTTGATTATGTGGTTACTAAAATTCCGCGGTTTGCCTTTGAAAAATTTGGAGTTAGTAATAATATACTGACAACTTCGATGAAGTCGGTTGGTGAAGTTATGGCAATTGGCAGAAATTTTGCCGAAAGTTTACAAAAAGCTCTACGCTCCTTAGATATTGGCTTAACTGGTCTTAATTCACCTAAAAATGATCAATTATTAATTGCAGCTACTTTGGAACAGAAACAAGCTTTTCTCCGCCGGCAACTGACTTTGGCAACTCCAGAGCGGCTATTATATATTGCCGAAGCGCTTAGATGTGAAATTCCTACTGATGAAGTGAGTAAGTTAACCAATTATACACCATGGTTTGTGGAGCAAATTAGCCATATAGTGGGTCTGGAAAATTTAATTAAAGCAACTCCAACTTTAATTAATGAGCGTATGTTTTTAGTATCATTAAAGAAAATGGGTTTTGCAGATAATAGAATTGCTGAGTTAGCCAACGTTGCTGAGAATTATATTTTAGAAAAACGCCAGCATTATAAAATTCATCCGGTATATAAAACTATTGATACTTGTGCGGGTGAATTTGTTTCCTATACGCCATATTTATATTCGTGTTATGAAGACGATGGAATAACATGTGGTGAATGTGAATCTAATGTAGCGGATCGGGATAAAGTAATTATTTTAGGTGGAGGCCCTAATCGTATTGGACAAGGAATTGAGTTTGACTATGCTTGCTGTCATGTAGCGCTCGAAATGAAACGCCTCGGAGTTGAGGCGATTATGATTAATTGTAATCCGGAGACTGTATCGACTGATTATGATACTTCAGATAAATTATATTTTGATCCACTATATCATGAGGATGTGCTTGAGATTATCCATAATGAACAAAGACACGGCAACCTGTTAGGGGTGATTGTGCAATTTGGTGGACAAACTCCATTAAAACTAGCTCATTATTTAGATAGAGTTGGGATAAAAATTTTAGGTACTTCGTTAGATAGCATTGATCTTGCTGAAGAACGAGGGCGGTTTCAAGAGTTTCTAACTAAGCTAAATATCTTGCAGCCGCAAAATGGGCTTTGTTACTCTTTAGATAGTGTTGAAGCTATACTTTCTAAAGCGGATATAGATGGTTGGGAAGATGAGTCTATCTTAAGAGGATATCTTAAGAAAATAGGTGTAAAGAAGGATACCTACGATAAACTTTTATCCAA
>JAGOUD010000238.1 GCA_018061465.1 Burkholderiales bacterium
AAAGTAACTCGTGCTAATGTTGTTGAAGGCGTTTCATTTCTGGGCGTGAACATTGATGCAGAAAAAAATAATGTTCGTGGTCAAGCAAGAATTATTAGTACCGCTGACTCCAAAGTCACAGCATTACTAATTCCAACGAATGAAGAACTAATGATTGCTCAAGAAACACAAGAACTAATTTAATTTATCCTATTCAACTATAAAAGCCACAGGCTATTTTTAATTAGCGCGCGGCTTTTGTACCATAACTGCAGAATGAATACAGCCATTTAAAATTCTCAGCAGGACTCCTGCACGGAAACTTTATTTTCACGCAAAAATAAACTCCCAATTAAAAACATGCTATTAATCAAACAAATGAAAATAAAAGCACTCGTAAAGTCTCCATGCTTGATATCAACCAACTTAGCAAAGACAAATACCACCACGGTTGCAATTAAATAACTAATGGCGTAAACTAAACTAAAAATCATCCCAAGTTGTTGACTCGTCATATTCGCACGATTATGAACAAAAGTAACCATTGCTGGCAGCGGTAAAGAAAGAACTAAACTTAGGAGTATTGCTGAGACTTTCATCATTAGAGGATCGTGATTAAAATTTAGTATGATTAAAGAAACCAGTTGTAAGATAGCTGATAATCTAATTAAAACTAAGTGCTTGACTAAACCCTGTGAACAAATTATTCCGATAACTGTACCAACTAAACTCCAAATGCCAAGCTCTTTGATACTTACTATCCTAGCATATTGATAAAAGGTAAATAATACAAAATACAGTGAGATTAACCCCGCAAACGTTAGGGCATAATGCCAGACATAGCCATGTTTAAATCCGCTTAAAAAACTATCTTTATGCTCTTGTTTAACCCTGGAGATTATATCTAATTCTGAAATATTAGAGCAGAACAACCACATAAAACACAATAATAAGCTGATTAATGATAATACAATTAAGACCAATTGCCAAGATCCAAAAAAATTAACGAGGTCTATTCTAATATAGGCGATTAGTATCATTCCAAAATTAAAGGCACAAAGATTTAATCCATTTACCAAAGCCAATTCACGACGAGCAAATAAAATAAATACAATAGGATTAAAGTAAACTAAAATTAACGCACCACCTAATCCCATAATAAACCGCGAAGCAAATAAACTTAAAAAATTGATCGCAAGAGGAGTAATAATACTAAAACAAATCATCGCCAATGCGATGGCAAATGCCCAATAAATGCCAACCTTACGCATTAAATAAACAGCAACAAAGGCTCCAACAACTTTAGCGATTAGTAAGGCACTGCTCAGAATGCTAGCTTCAGCTAAAGACGTCATGTGTGACTGTTGCATTATTTCTACCATAAATTCAGTTGCACCAATCCACGACATAGCAAACACGGCATAACTTAGAAATAGAATTAATTCTATTCTATATTTTTTGTGCATATTACAAACCTAAAAAGCGCGATAATTGAATTAATATTTAGCAATGCGCAAAAAAACCCCCACAGCGTAAGGTATTTTGTTATAATACCAACCTCAAGCAATGGTGGGTCTCCTTGCATTGTCTACTGCAAAATCTGGTCAGGTCGGGAACGAAGCAGCCATATGCAGATCAGCAAGTGCCAAGGGTCAGGCTCACCTATCCCACCCCAATTAGAATATCGACTTCCAAATTAATTTACAAATCCGTTTAAAACCTATTTTTTGACGATAACTAGATGCACCACTAAATACGCTCATAAAGCCATTAATCGCGCTTTCACTACTTAACATCGGCAAAATTCGTTTTAAATTTTTATTCAAAAAATAAGACATAATCCGTGCTGAATAAAAGTCACGCCCAATTTCTTGATGAAAAGCCACATCATAATTAACCAGAGATTTTAAATTTTTTTGCTTTAAGCTATAAGCAATTACTTTAGCTGCTAAAAACCCGCTTTTAATCGCTGGACGAATCCCCTCGGCGGTTAAAGGATCTACGCAACCCGCGATTTCACCGACCATAATTACATTACCATGCACTAATTTTTGCCGACCTGAATACAATAAAATAGGATGACCATGCAAATTTTTCTTCTCAAATTCGTTAACTGCAAATTGTTGAGAATAATTTTTTAACTTTTGGGGCAAACCCACTTTACCCTTGTCCTGACCTTTAACAAAACCACCAATTCCAAGCGATAAGCCATCCGATTTAGGAAAATTCCACGCGTAGCCACTATCGTTATAATCAAAATCAATATATAATTTACCGTCTAATTTTTGAGTATAATGCTCATATTCCATGCCAGCTAAAATCGTATTTTTAACCGTATAACCGAGTTTTTTGGCTAATTTGCCTAGACCGCCTTCAGCAATTACGACCACTTTGGCATTAAATTCACCCTTAGAACTGAGCAATTTTACCGTATTATTTTCTTGAATTACCTCATGAACTTCACAGGAGCTCATAAAGCTAACGCCAATTGAGCGAGCCTTACTCAGTAAAAAATTATCAAATTTTTCACGGCGTACCATCCATAATGGATGTTTATTGCTGCTAATCTGTTTACCATTTGCAATCATAACCACTTCATTAC
>JAGOUD010000081.1 GCA_018061465.1 Burkholderiales bacterium
GGTTATATATTACCCAAAGCAAGTTTTTGGATGTATCCTGGAACTGTAGATATAATAATAGATAAGCCGCTTTATCCACAGGAATATGATACGGTAGAAGATTTAGTTGCAAAATTACAGCATGTGGTACATGCTAATCTAGATACTATTACTCATTAGGTGCATTATGCCCAGGTTTTTTGTGAATATGGAGTTAAGTGTTGAACAACAGTTTGACTTGATTGATGAAGTGCATCGGCATATTATGGTATTACGCCAAAAACTTGGCGATAATATTAGGTTATTTAATGGTAATGGCAGTGAATATTGTGCCACAATTTTAGAGTTGCAAAAAAAATTTACTCGAGTAGTAATTACTAGTTTAATTGAAACTAATCAAGCGCCGCAGCTATTTTTAGAATTATTCTTAAGTATTATTGCGAACGATAAAATGGATTTAGCCATTCAAAAAGCTGTAGAGCTAGGGGTTACAAATATTATTCCTGTTATTAGTGAACGTGCCCAAAAATTAGCTACCGATAAAGTACCGAAACGTATGCAGCATTGGCAAAAAATAATTATTAATAGTTGTGAGCAATGCGGTAGAAATATTTTACCTATAATTAAGCTGCCCCTAAAATTTAGTGATAGTTTATCGCTAGCAGGTGAAAGAAATGATTTAGCCGCTTTAGACGATAAACCATTAAGATTAATTATGCTCCCCCACGCTCAAACAGATGTATTATTACCTCAAAAATCTTCAAGTGTGGCGGTGCAGTTATTAGTTGGTCCCGAAGGTGGATTTAATAGTAGAGAAATTAATCAAGCACGCAATGCTGGGTTTCTGCCATTAAATTTAGGCAGCACTATTTTACGCAGTGAAACTGCGGCTATGGCAGGAATTGTTTTTGCCCAAATGCATTATGGCGAGTGGTTAGCCAATCTTTAATAACCTGTTCTAAGTGATAAATTTTATGCAAAAAATACAATCGACTTACAATCGTAAAGTAATATATTGGATTAAAGATGCCTGGTTTTTAGCTGCACCATATTGGACGAGCGCTGAGAAATATAAATCTGGAGTATTATTGGGCATAGTTATTTTATTCAATTTACTGGCGGTATATATGACCGTAGTATTTAATGAATGGTACAATGGATTTTACGATGCAATACAACATTTTAATAAGCCAGTATTTGTTGCTGCAATCTATAAATTTTTAGTGCTGGCATTTTTTTATATTTTATTTCAAATTTTAGCCTATTATTTCCGTAAAATACTAGAGATACGGTGGCGGAGGTGGTCTACCCGTTATTACTTAGATAATTGGTTTAATCATCAGTCATATTATAAAACCCGTTTTTTAGAACGTATTGGGGATAATCCAGACCAACGGATTAGCGAGGATGTTAATAGTTTTATTGTCCTTTTTTTAGATTTCACCTTAGGAATTTTAAATGCTAGTGTAAGTTTAGTGTCGTTTATAGTGATTCTGTGGACAATTTCAGGTACGCTTGATTTTACCTTTAGGGGGTATCATATTAATATTCATGGGTATATGGTATATGCCGCCATAATATATTCTATAATTGGAACTTATATAACTTTTAAAATTGGTAAGCCATTAATTAAACTTGATTTTCAGCAGCAAGCATATGAAGCTGATTTTAGGTATGGTTTGCTGCGTGTTCGCGAATATGGTGAAAATATTGCTTTTTATAAAGGGGAGCATCAAGAAAAAGCGGCTTTAATGCTACGTTTCAATAATGTGGTTAATAATTTTGTGGCCATAATTTATAGGCAGATGAAAATAGATATTTTTGGCGTTGGGTATGGGCAATTAGCGAAAATTTTCCCCATGATAGTTGCATCTCCACGTTATTTTGCTAAAGTAATTCAACTAGGTGATTTGGTTCAAATTGGTTATGCCTTTGATCATGTGCAAAGTGCATTATCTTATTTCATAAATGCATATTCTTCTTTATCGGGCTGGCGGGCAATTATGGATCGGCTTTATGGATTTCAGGCTATGGTTAATGAAGCAGATAATTTAGCTGGATTACCTATTAATATTGGGGATAATTATTTAGAGCTGAAGAATATAAGTGTTAATTTACCTAGTGGAGCTAAATTATTATACAATATCAACCTATGTTTAAAAAGCGGGGATAGATTACTTATTCGTGGTGCATCAGGTAGCGGCAAAACTACTTTATTAAGAGTTGTTGCGGGGTTATGGCCATTTGCTCAGGGGCAGCTTTATCAAAAAAATGGTTTAACTTCTATGTTTATTACGCAGAAACCTTATTTACCTGAAGGCAGCCTTAAAAATGCAATATGCTATCCCAAAATTGAAGGATTGCCTCAAGATCAAATTTTAATTGAGTTATTAAAAAGCTGTGGGTTAGCTCATTTGGGTAGTCAACTTGATATTATATCTGATTGGAGCAATAAATTTTCGGGAGGGGAGCAGCAGAAAATTGCTTTCTGCCGTGTTTTAGTTAATAGTCCGGATATAGTATATTTAGATGAAGCAACTTCAGCTCTAGATGAAGAAAGTGAGGAATTAATGTATAATATGCTTATTGATAAATTACCTCGTAGTGTAATTGTAAGTGTGGGTCATAGAAGTACTATTAAACGTTGGCATACACAAGAATTAGATTTTAATACTTTATTAACTACTGTTAAAGTCTAGAAAAAGATTTTATTTAAAATGGACAATATTCGTCAATCGGTGTTTGAGGATATGCAGAAATTAGATACAATTATCCGTAAAGATTTAAATTCGGAAATTGTACTAATTAATCAAATTGCTGAATATATAATAACTAGCGGTGGTAAGCGTATTCGCCCATTACTTACACTACTGTGTGGACGAATTGCCGGATATGCTGAAGGTCAGTTATTACACGAAATGGCGGCTATGATTGAATATATTCATACTGCTACATTATTACATGATGATGTGGTTGATGAATCTGGTATGCGTCGTGGGCATAAAACTGCTAATGCAGTATTTGGAAATGCAGCTAGTGTATTAGTCGGAGATTTTATTTATACCAGAGCATTTCAGATGATGGTGAAAAGTAATTCACTACGAATTTTAGATGTGATGGCAACTGGCACGAATAAAATTTCTGAAGGTGAAGTATTACAGTTACTTAATATTGGCAAAAGCAATTTGACCGAGGCTGAATATTTTGCAGTTATTAAGTATAAAACAGCAATATTATTTGAAGCCGCAGCCAAAGTAGCTGCTATTAGTGCCAATACTTCGGCAATGGTAGAGGAGCATCTAGGTAATTATGGGCTCAATGTTGGTACAGCGTTTCAAATTGTAGATGATATTTTAGATTATACCGGTAATAGTGAAAACATGGGTAAAAATGTGGGTGATGACCTATTAGAGGGTAAAATTACCTTGCCGTTGATTTATTTGCTAAAGAATGGTCAGGCAGCAGACAAAGCTGCTATTGTCCAGGCAATTGAAAAGCCACAGAATGCAGATGTTGGTTTTATTGTTCAAGCATTAAAAAATAGTGCGGCGATAAATTACTGTTTAGATTTAGCTAAACGGTATGTTGCTCAGGCAATAGCTGAATTGGATATTTTTAATAGTTCAATTTATAAAACGGCAATGATAGAATTAGCTCAAGCAGCTATTAATAGAATTAATTAACTACTTGATTAAACATACGTGTTAAATAAAAATTTAAGTTTTGAGGTGAAAAATGTGTTTTCCAATTGGGCAAACTCTAACTAGGTTGGGTAATTGGTGTATACCATCTAGCTCTAATTTAGAACAACCACTGAAGATTAAGGAAATAAGTAGCTTATTTAATAATTTGACGAGTTGGTTTGGGGTTACTCCGGAGATTAATAAAGGTCAATTTGTATTTCTGCACAGTATTCATACAATACTCAAAGAAAATAGGGCAAACTCTGGTGTAAATGAAGTTAAACTAGGGAACCACTTTGGTATAAATATTAGCTATGTCGATAATCAAATAAAGGGTGAATGTCAAGGTCATGTATATTGCCTATTAAGGGTAAATAATATTGCTAGTCTGGTTCAAGATATTAGTAAATGTTGTGATCGATATAGGAGTTCAATTTTAGATAAACATAATGAGGGTTGCATATATAACTTTTTGGTGGATTCATATGTGGTTAACTCACAAGCTGCTTTATTAATTAAGCTACGTGAGCTATCACGGCTGCATGAGTTATCACCAGAATCACCGCTTTCATTGTCCAGAAGCAGTATTGCTTTAGTTGAATATGGTAGAGATGAGATTAGTGACAATGTAGAATCAGCCGAATTACCCACTTCATGCTCCAGAAGCAGTACTGATTCAGTTGGAGATTTTAAAGATAGCATCAGTGGCAACATAGATACTAGTGAAATTATTCCCTTATTATTAAATTATAGAGATGGTGGCAGATTTAATGGTAGCGCTAATAAAGATTTAGAACTTTGTATGGTGCAGTATTTGGCTCTTAATCAGGATGCTGTAAGAGAACTGGCAACTATGGGGATATTTGACAGTGTTAATAATGGGGGTGATATTGATGAAAATCCGCTGATTAATCAGTTGCGACAAAATGGATATAAACAACAAGCTGAGTTAGCCAGGCTATATACACTGCAATATTTTAAACTAAATTATGAGAGTAGCATTCTTATAAACTTTGAGATTTTAAGCCGGCAACGAAGAAATTCTACAAAAAATTTAGTCGGGGTAATAAATGACGATGTGCCGCGGGTACTAGGAGTGCGAACTGAGGCTATTAAAGTGACTCTAAATGAGAGAGATATTCCGCTAGATAGTATGATAGAGCATAAACAACAGAATGCTAATGTTCCTCGGCCGTTTAGCTATGAGATTATATGCCAATTATTAAATAATTGTGAAATTTTTAGCCGTTTTTTAGAAGATCAGCAGATGCTGCTACATAAAGATAAAATTATTAATATGTTAATATTTGCCGCAAATCAGGAAAATTTTTCTGATTGTTTTATTTCTGATTCACTAAAGCTTCATTTAAATTTAAATATTAATGAGGCGAAGTTAAAGAAAAAAATTAGTCTTGATCCAATAGCGAATAAAATTAGTTTTTGGCAATCATATAATGTGGAATTTGAGGGTAATGTTAAGGTTAGTCATATTCAAACTAGTCATCAGATAGTCCTTAACAATGAAATTAGGGTAACCGGAGATTTATTTATGGGTAAATATAGTAGGTTGATAAAGGGAATGAAAATTACTTCAATTAACATTGATGATGTAGAACGTTATGACGTTTCTGCGCAAAAAATTTCTGCAGTTTCATAGAATATAGAGCATTATCAACCGGGCCTATAACCTCGGTATGTTTATTGACTGCGCTATTATTGAATACTTGATATTGACTAACAACAGCGCCAGTTTTCGGTTCTATTGCCCCAAAAATCACCCGCTGAATACGGCTATGTAAAATAGCGCCGGCACACATTAGGCAGGGTTCAATAGTTACATATAAATCACAGCCATCTAAGCGATGAGTTCCTATAACGCGCGCTGCCTGGGTAATAGCTACAATCTCAGCATGGCGTGTAATATCATTTGCCGTTATAGTTTGGTTTTTGCCCCAGGCAATAATTTTATTATTTTTTACAATTAGTGCACTAATGGGTACTTCATTAGGTATATCATCAGCTATTTCTACAGTAATTTTAAGGTAGTGGTCAATAGTGGCTGCATCTAAGGGGAAATGCCGTGGAGGCAGCTTGTTATATGCAGCTTTGAGTTGTTCTTTTTGCGCTGCATTTAAGCTATTAAATGGTAAATTATGTCCTAAGCAATGCAAGTCAAATAAAAATTTATAGTTAATCTGTGGATGCAGCGCTTTTAGTTTTTGAAATATTTCTAGGCTATCGTAGCTGGAGAGTTGTTCACAACTGCTAATCCCAATGCTTTCAAGTTTAGCTTGTAAATATAATGGAATAGCTAATTCATTCATTTTCTTTATACGAATTCATTAATTTTACATAATGATCCGCGGAATAGCGAATATGTGCAATTTCCGCAACCGTTAAAGGGCGCACTTGTTTGAGTGGATTACCTAAATATAAATAGCCCGACTTTAAGATTTTATTAGGAGCAACTAAACTACCTGCTCCAATAAATACATTAGGTTCAATCAGGGCATTATCTAATATTGTGCTTCCCATGCCAACTAATACATTATCTTTTATGGTGCAAGCATGTAAACAACAACTATGCCCAACAGTTACATTGCTGCCAATTATTAGGGGGAATTCATCACTCTTCACCGGATTATAATGAGTAACATGCAGCATGGTTAAATCTTGAATATTGGTATTTTCACCAATGCTAATAGTGCTAACGTCGCCCCGTGCAACTACATTACACCAGATTGAAGCGTTTTTTCCAACAGTAACCCGACCGATAATCACGGCGCTTTTGTCAATGTAAGCGCTTTCATCAATTAGCGGCATTATATTTTGATAGCCGCGTATATTTGTCATAAATAATCCTCTTAAAGCATATACTTATCAGGGTATATTTTACCTTAAAGCTGCTTAGATAATAATAATATTACACTCCTATCATGTATGATGTATATATGCCAATAGTATATTAGAAGCTTTTTCTCAAGCAGGACAAAGTCCAGCTTTTAAAGGCGATGAGTATATTTCAAATAAAAAACATTTATTATTACATGGTATAATACTACCCATATAAAAATTCGAATAACTTTGTGAGGTACTTCAATATGCAAAATATTAGTGTTAAACGTCGTGGGTTTACGTTGATTGAAATTATGGTAGTGTTAGTAATACTTGGGGTTATGGCAGCGTTAGTTGTGCCACGAGTGCTTGGGCGGGCTGATGATGCCCGGAAAGTTGCTGCTAAGAGCGATATTGCATCTTTAATGAATGGGTTAAAGTTGTATAATTTAGATAATATGCGTTATCCAACTAATGCGCAAGGCTTAGAGGCTTTAGCCAAACGCCCAACAGTCGCACCAATTCCGAATAATTATAAAGAGGGTGGTTATTTAGATAAATTACCTACTGATCCTTGGGGTAGCCCATATCAGTACCAAAATCCAGGTAAGCACGGGGAAATTGATGTTTATTCATTTGGTCCGGATGGGCAAACTGCTGCCGGAGATGGTGGCGCTGGAGTAATTGGTAACTGGCAATAATATTATGCTTATGGTGGTCAGAGTAAAGCGTAGACAACTAGGTTTTACTTTGATAGAAATTATGATAGTGATGGTAATTATTGCTGTCATGTCTGCAGTTGCTGTGTTAAATGTTGGTTCTTCTACCTATTCCAGTTTTATGGCGGATGCATTAAAAGTATCCAGCACTTTAGAAATTCTTGCTGATGAATCAGTTTATACTAATAGCGTTATTGCTTGTGATGTAAATACTAATGGGTTTAGTTGTAGCTCATATAAAAATGGTGATTGGCAAGAATTGGATTTACGCAAATTAATTACTTGGGGATGGCCCGATAAAATGCAAATTAAAGCAGTATACGTAGATGGAAATCCCATGAAAGATGGCGATAAAATTCGTTTTTTTCCCAGCGGAGATATTTCTCCAATGTCGTTTCAAGTAACTGATGGCACTCATACTGTATGGATTGATGGGGATATGAGCGGTGTATTTGTAGTAAATAATTAAAATGTCTCGATCACATAATGGATTTACTTTAATTGAGTGCCTGGTTGCCTTACTAATTGTTGCTATCGTACTTGCTTCAGCAACTAAGGCTATTGGTTCGGCGATTCTTGATGTGCAAGATAGCTATACCCGTGAAGTAGCTAATTGGGTTGCAGATAATGAATACAACCAATTTTACTTAGATGGTACTTTCCCCGATTTGGGCAATAGCACTAAGGAAGTAACCATGGCTGGAATTAATTTTGTTGAACAAATTACAGTATCTACTACTCCTAATCAATATTTTCGTCAAGTAACTATTGCGGTGAGTGAAAAAAGTCACCCCAATTATGTATTATTTAAAACTGTAAGCTTTATTGCGCAGTATTAGAAAACATGTTTTTCATGATGAAGTGAGAAGTACTGTTGAAATTGCTTTTATTTCCTTCGCCATGATAATTTTATGAATAGCTTTATGTCTAATTGGAACATGACTAAAAATAGCCGAGTAAATTCTCAAGGATTTACATTGATTGAACTTATGGTTGCTATTGTAATTTTTGCAATCATTTCAATAATGTCTTACCGAATCATTTCATCTTTAGTGACCACTAAACAGGTGGTAACACAAGCACAAGATAAATGGGGCGGTATTGCTCGGGCGGTGAGTAAAATGTCTACTGGTTGGTCACGAGTAATTCCTTTAGCCGCCAGAGATGAAAATGGTATTTTGGTGCCCGCGGTATTAGGTAAAAATAAATTGAATGGTAATTTTGATGCTCAAATTGAATTTACTATGGCGGGATTTATTGGGGACACTCAATATGGTTCGGTATCCCCTAAAAGAATTGGGTTTCGCTATCTCAATGGAAAATTGTATATGATTACCTGGCTATATATGAATCGGGTAATTGGCAATAAGCCGCAAGTTGACTTGTTATTAGATAATGTTGCAAACTTCACTGTAGAATTTCTCTATTCAGATAAGCAATGGCGCGATACTTGGCCCCTTGATGCGGTTAATTTTACTACTATACCATCAGGATTTAGAATTAATTTAAAGATGAAATCAGGAGAAGAGATCACTCGTCAGTGGGCAATGCAATAATATTGTATATTCGGATATATTTACCCAGAAAGGTTAATTTTGGTACAATAACTGGCGCAATTTTATTATCGTGATTTATATTTTAAAATAGTGATAGTCCTTGAAAGCAGCCAATTTCCAGTCAAATTTTACCAAAAGCAGTGGTGCAGCGCTTATTACCGTATTGATAATTGTATTTATTGTCATGGCGATTATAACCAATATTACCGTGAGAAATTATCGAGTAATACGTCGCTTAACTAATCAAAAAGTTATGGAGCAATGTTACGGGATATTATTTGTTGCTGTTGATTTTGGACGTGCAGCTCTGGCAACGAGCGGAACTACTTCTAAAACTGATGCTTTAACCGATATTTGGGCGCAGCCCATACCTAAAACTAAGCTCATGGATGATATTCTTCTTAGCGGATATATTATTGATGAACAAAGTAAATTTAATATTAACGATTTAGTCGGATATGGTCAAGTTAATCAAACAGTATTGGCTCAATTTACTAAATTAGTTCAAAGTCTAAATATACCTGAAGCAGTTGCAACCAGCATTGCTTATTATATGGCGTCTCCAC
>JAGOUD010000082.1 GCA_018061465.1 Burkholderiales bacterium
GGCTCCGCTACGTATGTCCAGGCAATAGCTAAAGGTGGCGGTACGTGCTCCAGACGCGCGTTTCCTTTGCTCGGTCACTTTTTCAGCGAACTTCGCCCCGATAATAATCCAATTATAAAATAGCAGCGGCCTATCACGAGGCATACTTTTCACGTGCGACTCATCTTGGTCGCAATGCTGAAAAGGAACGTGACATGAAAACGCATGACGACATCATCGATCTCGGCGCCGCCCAGGACCAAACCCTCGGCGCACTGCCGTCGGGCCAGCAGGACGTGCAGCCCGGGGACAAGTTTATCCTTGGCGGCATCAGCGTCGACGATTGACTGACGCGTGGCGTGCAGTCCTTGCACTGCACGCCACCGCTCCGTCGCGTGCTTCCATGAAGAATGTCATCACTATTAAGTTGCATGGTTTTATACATACTGCTTTCATTAGTAGTATCTCCAGTCAATAATTGATAATCAGCAATTAATCGTTCCGTATTTGCCCAATACCAAAATCCATTAGTGTCATTAGCCCGACAACTACCACCCTTAATACAGTTATTATCTTGCCACAACCCAGTTTTTGAATCATAAAACTGCATTAATTGAAAAATACCAGATGTGAAACTTTTAGAAATATCCAGCGCAAAAACACGGCTAACTAAAATTAATAATAAAAAAATTTTTAGCCAATGTCTTCTGAACATAAAACCACCAGAGGAATTTAAAATGGTGCACCCAACAGGAATCGAACCTGTGACCCTCAGTTTCGGAAACTGATACTCTATCCAGCTGAGCTATGAGTGCATATACTCTTTATCTTTAAACGCTATATTGGATGAGATTTTATAAAAGACTCCGGTTATAGCATTCAAATACTATAAGTATTATCTTTGTATTTGAATATACTAATCCCCAGTAACATTTATAGCATTAGAAGTTGCATCACCCAAAGTAAACGTTAAATCTACATTAGTTCCCGAACCACCAGCACTAGTATAAGTAATTATTACAGGATCACATGTGAGTTGTCCACTAGTACTACCAACTGTATTTTGACAGTCACCAAAAGTTGAATTAAAACTGCCGTTATTTGTAAGAGAAGTTGGTAGCGGCTGCGGGTCATAATTCAGATATACGTTTGATTCTCCATTGGTATTATAGGTTATAGTGATCTCACAAGTATCACCAGTTTGCATATTAGTACAACTACCCCCAGTAATCTCAGCACTTATACTTTGGCTAGTACTGCTAGTACTATCATTTCCAGCGTTACACCCGCTAACCACCATTAATAAAGCTAATGCACTTATTAATATTATATTCTTTTTACCCATCATTTAATTCCTCTTAAAGAAGCCACGTGACTCCTTTATCATCTTAACAATACTCAATAGAGACTACTTACTAGTGATTATATCACATTTCTTAGTCATCTATTTTAATTGTTGTCGTAAATCTTCCAAATAGGTTTTTTGGTGTTTTATAAAATCCTTATCTACCGCCCCCTTGTACATCGACATGGTCAACAATGTTTGATTACCAGACTCCTGTAATTTTATAGTATACTGTGCTTGTGGCATTTGTAGAGAGCTCTTATCATCCCCAAACATTCGGCTAAAAAACCCTGGCTCAGAATTCTCAACGGTTGATTGCAATGGATAAACATAATATTCGCCTAATGAACGATTTTTATCTGCAACTCCAAGCCCGGCACGCTCTAGGGCAATTCCAGTTCGCCACCACGCCCGATCAAATTGATTATTAATCACCAAAGTGGTATCTTGTAAATAAGCCTCTTCACTAACTGATTCAGCAGCATGGACATTTGCCACAACTTGCTTCACTTGTTCAGGATTAAACCCGGCAAAACCCATAAATTGTACCAAAAAACCTAATTCTAATTGCGGATTTGGCGGCATTGGCATCCACTTAGTTGCTTGATTATCCGATGGTTGAACTTGAATCGTTTGATTTAAATTGGTCACACACTCTGGATATACCTCATTCATCTGATAATTGGTCACAAAAACCAAAGTATCACTTTCATTTTGCCACATATTAATCCGATATTTATATAAAGATCTCAATGAATACATTTTACCCAAACCCATCCAATCAAATAATTGCCGCACTCCAGTCTCTGGTACCGTGGTATCTTGCATGCTCCAATCAGTCTCAATCATACCAATATTTTTATTCTGACTTTTAATATTTAATCCCTGTTGATTTAAAAAACCAAGCATCATAGGCCAACTTTGATCAACTGTTTTTTTTCTAATTATTAACCAACGTTCAGACCCACCTTGCACAATTTGCATATCTTTAATTTGATTTAATAAATATCCATTATGTAATTGTTGATTATTAAGCATTTTATACCCGGCGGTATTATCTGGTGCAGTTAAACCTGGTGGCATAACTAAAGTAGTTGATGATCGAGGATTAGCAGAACTATATTCAGCTTGAGAATCCACTGTATCTGTAGTAGAGCAAGCGCTTACCACTAAAACGCAATTAACAATAATCACTAATTTTCTAATTGACATAATATTCCTGTTACCAAATAGCATCGGAGTATACTCAACCGGATTGAGTATACTCATTTTTTACGCATTCCTGCTGTCATACTCTCATGTTTATAAAATTTATTTTTAAGTTTAGTAAATAAACTAGATTCATGGCGTGATTTTGATTTAACGTCAGCCCTAGTTTTTTTGGCTATACGATGTTCTGTAGACTGTTCGCGTAAAATAGGTTGCGTAACCAAATGAATATTTTGAATACTAATACTTGGGTTAAACAAATCACCTTTAACTACAACTGGGATAATCACAGAGTTAATTTTTTGAGCATTCGACGGTAGGGCACTTTTAATCGTGAGTACATAGTTAAGTAAAGTATTAACAAAGTCAATATTTCCCCGACCATTAGCAATAACATACGGCGAACTAAAAGTTACACTACCATTCTTACTCACTCCATCCACAAAATCAAATTGAGCAGCTAACCGATCAAAAATAGTTGATTTATTTGCTTCAACTCCAAGCTGAGGAACTGTAAATAGATTAAAATCCACTCCCTGAAAAGCCCCGTGAGTAGCGTTAACAATAATTTTGCCATTTAAATAACTATGTAAGTCATCATATGAATCTGCATTATGTACCGAAGTATTAATCGCTAAATCAGCCAGACCACTTATTGCCTCCACATTGAACAAATCTTCAAACATTTCTTTTAAATTTAAATCATGAATATTCTCAACCATAGTAATGTTATATCCACTTTCAACCTTGGCAATAGTTGTTGAACCTATTAAGGTACCACTATAAACGTTCGCCTTGAGCTTACTTATATTAAGAGCACTTTCCCGTAAATTAAATGTTGCACTTACGTCTTTTAAATTAATTCTATCTAACCTAAAATGATTTGCAACTAAATTACCATCCATATCAATTGAAGACAACCAATTAAAAGGTAATCGTCCCGAGTCATAATATAATGGTATTAATTTATCTTTATTAATTCCCAATGAAGATAAATCTAAACTATCAACCACACTAAAAATTGTTACCTTCGGTTTTTCTCCGCTATTATTAACTTTAAGCATCAATTTTAAAGGCTCTCGATTAAATGAACCAACCATATCTAGATCTAACAAGTCAGCACCAAAATCATATTTGCACACACCAGATAATAATGCTCTAAAACCATCATCTTTTGAATTAGGAGAAGAATAAGTCAATATATTATTACAAGTTTTGCTATTAATTTCACCGTTGGTAATCTTTATTTGCTGCAAATGCGAAGCAAGGGATAATTTATTTTTTTGGATACCAATTAAATATCCTAAACGCAAATTCTCTATAAATAATTCTTTATAATGTAATGCTATTGCTTTGTCTATCTCCAAATCTAATTTTTGATTAGCAAAAGCATTATTAAAATTTAACTCTAATTTTATATTGCTCAAATTCGCCCCAGCAATAGATAAATTAGCATTATGTGAGTTGATTGTTCCGGAAAAATTATTAAAATTTAACCTACCATAAATATCTTGTAATGCTAATTGTTTCTCTGCCACATAATAATTGGTATCACCAACTAAGTTAATTTGCATTTTATTATTGTAAATACGAGCTTTAAAATCATCTATTTTAATAATATTGTTACTAATAGCATTTAATGTGCCGTGAATCATAAAAAATACGTCTTGGTTAATTAACTTAAAACCTAACTTTAATATAGCACTGCCACCAGATTGATCAATTTGAATTAATCCGTTACGTATCGGGTATGGTGCATCCCTATCAATTGAATTAATATTAAATACGCTTAAGGATGTTAGGCGATTAAATGAAGATTTGTCTATGATAGACCAATTCAATAAATTATCAATACCCGAATTAATAATATTTTTTTCATATATATCCACATCGTTAAGTGCCATGCGCCGAATTTTATAATGTGCAATTACCAAGTCAAGCCAAGATAATTGGCAATTAGCAGTTTTCACGCGCAATAGTTCAATATCTTTTTTATTCGAAACATGTAAATCTGTTACCTCAAAGCTTAACCCATGCCAAAATTTAGGCGCTATCTTTCCTTTAATATCCACATGATAATTATTACGATCAAATTGATCATAAAGCATTTGCTTTACTTGATCTTCATCAAATAAATAAAAGAAAAAGAACATTGGGCACACAATGAACACCATAAGCAACATTACTGATAACCAATAAATAATGCGAATATTCATTCTGGTTAATTTAAAAAAGCTTTTTGATTTCATAATGTTATTATTAAAAATACCTAAATCAGCTACAATTAAAAGTTATATTTAGAGCAAGTTGGTCTATTCATAAATAATTCTTGATAATGCTTATCTAGACTAATTACTTGGCTCGTTAATTCCATAATACTACAATTATTATCTAGAACATCATCACATAAAGCCAATTGTAAATTGGCTGGCATTTGAGTATTTAATATTGCTTGTATTTCTGACTTGGTTAAATTATTGCGGCTAACTACCCGGTCAATTAATATTGACTCACTACAATTTACAAAAACACTTCTATGGATAAGCTTTAAATATTTCAATGATTTAAATAATAAAGGTACTACCACTATTACATAATTATCCTGATGCAACCTTAGCTGCTCTAAGACCTCATCAAAAATTAGGGGATGCAAAATCGTTTCCAATTCAATCAAAGCCTTACGATTGGTAAAGACCAACTCGCGCATTTTATTTCGATTTAGATCACCTGATATGTCTATATAATCAGCTCCAAATTGCTTAAAAATTGGAGCTATTGCCCTTCCGCCCTTATTAGTAATCGCACGACTAATAATATCAGTATCAATTATAGAAATACCTAAATTTGAAAAAATTTTACTAACTTGTGATTTACCACTGCCTAATAAGCCTGTTAATCCAATAATATATTGCATATATACTCTTTGTCTTTTAATCCTGGACTTTGTCAGCTTTTATAAAACACGCCTCATGTACTTTACGTACACTTCGTTGTATTTTATTTCAAGCTTTCGCGCTCAGAATCAAAATACTTCGAGTATGTGTCTTTGTCTTCTAATCCTGGACTTTGTCAGCTTTTATAAAACACGCCTCATGTACTTTACGTACACTTCGTTGTATTTTATTTCAAGCTTTCGCGCCCAGAATCAAAATACTTCGAGTATGTGTCTTTGTCTTTTAATCCTGGACTTTGTCAAAAATATAATTTACCACGCAAAATTTATAAAATATTTATCTGCAAAAATGAATATAAAGGATGCTATACCCAAAAATGGTCCAAATGGAATCTGATATTGCAGCATTTCGGTTATGTTTATTTTATAATGCATTTTACCGATTATATGCAATACAATAAAATATACAATACCTAAAATAGATGCAACAAGAGCAATTGGAATTAAACCACGATACCCAACCCAAGCCAAAATTGCAGCAAATAATTTAAAATCACCATATCCCATACCTTCACGTTTAGTGACCAACTTAAATAGCCAGAATATAGACCATAGAGATAAATAGCCAATAATTGCACCTATCACAGCATTGGCTAAACTTTGCGCAATAGCACCATGTAAATTAAAAATTAAACCAAGCCATAATAAAGGCAGCGTTAATTCATCCGGCAGAATAAAAGTCTCATAGTCGATAAAGCTCAAACAAATTATAAAGCTAATAAAAATTAGCAATGCTGGCAATACTAAAGTATCACTAGTTAAATACCCAGCAATAACAAACAATATCGCAGTCATTAATTCGATTAATGGATAACGTATTGAGATTTTAAGCTTACACTTAAAACATTTCCCATTAAGCAAAAAATATCCAAGTAGCGGAATATTAGCCCACAACGGTACACGTGCTCTACATTTAGGGCAATGTGAACCTGGATGGATTAAACTTAATTGCTCCTGAATTAAAGGACAACTGCTCTCCCCCAGCAACATAACACAATCATTATGCCATTTACGTTTCAATATAAGCGGCAAGCGGTAAATTACCACATTTAAAAAACTGCCAATTATAGTGCCAAAAACAAATAAGATTATTCCACGCAACAAAAAACTATTTTGAAATACAAATGCAAATAAATCATACATCTTATATTTACTCACTTAAAAATTCATACTTACCCAAACTAATTGGCTATATAACTTATTTTCACACGTTCTACCCAATATTGTCCCACACTTATTACTTCAAAGATTAAATTATTCATTCTAAAACATACTCCCACATTGGGAATTCCATTTAATACCTTTAACACCAAGCCATTAATCGTTAACGTATTATCGTCAAAACTAAGCCCTAGATTATACAGCTCATTAAGTTCGCGAATCAACATTGTACCATCAACAATAAATTGATTTTGTTCATTTTTAACCACCAAATGCCTCTGCTGTGGTGATTCTGTGGTAAAATCGCCAAAGATCATTTCAAACATATCTTCTAAACATGCAATACCTAAAATATCGCCGTATTCATTAATTACCGCAAAAATACGATTTTTATATTTTTGAGCACGCTGAATCTGGCGAATAATTGGCACAAAATCATTTACAAATGTAATTGAGCGTAGAATTGCAACTAAATCTTCCTTAACCAAAGAATTTTTATCTAAATGCAAAATATCCTTAACATGAATATAACCGATTATATTATCTATGCTATTATCATAAACTATTATCTGTGTATGATGTGTAGTATAAATTTTTTTCTGGATTAATTCCACTTCACCTGAAATATCAATCGCTTCTACTAATCTGAGTGGAATTAATACTTCTTTAATCGTAATTGACTGTATATCAATAGAATTTAATAAAATTGAACGATGTTTGCCACTAAATGGAGAGTTCTTATCCGCTATAATAGACTTAAGCTCTTCCGCTGAGGTAACATCAGCATTTTTAATCTTTAAAAATAACGTCATATAGTGTATCATTTTATCCAATAACCAAACTAAAGGTTTTGAAATTATAAATAGATAATATGCTGGGTATATAACAATACGCAAAGTCTGTAATGGTGATTTAGAAGCTATAATTTTAGGTAATGCTTCAGAAAAAATTATAATGATAAATGCTACCAATAATGTGGCAGCTGGCAATACTAACTGGGCAGATAAGTTATACAATAGTACTGTGATTAACATAGTGGTTAATGTAGTAAATACCGCATTAAATAAGCTATTGCCAAATAAGCTAAAAATTAACACACTATTTAGCTGCTGTTTTAGTTTATAAGCATATTTGGCCCATTTAAATTTGTTTTGTAACAACTTCAACTTATGTTCAGAAATTGCAACCATTGCCGTTTCTAAAAATGAGAATAAACTGGCACATATTATAATTACCAAGATAACAGCAATAGTTAGTAATTTAGAATGAAAAATCATAAAATCTATTCTTGAATCTAAAAATAAATAAATATAAAAGGGTATATACTCATCGTCTTTGAATCCTGGACGTTGTCGAACTTTATAAAAAGCTCCTTATGTACTTAACGTACACGTCGTCGCCTTTTATTGCAGTTCTCCTAGCCCAGAATCCAAATACTTTGAGTATTAATATTTAGTCCAGCTTTCAATTACGAACAGTATATACTCGAAGTTATTTGAGCCATGCCCTCATAAAGAGGGCATATATTAAAATGTATGGGTAAACCCTATGGCAGTAGAAGATTGATTATAAAACGCCTGGTTATTACCATTTACTGTTGTTGGAATAGGTGCTGTCCCACTAGTGCCACCTGAAGTACAATTATAACCGCAATACGTAACATTTTGCATAGTACTGCCCCACCATTGTTGTCCAAAATTTAGAAAGACAATAGTTTTAGGAGTGATGTTCCAGTCTAATTCAGCTACTGCTTGTTGGTACCCAGAATTGGCAATTTGATCAGCTGTGCCTGTAGCAATACTTAACATATTACCATTATACATCATGTTATTACCATACACATAACCTAATTTTGGTGTCCATGGGCCTAAATGCCAACCAAACGAGAGCGCTACTTCCTGTGTCTGATATTGATTAGTATTTAACCCTGCAACATTAAAACCGGGATTAGTAACATAGTTATTCATAGAACCCCCAGAATTAGACCAGCCCCACCAGCCCCAACCATCAGAAATCTGAAAGCCTAAACCCAGAATCATAGCTTCAGGGTCATCATAGCCAAATTCCAACCGATTTATATATGAACTCGGATATGCCGCATTAGTACCTGTAGCAGATGCATACATACCTGAGGTACCATTAGAATAAGTGCCTACTTGTTGAGTTACCTGCGAACCTAATTTTACCGAAAAGTTATATCCAGTCCAGGAAGCCCCACCACTAATTATACCTGATGAGTAAACTCCGTTTAGCCCGCCACCAAAATTATTATTACCATTTACACCAGATAAGTTATAGCTACCATCGTTTTGAAAGGAATACATACCGGCAAAACTAAAACCACCCCATCTCGGCGAATCGTAGCGAAAAGTAGTAGGCAATAGTCTACTTGAACGTGAATAAGTACCAAGCCCATCAGCACCATTATCATAGTTAAAGGTATCTAACGCTCCCATGCTGGAACGCATATAATTAGATAAATTACCCAAGCGAATTCTTCCCCAGCCACCTTGCAAACCTAGGTACGATTCACTCGAAGCTAGGGTATTCGTCTGGTTTTTAACATAACCATTATTATTAAATGCGGAAGATTGGTTTGGATTAGGTGCAATGGTGCCATAACCAGTGGTACTATAATATGC
>JAGOUD010000083.1 GCA_018061465.1 Burkholderiales bacterium
CTTTTCCTGTAACCCACGTAAAATTGCAATAGTATCTTCAACTGAAGGCTCCTGAACTATAACCTTCTGAAAACGCCGCTCTAATGCCGGATCTTTTTCAATATATTTACGGTATTCATCGAGCGTTGTAGCGCCAATACAATGGAGTTCGCCCCGCGCTAAGGCAGGTTTCAACATATTCCCAGCATCAATTGCACCTTCAGCCTTTCCAGCTCCAACTAGAGTATGAATTTCATCAATAAAAATTAAAGTATTACCCTCATCTTCAGATAATTCATTTAACACTGCTTTCAAACGTTCTTCAAACTCACCGCGGTATTTAGCTCCCGCGAGTAAACTTGCTAAATCCAGAATCAGTAACCGCTTATGTTTAAGTCCTTCAGGGACCTCTCCATTAACTATTCTTTGGGCTAACCCTTCAACAATGGCAGTCTTACCCACTCCCGGTTCACCAATTAACACCGGATTATTTTTAGTCCGGCGTTGCAATACTTGAATAGTGCGCCGAATTTCATCATCACGCCCAATTACGGGATCAAGTTTAGACAGCCGCGCTTTTTCAGTTAGATCTACCGTATATTTTTTTAATGCTTCGCGTTGACTTTCAGTCTCTTGATTATTAACGCTCTGCCCGCCGCGTAAATCCATAATTACTTTATTAACTTCGGCAAATTTAACATTATATTTCTTTAATAACTGACCCAGTACCCCTTTATCTTCAAGACAAGCTAATAAAAATAACTCGGAAGCTATATATTCATCATTAAGTTTAAGCGCAACTTTTTCAGTAACATTAAGTAAATTATTTAAATCGCGGGAAACACTAATCTCGCCCCCACTGCCAGATACTTTGGGCAAACGTTCTACCGTAGTTTGTAGCTCCTGTTTAATCGGGGCAATATTTACCCCCACCTTAGCTAATATACTGGCAACCGTTGAACTGTCTTCATTTAACATGGCAAGTAATAAATGGCTCGGTTCGATATATGGATTATCATTTTTTAGAGCTAATGCCTGAGCATCAGCCAATGCAGTTTGAAACTTAGTGGTTAATTTATCAAATCTCATCTTAATTATTCTCCTGTAATTAAATATATCCCTATTTGCCATATGGGCATTAATTGTAAATTTTCAAGAAAGTACGGTATAATTGTAGGTTAAAAACCGATTCTAATCCGATTAAGATTAAGGAATAAAATGACACACCATCTAAGCTGTAAAGAATTATTTGCCCAAAATAAGGTTATACCTGTAGTAATGCTTAATGATATAAATACAGCAGTTACAATAGCGCACGCGCTTTTGCAAGGCGGTATCTCTATAATAGAAGTGACCTTAAGAACTCCCAATGCTTTAGCTATCATTCATACCCTAAGCAAAGAAGTCCCAGAAATGATTGTAGGCGCAGGTACTATTTTAAATGATGAGCAATACCACAGCGCTGTTGCCTATGGAGCTAAATTTATTGTTTCCCCGGGATTGACTGACGAATTAGCTAAAGTTTCTGCAGCCTATCCAATACCATTTCTTCCAGGAGCAATAACTCCAACAGAAATTATGCAAGCCTTACTCCATGGATTTGAATATTTAAAATTCTTTCCGGCTGAAAGTTATAATGGTTATAATACATTAAAAGCACTATCTGCCCCCTTTGCTCAAGCAAAATTTTGTCCCACCGGCGGAATTAATTTAGATAATATGCATAAATACTTATCCTTGCATAATGTAGTGGGGGTTGGCTGTGGATATTTGGTTAATGAAGACTTAGTTAAACAAGGTAATTTTAGTCAAATTACCAACTTGGCTAACCAAGCAGTAGAAATTAGTAATGAATAATACTATTCGTTTAAGTGCTCGAGTAAATAATCAAGAATATACTGCACTTCCAACAGATTTATATATTGATCCTGAATATCTACAAATTTTTTTAGAAAAGTTTGAGGGACCTCTTGATTTACTCTTGTATTTGATTCGTAAACAAAATTTAGATATTTTAGCTATTCCAATTGCTAAAATTACCGATCAGTATTTACACTATATTAATGAAATGCAGAGTTTAAATTTTGATTTAGCTGGTGAATATTTATTAATGGCAGCGTTGCTGCTTTCTATTAAATCCCGGATGTTATTACCTAAACCGATATTACCAGAGGATAGCGAAGAAAATAATGATCCCCGAGCTGAGTTAATTAATCGGTTGCTTGAATATGAAAAAATTAAACAAGCCGCTAAAAATTTAGATGAATTACCACTTGCCGGACGTGATTTTTTATGGTTAGATATTGACTCAGCCCCTGAAAATAAAATATTACCCAAAATAGTGATGACAGATTTAGTTAAAGCCCTACATAATTTGTTATTAAAAAGTCAAAAAGCAGCGATGCATAATATCCAGCGTGAAGAGCTCTCGGTTCGCGAATATATGACTAATATACTCCGTACTTTAGCTATTGGCCAACAAATAAATTTTATATCACTGTTGGGCAAAAACTCTAGTGTGCCCTACATTGTAGTAAATTTTATTGCAGTTTTAGAGCTAGCTAAAGAAGGGTTAATTGGAATAGTTACTGCTAATAATGACATTATAATTAATTTAATTAGTTGACTTATGAATTTAGAATCTCCTTATAACCATGAAATAGCAGTAATTGAGGCGTGTTTATTAACTGCAACTGCACCAATTACAGCAGAACAGTTAATCAAAGTGTTTGAAGATAACTTAAGCCAAACAGTTATTGAAGACTTAATACTGCAATTGCAGCAAAAATATCTTACCTCAAGTATTGAACTAATTAAAACGGCCACTGGCTACCGTTTTCGCTCTAAAGTAGAATACCAGAGGTATATTAATAAATTATATGCGGTAAAACCGCCTAAATATTCACGCAGCATTATGGAAACCTTAGCTATTATTGCATATAAACAACCTATAACTCGGGGCGAAATTGAAGAAATTCGCGGGGTTCAAGTAAATAGTAATATAATCCAAATTCTAAATGAACGTGGATGGATTGAAATAGTTGGGCACAAACAAGTTCCAGGTAAACCAGAATTACTCGGCACCACAAATATTTTGCTCGAAGATTTAGGGATTACCTCATTACATGATTTACCCCCTTTAACTAACCCAGAAGATACTTTAAATAAACCAATCCCCCATAACTATAATAAAGCGAATTAAATAATGACAAATCAAGAAATGAACATTCAAGAACACCCATCCTCATTATTAACTTTCCCGTGTCAATACACCATTAAAATCATGGGCATTAATACGGAAGAATTTGTTCCCCAAGTGACAGCGCTTATTGCTTCTTTAAGTGATTCATTTGACCCGCAAGCTAATGTGGCGGTAAAAGCAAGCGCTAATAATAAATATTTATCTATTAGCGCTACAATAACTGCCAAATCTCAGGAGCAGTTAAATCAAATATATGAGGCTTTAAATAACCATGAATTAGTGCGGATAACTTTATAAATCATGGTATATTGCATAAAATCCTTAGGCATAGCCGATTATCAACCAATTTGGAAAATGATGCAAGATTTTACTGAAAAACGTAAGCAGAATACATTTGATGAATTTTGGGTATTACAGCACAATCCGGTATTTACTTTAGGTGTTGCCGGAAATGAGGCACATATTTTAAATAAGGCTCACTCTATACCAGTAATTCGTGTGGATCGCGGAGGGCAGGTCACTTACCATGGACTGGGGCAAATTATAATATATACTCTAATTGATATAAAACGCCTGAATGTATCAGTTCGTGATTTAGTGATCCGCTTAGAGAATGGAATAATTAACTATTTATGCGCTATGGGTATAAATGCCAATAGTGACCGCTGCGCACCTGGTGTTTATGTTGCAGGGAAAAAAATCGCTTCAATCGGTTTAAAAATTAGGAAAAACTGCACCTACCATGGCATTAGTTTTAATGCCAATATGGACACTACTCCGTTTAATTATATTAATGTCTGCGGTTATTCGGGATTAGAAGTAGCTCAACTTAAAGATTTAACAAAATTTGAAGATATTCGCCTAGAATCTATAAAATTAGTCCATCATATTGTAAATTCAGTCTATACTGTTGGTAATTGAAAGCTTGACTAAATGTTAATACTCAAAGTATTTGGATTCTGGGCTAGGCGAACTGCAGTAAAAGGCGACGACGTGTACGTTAAGTACATAAGGAGCTTTTTATAAAATTCGACAACGTCCAGGATTCAAAGACGATGAGCATTAACATAAAATAATTTATTTTTCATGGCTTAAAATATGTGGTTAATATAACAGAAAAATTTGGGTATTAATGTTATAATAATGCTCAGTGAGGTATCGTTAGGTCTTTTTTGCAGAACTTATATTGTGGTAATTAATAAGGAAAAATTTATGTTTAAAACTACTGATGGTAAAATAATTGATATTGAAGAAATTAGCTGGGATAGTGCAAGTAAATTATTGCAGAAATTACTTCCCAATCTGGTTAAAGTCATCAATAATGTTTCTCCTGATACAAATTTAACTCTTTATAAGGCGAGTTACCCATTTGCTACCCCTGTTATTCATAATGCTGATATCCAACTACCCTTAACTGATGGAACTACTATTTCTGTAAATAGTGGTGATTTACCTTCTAAATTAGCTGAGGATTTACGTTATAACGATAATAATCGTGCGCCGCTGGGATTGTTATTAAATAGGAATGCTGAATTTTATTTGCCCATAGGACAAAGAATTATGCCATATGAGGTATTATCTCCAGGCAGCATGTTTGGATTGGCTAAAATTGTAGATAGTGTAATAAATCGCAGTAGACAACCTTCTAATTCCTCGCCATTTATTTGGGATTTAAATGCTGGAGCGCGTTCTATATTCATGTTATCTAAAATTAGTAATGGCGTTAATCATCGTAAATTGAAGAAAATTCATAACTTATCTTTAAATCAGCCAGAAGGCTATCCTGAACATTGTTTAGTATTTAAAGATATTATAAAAAACAGCTCCTCTAAGTGGCGGTTAGAAGTATTGTATTTTTCCAATAAATGGCTAGATAAGTTGAATGATCCAGCATGGTCATTAGTTTACAATGAGTTGTTGAACATTCACCGTTCATCATATAAGATGTGGCATAATGATATATTAATTTGGAATACTGCCTTTAATTTAATTGAACAAGATAGTAATTTAAATGATTTTCTGCCCTATGCACTAACAACAGCAAGACATTTATTTGTAATAGCTGCAAATAGCGCCCCTGGATTTAGACCAGCGACAGATGAATTATCCGCACCTATTCTTACCCTCCAAGAAGCATATATAAAGGATTATGAGCTTAGTAATCAACCGGTAATTATGGAACCGGCACAATTTGTGGCGAGTGATAAATTACCCATTTATTATTCATTAAATTACCCAACACTAGCTGAGTCTAATGCAAAAACTCTGCGTAGCCATAGTAATATTAGGGTGCTAGAACAAATTCAGTACATTGCTAAAAAATACCAAGAAGGTATTTTGGCAAATTGTAAAAAAAGTGCTGCTTCTTTATATCAGGCAGCTTCAGAGGTGAAATTTTCTTATTACCATACAGATCCTACCGAGTATAAGCAAATTAATAATAGTGATTTGCTGTTTAATGAAGATAGTCGGTTTGCTTATGGACAAAAAAAAGGGTATCCATTTAGCGGTACTTTTATAAATGGCTGCATTAAAATCAATCCTAATATTTAGTATAAAAAAATATCTTCTAATTAATTCGAATATTACAAAAAATGCATAATCCTGATTTTTAAAGGTCTCGAATTCGAGACCTTTAAAAATTAGACTTAATGGATCCACAATGGACAATGTCATTTTTAGGGCTTTGGTATAAAGCTGCTGCCAAAACGTGATAAAATACCTAATTCGCATAGGTAATAAAGGTACATGGATGTCAAAATTAATAATCGCAAATTGGAAAATGAATGGCAGTATAAACCAAATAGTTCAAGATTTGGCGGTATATACGTTAAATGAAATGACTAATCAAGCAAATGTAGTTTTGGCTCTACCTAGTGTATATTTACCCATAGCAGCACAAAAAATTACTGAATTATCTTCACAGTTTAAACTCGCTGGGCAAGATATTAGCCAGTTTAATAATTTTGGTGCCTATACCGGTGAAATAAGTGCAGTTATGCTAAAGGAATTTGCGGTTAAATATGCTATTATTGGCCATTCCGAACGTCGAGTGATTTTTAATGAATCCGGAAGCATTTTACTTAATAAAATAGAAAATGCTGTGCTAAACGATATCATTCCCATTTTTTGCATTGGAGAAGATAAAGTTTTGCGTGAGCGTGGCAATTATGCAGATTTTTTAGTGCAGCAACTAGAATTATTGCTACAGATAAAAGCGCCTATGACTAGCCTGGTAGTTGCTTATGAACCAATCTGGGCAATTGGAACTGGAGTTATTCCATCGCTTAATCAGATCGATGAAATTATGCATTTAATCGCTGCTTTTGTCAAAAATTATTTAAGTAATGTTTTGGTAACAATTATTTATGGGGGCAGCGTATCTGCTAAAAATATTGGAGATATTCTTGATCTTGCAACTGTAGGAGGAGTTTTGGTGGGGGGGGCTTCGTTAAAATCAGATGATTTTAGTAAGATTTGTAATGCCAAGCCCGCTACAATAAAGGAGATGAAATGAATTTACGTAAAATATTTAAAATAAGCATTATTATATTTTTTAGTATAATAATAATTATAGGAATAGCGCTAATTGCTATGGTAACTTTTGTTAATCCTAATAACTATAAGCCATTAATTATTCAAATGGTTGAAGATGATACCGGAAGAAAGTTATCTTTAGCTGGTAATATCAGCTGGAAATTATGGCCTAATATTGGGTTACATATTGAAAAGGTAAGCTTATCTAACCCAAAAGGATTTAAAGATACCAATTTAATTGCTGTTAATTCAGTAGATTTATCGGTGCAGTTATTGCCGCTATTCCACCATTCTGTAATTATTAATAATCTAACTATAAATGGTGCAAATTTAGCTTTATTAAAAATTGGCAATAGTAATAATTGGACATTTAGTAATAAAAATGAAGCTTCTTCTACTGAAGAATCATCTCCAAATAAACCGCTTAAACTGACCTTAAAATCACTTAAAATAGCTAATTCAACAGTTACTTACACTGATTCAAATACTAAAACTAATTATGCAATTAAAGATTTTGATTTGCTGCTCCAAAGCAGTTATAATGGGCAAATACTATTTGATCAACAGCAACACATTGTTAATTTAAAAAATGTTGAGTTTAATTTTTCTGATATTGTTGAAGGTGATACTAATTTAGTTTTAGATAATTCATCTGCAGCCAAATATAATGGCGATATTAACATTAAGCAGTTTTCTCTGCCAAAATTACTGGCTAAAATAAATTACCCAATTAAATCCATTCAGGGCAAATCACTCTTTGATGCCATCAGCTTTAAAAGTAATTTCGCGCTTAACCAAACCACTTTGAAATTAACTGATACTCAAATTAATCTGGATAATAATTTAAAAATGGACGTAACTACCACTATTAATAATTTCAATAGTTCACCTCAATACAGTGGTACTGTCAACTTACCGGAGTTCTCATTAAATAAAGTTTTGGATGGCTTAAATATTGATAAGGCTAACCGGGCAAATAATCAATTATTTGATAAATTTAGTTTAAACAGCGCTTTTAACGGCAACAAGGAAAATCTGGAGTTAAGCCATTTAGCATTTAATTTTTCCACTATTTGCAAGGGAATAGTTAATTTAAAACTTAAAAATTTTAGCAGCCCTATTTATAGTGGTAATGTCAATTTGCCAACTTTTTCTCTTAATCAAACTATGCAAAAATATGGCGCCAAACCAATTAAAATAAATCATCCAGAGATTTTAAATCGTGTAGCTGTTCAAAGCAGCTTTAACGGTATGGAAAATAGTATTAATTTAAATAATATTCTAGCTAGAATTTCCGATTCAACTATTAAAGGTAATGTAGATATTAAATCTATAACTCCTTTGAAATTAAATCATAATCTAACCATTGATAAAATTGATTTAGCCGATATAAAAGAAGTCTCAGGATACAAAATACCTTTAACTGGTATTCAAAGCAGTGGGAATATGAGTATTGACCATGATCAAAACTTAGCAACGCTAAATGCCAATCAAAATATCAATATTTCTAATGTTACTATTTTGGGTTTTAATCTTGATAATCTAATTAAGCAGCTAGACCAAGTAATCAATAACACAATTAAAGTTGTTAGTGTAGATAATTTACAACAAATTAACCATTCAATTCAAGTAGTCACTATCATAAAAAATATGCAAACGATTATAGAAAAAGCTAAAGCCAAAAGTCAAAGAGATTATTCACAAAAGACCAATTTAGGCAGTTTAGCAGTAAATACCAGCATTAAAAATGGAATTGCCAATCCAACGACTTTTAAGCTTAATGGACCAAGTATTAAAAGCAATGGTCAAGGGTTAGTAAATTTAGTTAACGACACGTTGAATTATAAAGTAACTACCCAATTAGTGCTTAAAGAACAGAACTCTATTTTAAATAATATAGTTTTCCCCTATACAATGCATGGCAAAACTGATGATATTCAAGGCTCATTAGACTGGATATCCATTCAAAAACAACTTTTAGAATATTTAATTAAAAATATAGGAACTCAAACCAAAGCTCTCTTAAAAAATCAGCTTAATAATGCAGTAGGTTCACAGATTCAAAATGCGCCAACTAATGTGAAACAAGGTGTAACTAATGTTATTAACAATATATTTAAATAATTACTCAGGGTTACCAAAATAAAAGTGATAAAGTATCACTTCTACCCACAATGGGCGGATTATTGGTAACCGCACAATTGATATCTATAAAAATCTTGGGAATTTTTGCCCACGCCCATAAAAACCACCCAAAAAAATAATTTTTAATGGTTGGTACAGAGTATAATTTTATCTTGTAGTTGTTCCTATTTAACACAACTAATGTCAATAAGATAACTTTTAGTGTACCGTATATGCCTGCTTTAATTAAATCTAAAAATTAAAAATTTTAGGCGAAATGTCGGTTTGTTCACGTCAAAAATCTAAATAGTTTGCATACAATTTTTTAGTCCGGCTTTAAATTACGAGCAGTATAAATATGTGTAATAT
>JAGOUD010000240.1 GCA_018061465.1 Burkholderiales bacterium
ATTTTGAATGTGAAACTGATGTTTTAAAAGAGCAAATGTTTAAACGTGATAAATTAGGAAGATTTTCTAAATGAAATACTTAGAATTATTACCAATAATAATCATTATGGTTTTTATTGATACTTTAATTACAATGACTGTAGCATCTTCAACAATGCTATTTAGCTTACAATATGGTTTAGATAAAAACTTATCTTTGGCTATGGCAATAGCATGTGCCATCATAGTAACAATCTATATCAGATTTAATCATAAAATTAGAAACAAGTTTTTTTTAAAAGAAGGAGATAAATAATATGAGTACTGTAAAAAATGTAACCGAACAATGTTCAAATGTTTTCGAAGCAACGGAAGTTGCCTTAACACAGTGGGATTTTTCTAGCGGAAAAAATCTTCAATTTCCAGATCTTACACTTACCGTAGCCTCTAAATTAGGTATTACATTAGAGTCGGAAATGAAAGAGGTAGACGGTTTAATTAGGTACTATGTGCGTAGGCATGACGCTTATAAATCTAAGCGTGGTGCAGGCGGAGGTATCGCCCTAGCCTCTATGGAAAATTCTAAAATTGCTTCTTTGTCAGCACGTAAAGCTGCTAAGGTAGCAGCGGCTGAAGCTGTAGCAGAGCGTCTTGGGGCGCGTGGCGATAAGCATGATCAAGAAAGTGGTTTGATTTAACCGCTTAAATGCTTCTATAATAAATAGGTGCTGTTTTTAAACGGCACCTATTTTAATTAAAACGTCATGAGAACTTTTAATGAATTAACAAATTTAGAAAAAGAAAAAGCTACTAATATTTGTAAGTCTGAAATTTTAGATTTGATTTTAAACAAAACAATTTTGTTTGAAAATTCAATTCAATTTAAAATTGATAAAATTTTATCAAAAATAAATAGCTTTAATTTTGTAAATTATCTTTTACAAGATAGCGTTATAAAAAATGCGGTTGAAGACCTTGCAATGACATTAGCAGAAGCATCTGTTTATCCTTGCGTAATTAATGGGGAATATCAAAAAGTTATTCAGTTATGAACTCGCTCTCGACAAACGTATAAAGGGGTAGGGGAAATAAATAAGTATATTATACTTAAGAAGTATATACTTATAGTAAAATTTTCTTAAGCACCATAATATTAATATTTGTTGTTTATACAGATCTGTTATGCTATAAAACATAATTTACTTAATTACTGCTAATATTATAAATTGATATCTGTAGTAAAGCAGTCACTGATACATACTTCAGTATTAAAAAATTTTTAAAATTAATCTAATGCTAAACTATAAATTTAGAATAGGGACAAATGAATCTTACAGAAACTGAGCAAGTTACGAATGCTGAAACCATGCGGCACATTCTGACGGTGCGTGCGTTACTTATGGAGTGTGTAAGGGAATTAACAGAACGTGCTATCAAGCATGACCAATCAAAGTTGGGTAAACCAGAGGTCGATACGTTTACCAAGTATACGTCTGTGTTGGCTGGGTTGACGTATGGTTCAGAGGAATACAAGCAATGCCTAGCTGAGATGAAACCGGCACTCGATAACCACTATGCCTGTAATGCCCATCACCCTGAGCATCATAAGGATGGGTTTATGGGAATGAACCTAATCGACCTTCTAGAGATGGTTATCGATTGGAAAGCAGCGACACTTAGGCATAAAAATGGAGATATTCGTAATAGTCTCGAAATAAACACAAAGCGTTATGATATCCCTGAGCCTATACGACGAATATTGGAGAACACATTGCCCATGGTTGAGACCATGGCAGCAACGGCGCGAGTGGATGTAAGCTATCCACATATCGATAATAAAGATTTAGTGAAATAGTCAGATGATGTAGTATCTATCCTTAGATAGTATAAAATGTTCATACGAAAGCGTGCATACATGCACACGTTTAAAAATATTTAGTTATATGTTTTAATAGACTTCTCATTTAAAGAAAAGGAAAATAAATGTTTAAAAAAATGTTATTAATTATGTCTGCGGCGTTAATTATCTCTTGTGGTGGCGCAAATTCTGCACCCGTACCAGCACCTGTACCTACCCCTCCACCTACGTCAACTCCAGCAGCTCCTAAACCTGCGCCTGATAATGTTTCAAAGTTATCTGGAGATGGATGGGAGCTATTACTACCTAATGATTTTCAATTAAAAGATGTTGCTAATCCAAGCTTAGTAGTTGTCGCTTTCAATAATAAAGATAAAAGATTAGTTATTTTATCTAAAAATGAATTTGCTGGCACCGTAAGTCAATATACTACTGAAGCTGTAAGTGTGTTTAAAGAAGTTGGAATGACAATAACTTCACAATCTACAGGTACACTTAATTCAACTCCATTTGCTCGCGTTGATGGTGTTAAAGGACCACTATCAATTAGCCATTGGTTTTTAGTTAAATCAAATTATGGATACACGTTTGCATGTGGAGGTTTAACATCCAGCGCAAGCGCGTCTACACACACAGATGCATGTAATAAAATAGCAAGCAATCTTTTGTTAAAATAACTAAATTAAGTGAAAGTTTATAAA
>JAGOUD010000239.1 GCA_018061465.1 Burkholderiales bacterium
CATAGGTGCCAATCCCGCCATTATATAAAAGATCTGCTTTTGCTTGTAAAATTGCATGAATTAACTCATTCGGACTCATTGCAGAATCAGTAACATTAAGCCACTTCTGCACCTCTGGGGATAAGGTAATAGCTTTAACTGAACGTTCGTACACTCCCCCACCTTGAGATATTTTCGTTTTATCATAATCAGCCCAGCTTGAACGCGGCAAATTATACATCCGCTGCCGTTCAATAAAAGATAATTTGGAATCTGGATTAGGATCTAAAAATATGTGTTGGTGATTAAATGCAGCAATTAAACAAATATGCTCGGATAATAACATTCCATTACCAAACACATCACCAGCCATATCCCCCACGCCAATAACAGTAAAATCCTGCTCCTGAATATTAATCCCCAAATGCCGAAAATGACGTTTAGCCGACTCCCAAGCACCACGGGCAGTAATCCCCATTTTTTTATGATCATATCCGGCTGAACCACCTGAAGCAAAAGCATCACCTAACCAAAAACCATATTTTTGCGACATTTCATTTGCATAATCCGAAAATGTAGCAGTACCTTTATCCGCCGCAACCACCAAATAGGGATCATCGCCATCATAGCGCACCACATTTTTCGGGGGAATAATTTTACCAGCTACTAAATTATCAGTTATATCCAATAATCCCGCAATAAATTGCTTGTAACAAAATATACCTTCTGCCATATATGCTTCACGTTCAGTAATAGCAGGCAATTTTTTACACACAAATCCACCCTTAGATCCAGTAGGTACAATAACCGAATTTTTTACCACTTGAGCTTTTACTAAACCTAAAATTTCTGTTCTGAAATCTTCTCTGCGGTCAGACCAGCGAAAACCGCCGCGAGCAACCTTGCCAGAGCGTAAATGAATTGCTTCAAACCGAGTTGAATAAACAAAAATCTCATATAGGGGTACTGGTTGCGGTAAAAATGGTAATTTGCCGGATTCTAATTTAAATGAAATATATTCTTTATAACCACCAACTACGTCATCAACTTGATAATAATTAGTGCGAATCATGGCATCAACAACTGCCAGAAAAGCTTTTAAAATGCGATCATCATCCAGACTAGTTACCGCATTTAATTCAAGCATAATCTCTTCATGAATCTGCTGCGCCCGTGCTTCATTATGGTTTTTCACATTAAATCGCGCTTCAAATAAATAGAATAGATTATGCGCAATCTTAGGATAAGCGCACATCACATCTGTCATATATGCTCTAGAAAATGGCAAAGCAGTTTGCACACAGTAGTGAATAATTGCCCGCAATAATACTACTTGGTGTGCACTTAACCCGCTAAATAATACTAATTGATTCAACTTATCATTTTCAATATGGCGATTAAATGCCGCAACAATTGCATCATTTAAAGCTATAACCAATTTTTTATCATGAACCTTATCTTCAACCGCTGGTGGAACAATAACCCCAAAATCACAAATATGAATTACCCCATCCCTACCCGCTTGAATTTTGAAGGGATGCTCTTCTAAAAGTTTGAACCCAAAATTTTCAATAATCGGTAGCCCCCGTGAGAGACTTACCTGATCATTTACCTTAAATAATTTAATCCGCCATAAATCTTTTTGTTTTTGCCGTGGTGCAATTCCTAAGCTTACTTTATATTGACTCTCCTGAGAAAGTGTTTCCATCACCCGAATATCACGGGCAATTTCATTCGCCGAATAACTCACTAAATAATCATTGCTTGCTGCATTAATGTATTTTTTAGCTAGTTTATCTGGGTTTGGCAATTTAGCACTTACCAATGCTGCTTTTAATAAATCTATCTTTTTGCTACTATCTTCAACCATTATTAACTCAACTCCATTATTTATATACTCTTAGTCTTTGAATCCTGAATTTTATTCAACCAAATCAAATTCAATTATATTTCTACGCCCGATTTTAATAACCGCGCTACTTCAAGTGCCGCGTAAGTCCAAATTATATCAGCTCCAGCCCGCTTAAAGCAAAGCATAATTTCCATAATTGCCCGATTATAATCTAAAACGGTACCCTTTTCTGCCATACTAGCATATTTTAACATCGCATATTCACCACTAACATGATATACTGCAGTGGGTTTTTTAAGCGCAGATTTTACCCGATAAATTATATCTAAATACGGCAACCCTGGCTTAATCATTATTATATCAGCGCCTTCATATAAATCTAAGCGTGCCTCATGCACTGCCTCATTAGCATTAGCCGGATTCATCTGATAATTTTTTTTACCATCCACACCCAAACTACGCCCAGCGCCAGTAGCCTCACGAAATGGCCCATAGAAACTAGAGGCATATTTAGCTGAATATGCCATAATACCCGTATTCACAAACCCATGCTGATCGAGCGCTTCGCGAATTTTTAACACTCGCCCATCCATCATATCCGAAGGGCAGACAAAATCAGCTCCAGCTTGTGCGTGACAGAGAGCTTGCTTAACTAAAATTTCATTAGTCAAATCATTTAATACATAGCCATTGTCATCACTAATACC
>JAGOUD010000084.1 GCA_018061465.1 Burkholderiales bacterium
CTGTTACCACCTGTAGAATAATTGCTAATTTTACTTAAAGCACCAGTACTAGAGTTTACACTATAGGCGGTAAGGTTTACGCTAACCCAATTAGTAATATATAAATACTTGCCATTAGGAGTCATAACTATATCCAAGGGTTCAATTCCAGTAGTTATACTCCCTATTTGAGTTAATTGACCATTAGCAGCATTAATGGAAAATTCTATAATATTGCCAGGAGAGTCTGGAATAGCAAACGGATCATACTGGGTCGTATACATAAATTGATTATTTGGGGCTATTACTGATAATCCAGGTCCTTCTCCAGTAGAATATGGGGATGTGCTAAGTTGGTTAAGATCACCATTGGACGGATCTAATAAAAAGCCCGAAACTGTGCTTGCATTAGAATTGCTGACATATAAATAAGTATAGGGTGCAGCAGAGTAGGTGACTGCTCCATAGCGAGTATATAATTGTGCAGACCCATTATTATAGGTACCACTCATTCCGATTAATAATTGTTGATTACTTTCTGTTGCTGTATCCGTTACGGTTAAAATATAAACACAGCTCTCACCTACATTTAATGTGGCATTTTCGCAGCTATTAGTGGTTGGGTAACTAATTACGGCAGTTGTGCTGGTGCTGGTTAAAATTTGTGGATTAGGTATGGTTACATTAGTTAAGTTATACCCACCTTGATTAATTACTATTACTGCAATACTCTCGGGTGTTGATTGTATAAAGCTAAGCTGCGAATCATAAGTCATACTCGCTAGTGCCCCATTTAAACTATTATACCAGTTTGCAGTTTGAGTTACACTACCGGGCACATTATTATAATTTATATAGTTAAGAGTAATGGATCCATTTCCATCATACTGTGTCACATTGAAGGAAATTGTGCAGCTTTGCCCAACTAGGAGTTGGGTACCATTGGTACACCCGCTTAAATTACTAATGCCGGAAGTTGCAGCAGTGCTTTCTAACGTCACTGATTCGTTACCCACATTAGTAATTAATAAACTACCTGCTGGGTTAATGCTTTCTGCTGTATCAATTACAGCTATTTGCCCGGCAATTAAAACACCACCTGTAACTATAGACTGAACTTCAACATTAGCTGATGAAATATAGTTATTTTGCCCAGATGTATTTTTAGCTGTACAATCTGTGGTGAGAGTTGCCACAAAATTTCTACGTGCAATTTTGGAACTAATTTCTATGGCACGTACTTGGTTAGAACTTAAGTCTTGCTCAATTTTATTATTAATGGTAAGTGGTATTTTATTGCTAGTTATAGAATTTATATGGTAAGTTTGATTATTGCCACCTGCATATGCATATAATGTAGCATAACCAATTTTATGTCCGTAACCGCTAATGCTGACTCCTGAGTTGAAATTAACTCCGTTCTTTGGATAAGCTATTTTTTGAAAATTAATTATTTGGCTAAAGCTATGTATAGTATGGTGTAGCGTATAATTAAGGCTTATTAAAATAGATCCGTCAGTTTGTCCTTTATTTAATGGTGGAGTGGTAAATCGTAGTGCACAGGCTTGCATTGGTTCTATTCTAGCGCATTGTGCCATACTTTTAGTGTCTAGAAGTTGTGGAAAATTAATTTTTTGTAAGGTGCTGATATCTTCTATATTAGTCTGATTTTGTGTGGCAGCATAGCTAATTCCACTAATGGTGGTATTACTATTGTTATGTACATAAATTATACTAGTGGTTGTATCATTTAAAACCGGGACAATTCCAGCATTATCAATGGTTATAGTGTTATTATTTGCTGTGTAAGATGATGTGCTAGCTAAACTATTTCCATTTGGGGTTGCTGGAGTTTTATATTCGCAACTGATAATTGGCAGTATCAACAAAAATAAGCCACATGTTTTTAATAGGTTAATAATTTTTCTCATACTGGTATTGAAAATCCATTGTTTTTAATTAGAGGTAATAAATACTAAGTAGGTTTATTTTTTAAACTCTGCAAGATTATGCTTTTGAGTCTAGTTCGATTATTACCATAAAAGCTGGACACGAATATGTCCAGCTTTTAATAAAATACTTTAGATTTAGTATTATGCTTTTATTGTTGTGGAATAGTAGTAGTAATATATATCGGACTCATACCAACTGCTTGATTACTAGTACTCATTTCATATAAGCTGTGTAGGCTAACACTCTGACTTTCAATAAAAGCTGACTCAACTTGGTAAGTGATGCTACCTGTACCAGTACCTGAGGAAAGGGTACATATTTGGGTACGCACAGAGCTTGCACTACTTTGAGTACAATTGCTTGTCGTTGTTCCACTTACCACGCCATAAAAATAATCTTCCATATTTGTAGTCACCGGTATTGCAATATAACCTGAGGCATTAGTAAGCACATTTTGTACTGTTACTTGCGTATTAGTTGTACCACTATTTAATACTGTTACACTATTGGCAATTGTAGCTAAAGTTGCATTAGCATATACCGTAGTACCTCCTGATGGAAGTGTTGGCTGAATTTGAAATTGAGTGCTAGTTGCAACATTATCACTAAATACAATGGTTGGCACAATCAAGTTTTCAGTATAACTGGAACCTAAACCACTGATAGCTAAAGTGTTTTGATTAAGCACATTATTATACACAATTGTACATGATTCATTTACAGCTAAGTTAGTGCTACTAGCACAAGTTGACTGAGCCAGATTTAGATACCAGCTTATTGCAGAATTTGCATCTTGGATACCTTCAATACTAATTGGATTACTTCCAGTATTGCTAAGTGTGAAAGTTACTATTTGTGAAGTAGTACTACCTGGAAATACATAGGGTGAAGATGAGATACCACTACCACTGCTGCTGCCGGTTGCCACTGGCGAGGCTAAAGTTAAGTTTTGCTCATTGGGAGTAATTACAAACGGTACATTATCGTTTGTGGTAAGGGTAGTTGAAGCCCCACCAATATAAGATATTGAATACACTCCAGTACCACTAACTGTGGTGGTTGCTGAATACGGGTTAAGCACTACTGTAACACTACAGGTTGAAGCACTCTCAATTGTTGAGCCACAGGAAGATGTGGTAAACAATGACGTATAAGGTGATGCTATTCCTTGACTGCTAATATTTGCGAGTGCATTCCCAGCATTAGATACAACTAGAACCTGGCTCGCAGATTCAACACCATTTCCTTCAATTGTCATAGTATTAGCAGGGCTTGGGGTAATTACCAAATTTGGTGCTAAGGTAATTGAAGAATAAGTCAATACTGCATAACGCGTATAAGTTTGTGCACTGCCATTATTATAACTTCCAGTTACCCCGAACAGAACTTGTTTACTAGTTTCTACACTTGAGTCGGTAATGTTTAAATAGTAGCTACAGCTTTCACCCACATTCAGCGTTGCATTTTGACAACTATTATTAGCTGGGTAGGTAATAGTTACTGTAGCAGACCCAAATACCTGCGGCGTTGGTATGGTAACTCCCGTTAAATTATAACCACCAATATTAGCTACTGTAACCTGATTGGTTTGAGTAGTTGTTTGAGGGAAGTTCATTGGATTACTATAACTCATACTAACTAAAGCACCATTTAAACTATTGTACCAACTTATTGCTTGAGTAACACTAGTTGCAGAGCTGCCTCCAGTATAGTTAACTGTAATATTGCCACTACCGCTTGCTTGAGTAACATTAAAAGTTATAGTACAACTTTGACCAACAGCTAAAGTGGTACCGCTGGTACAGCCACTTAAATTACTAATACCAGTGGTGCCCGTGCTAGTTCCAAGGGTTACTGAAGTATTACCGGCATTAGAAATTAGTAAACTGCCGCCGGGATTACTACTTTCAGCTGTATCAATTACTGGCACTTGCCCCGAAATTAAGATACCTCCGCTCGATACTGGATAAACTCCAACGCTTGCTAAAGATGTGTAGCTATTTAGTGAGGCATTATTTGTTGAGGTTGCATTTAGGGTTGCTGCAATAGTTGCATAAGCAATTGGTGAACTGATTTCTACTGCCTGAACAAAGTTAGAAGCAAGTTCTTGCCCACTGATGTTACCATTAGAAATAGTAACTGGTGGATTATTACTGGTTAAACTATTAACTGTATAAATCTGATTAGTTCCTCCACCGTATAGATATACCATACCATAACCATTGCTATTGCCAAATCCGCTAATATTGACCCCGGATGCAAAATATACACCTTGAGGCGGATTATCTATTGCTTGGAAATTAATTATCTGGCTAAAACTGTAAGGCTGCTGATTATTTTTATAATTAAGAGTTAATAGCATAGAACCTTGTCCAGCGTTGGCTGTCAATGCCGGTGTAGTAAACTGAATTGGACAAGATTGCATCGGTGCGATTTGAGCACATAGTGCTGCGCTTGCACTGTTTATATATTGTGAAGCTCCCACCTTTTGCCCTGATTGGGCAGATTTTGGCTGAATTTTAGTATTTTTTTGTACTTTAGAATTTTGAATCATAGTTACTTGGTTTTGCGGTATATCATAAGTAATTCCGCTAATTGTAGTATTAGTATTATTGTGTACATAAATTACAGTGGTAGTGGTTCCATTATTTAAAACTGGAACTGTACCGGCGTTATCAATAGTGATAGCGGTAGCTTGAACTGTAGGCGCTGGATCAGATTTGGCAGTGCCACTACTGTTATCACCACAACCTGTAATGAGCATGCTAAGTGTTAAGGCACTTAAAAGAGTAAATGAAGTCTGCGCAAATCGGTTCATGTTGAGTTTCTCCCTCTAGATATGACCATATATCATCCAAATTATTATGTCTTATCATTACCCACAATTGTAAGACATAATCACTTTTGTATAAGTTAGAATTATGTTTTTTAAAAACGTGTTGTACTATAGGGGGACATTATACATTAATTTAATTACAGGTGTAAGTTTTTAATAAAAACTAACTGGTAATAATAATGGTATAATTCTAGGTGATTTTTATGTGGGGATTTAAACAATATGGATAAAACATTTGGCGATGAATTCTTTTTGGCGGGTATTCAGCTGGCTGACTTAGCAGCTGAGATAACCTGTAAATATTTTAGAGGTAAGATTGATGTACAATACAAATCAAATTGTCATCCGGTTACCATGGTGGACCAAAAGGTTGAGCAAAGTTTACGTAAATGGATTAAGGATAACTATCCCACCCACGGTATTATTGGTGAGGAATATTTAGCCCAAAATACTATGGCTAAATATACTTGGACTATTGACCCGATTGATGGTACAGTAGCATTTGTTACCGGCAAACCAACATTTTCGACCTTAATTGCTTTATTGGAAAATGGTTCTCCGGTGCTTGGAATTATAGACCAACCAATAAATAATGAGCGCTTTGTAGGAGTTAGAGGCAGCGGCGCCTGGCTCAATGGTAAAAAGATGATTACCAGTAGTGAGGAGACATTATTGCGCTCGCGGCTGAGTATCTCGAGTCCAGATATGTTTAAAACTAATAAAGAATGTGCAGCTTTTGAACAATTGCGCCAACAAGTTAATGTAATTAGTTGGGGCGGTGATGCTTATGCGTATGGATTATTAGCGGATGGCTATATTGAAATTATTTTAGAAACTGATCTAGGTTTTTACGATATTGCAGCACTTAGACCAATTATAGAAGAGAGTGGTGGTATAATTACTAATTGGTGCGGAGAAAATATTTCCGCGGAGAATTTTGATGGTAAGTGTCTTGCATGTGCTAATCCACAATTACATGAAGCAGTTTTGACAATTATAAATTAAACGGTACTGTTTGTAATTGGAAGTTGAACTAAATATTAATACTTAAAGTATGTGGATTATGGACGCGATGACAAAGCTTAGGATTCAAAGACAAAGAATATATTAGAGGGTGATAAATTAAATGTTGGATATTAATTTGCTTAGAAATGATATAGATAAGGTTATATCTAATGTGGTTCAGAAAAGGTTTTTTTTAGATAAAGATTATTTTAACCATATCGAAGCAAGGCGTAAAACTTTACAGGTTAAAATGGAAGAATTACAAGCGCAGCGTAATCATGTTTCTAAACAAATTGGTATATTGAAGGCTAGAGGCGAAGATGCTACAACTATTTTAGCTGAAGTTGCAAATTTAGGTGATGAATTAAAGTTAGCGGAACATGAATTTACTATGGTGCAGGATGAATTAACTAATTGGTTATATGGAATTCCTAATTTATTAGATGCATCTGTGCCCGAGGGCAAGGATGAGACTTATAATCAAGAGGTGCGACGATTTGGGGTGCCACGGCAGTTTGAGTTTCAGGTGAAAGATCATGTCGATCTGGGTTCTCACATTAATAAAGAAGTAGATTTTGAAACTGCTGCTAAAATGTCAGGGAGTAGGTTTGTGGTTTTAAAAAATCAAATTGCCAGACTACATCGGGCACTAACTCAATTTATGTTAGATACGCATATTGAGGAGCATGGGTATACTGAAACTTATATACCCTACATAGTAAATGCTAAAGCTGTATTAGGCACTGGGCAGTTGCCCAAATTTGAAACTGATTTATTTAAAGTTAAGCATGGTGATATTGATATGTATTTAATTTCTACTGCTGAAATTAGTTTAACCAATACTGTTGCGGATACTGTTTTAAAAGTAGAGGATTTACCTATAAAATTAGTTGCGCATTCACCATGTTTTAGAAGTGAAGCTGGTAGTTATGGACGAGATACTCGCGGAATGATTCGCATGCATCAGTTTGATAAAGTAGAAATGGTGCAAATTATAAATGCAGATAAGTCATATAGTGCTTTAGAAGAAATGGTAAATCATGCAGAAAATATTTTAAAAAAATTAGGGCTGCCATATAGAGTTGTTACTTTATGTAGTGGTGATACGGGATTTTCTGCAGCTAAAACTTATGATCTAGAAGTGTGGATTCCCTCTCAAAGAATGTACAGAGAAATTTCTTCTTGCTCAAATATGACAGATTATCAAATGAGACGGCTGCACGGGCGTTATAAAAATGTACAGGGTAAAAATGAGTTGCTGCACAGTTTAAATGGTTCTGGTTTAGCGGTAGGGCGCACTTTAGTTGCAGTTATGGAGAATTATCAGAATGCTGACGGATCAATTACGGTACCTGATGTGCTTCAGCCGTATATGAAGTGTTCAATAATTTCGGTAAAATAAATTATGATGAATTAATTTATGGAACAAAATACTAATTTTACGCAACGGAATAAAAAAGAAATATTGTTATTTTTAGTGGTTTTATCTTCATTAATAGTCATGTCTTCTACGGATATGTTTTTGCCAAGTATTCCCCAAATTGCCCTTTTTTTTAAAGCAACCGATGAGCAAGCACGTTTTATGATACCGGTATACTTATTTGGTGAATTGGCTGCTGCATTATTATGGGGATTAATTTCTGATTATTTTGAGCGCCGAAAAGTATTGTTAAGTGGCATACTAGTTTTTATATTAGGTAGTTTGATCTGTTATTTTTCCAGCAATATTGCTCTGTTTCTTAGTGGCAGATTTATCCAAGGAATGGGTGCTATTGTAGTTCCAGTAGTTGGTTGGGCTCTAATTCAAGATATTTATCCAGCTGATAAAAGCGCGAAAATTATGTCGTGGGTTGGTGGAATTATTTCAGTTGGACCGATGTTTGTCCCAGCTTTGGGTGGCTATATTGAGGTTCATTTCGGTTGGAAATACGGGTTGTTGTTAATTATACTAATGTCTAGCGGGATTTTGTGGCTATTATATATTCTAAAACATAGTGGTGAAATGGCAAAAATAAACCGCAGAACGTCTTTAGTTAATTCCTTAAGTGCCTATTATCAAATAATTACCAATTTAAAATTTTTGGCGTATGTAATGATTTTTGGGGTATTAGGTACTAGTGAATGGTGTTATTTAACTGTTGCCCCTTATTTTTTAGGAGTGCATCTTGGATTAGCTCCGGATATTGTTGGACTTTATATAGCTTATGGCGCAATGTGGTTTGTAATTGGAGCAATAATTGCCACGAGAATGCTGCGTCATGATAGTGTTGATGAAAGCATAAAAAAAGGAATAGTTATTACAATCTGCTCAAGTATAGTTTTGTTAATTATGCAATTGATAAAAATAGATACAGCAATGGTTGTAGTAACCGTAATTGGCTTTTATTTTATGGGAACATCTTTTGTATGGGGAAATACTTTATCCAGAGCATTACAATGTTTTCCGGAGCACAAAGGCTCAGCTTCAGCAATTCGTAGTTTATTTTTGATTGCTTCTTTTGCTATAGGAGCTAGCTTGGGCAGTATTTTTAATCATGAGTCGTTATTTGAAACAGCATTGTTTATGTTGCTCATGTCAATTATAGCCTATGCAATTTGGCGCAAAACCTTTAGCCTATAACCCAGTGTAGTATATAATAATGGCATTTGTCGAAGATAAAAAGGAGTTACTGAATTGAAAAGGTTATTAGCGTACGTGGTTGTTGCTTGTGCGGTTTTTTTAGTTTTAACCGGGTGTAATGGTAGTGGCGGTAGTTCGCGCGGCACTTCTAATACTGCGTATGGGCAGCTTATTTCTGGCGGTAATGCTCCGAGTAATCCACTCTTGGCAAGTGTAGGGGGGGATACTACCAATATGACTATCAGTATGGAAAACCTTAATCTTTTTTTTGAAAGCACTGTAATTTGCGGAGCTATTCCTTCTAGGTATAATTATTACGCTTTATTTTGTGGTGAAAATGCTAATTATGTAAATAATAATCCAGAGATGTTTGATTTAAGTCAAAGTGAAACTGTACAAAATTATGTATTAACTAATGCTGAATCTGCAGGCGTTGCTGGCGCTAAATTTGATATGTTAACTTATACTACTCAAGGAGCTTCTTATCTATTTGCTGGGCAATCTACTTCCAAAGAAACTGTATCTGGGCTAATGATTTTACCCACCAACGAATCAGGTAATTTAATTGATGAGAGCAAAATCCAAGGGGTGGTGCTCTATTTTCATCCAACAGTGTTATCCAAAACCGGAGTTCCATCGGGGTACGGCAATGTTGATGGGATAGATTATGCAAGCACTTTTACTTTTCAATTTGATTTAGCTTCGATTTTTGTGAGTAATGGTTATATTGTACTTGCTGCTGATTATCCGGGCCAGGGTTTAGATGTTAATCCGGTACATCCATATG
>JAGOUD010000085.1 GCA_018061465.1 Burkholderiales bacterium
TAATGGTTGGTACAGAGTATAATTTTATCTTGTAGTTGTTCCTATTTAACACAACTAATGTCAATAAGATAACTTTTAGTGTACCGTATATGCCTGCTTTAATTAAATCTAAAAATTAAAAATTTTGTGCGGAATGCAGGCTATAATATCTTACTCTTAACTTATTAAAATATGTATTATTGATTTTACCCGAGCAATTATTATTATGTATGATTCTCTTCTTTAATTTAGTAAATATGTAAAAAATAGCCTATATTTAACTTATGATGTTGTTTTCTTAAATAGTCAGTTTTATGGCGGAATTGATTTATTCAAAAATTCTGGTTATTATTTATTTGATCCGAAACTCAGCATTAAAACTGCTGATTTCCCTAAAATTAGGATAGATGATTCTCCTTCTATTTTGAGGCAATATTTTAAAGAGCTAGGACATCTTGTAGTGAATCCTGTAAGCCTACATGAAGGAGAGGCTGAAATAGTTGCTTGCGAATTTAAAAAACAAATTTTCATGCGTATCTAGATGGTTTTAAGTATGACTAAGTTAGCTAAAAGAAGTAATATTATTCCTTGGGTAGTAGCTTGCGCTTTATTTATGGAAACCTTAGACACTACAATTATTAGTACTTCAATTCCTAAAATGGCATATTTTTTTAATGTGAACCCAATCTCACTAAAATTAGCTATGACAAGCTATTTACTTAGCTTAGCAGTTTTTGTACCAATAAGCGGTTGGATTGCTGAAAAGTACGGTGTTAAAAAGGTATTCATATTTTCATTTATTGTTTTCACTCTAAGCTCTGCATTATGCGGATTATCTCATAATATAGCTGAATTAGTATTATTTCGAATATTTCAAGGTTTTGGGGGCGCTATTATGATGCCAGTTGGAAGATTAATATTATTAAAATTATACCCTAGATCAGACTTAATCCGAGTTACTAACTATGCAACCATACCAGCTTTATTTGGGCCTATGGTTGGACCATTGGCAGGCGGAGCCATTTCTACTTATTCTGACTGGCAATGGATTTTCTTAGTTAATGTACCAGTTGGAATACTAGGAGTAATTCTAGCAGTTAAATTTATTCCTGTCATTGCCTCTAAACAAGTCAAAAGATTTGATACTAAAGGCTTTATACTATTTGGTATAGGTTTAGCTGGTATGTCAATCGTTTTAAGTACAGTGCATGAATCAGCATTAAGTTTGAATAATCGGTTAATAATATTAGCTACAGCAATTGTCTCTTTAATACTATATGCTATAAGTTATAAAAAATCAAACAATCCAGTTTGGAATTTAGAGATTTTTAATATTAGAACCTTTAGGGTTACTGTAGCAGGTAGCTTAGTTAGTAGAATCGGAATTGGGGGAATACCATTTTTATTGCCTTTACTGTTTCAAATGGGATTTAACTATAGCCCGATTGTATCTGGAGGATTAGTCTTTCCAACAGCCATAGCTATGTTTATAACTAAATTTTTTGTGAAAAAAATTCTTAAGTTATTTGGGTTTAAATCCGTGTTAGTAGCTAATACCATTTTATTAGGTTTAAGTATATGTAGTTTTGCCTTTATTCATAATACTACAAGCTACTATCTAATCATTACTTTAGTATTTTTAAATGGGGCATTTTCATCTATGCAATTTAGCTGTATGAATGTTTTAAGTTACGTTGACTTAGATGAAAATAATTTAAGCCAAGGCACTAGTATAGCAAGCTCTATTCAACAATTATCTATGAGTTTTGGAATAGCATTTAGTTCTATTTGGTTAAGACTGTTTTTATCTCATTATCCATTACATAGCTTTTCAACAATAGCATTTAGCTATTCTTTTTGGGTAATTGGCATCTCAACAATACTAACATCCTGGATTTTTAGTAATCTTAAAGCGCAAGATGGTATAACCGCTAGTGGATATAAGGAGAAATAAATGCTGATTAATTATTTTGTAAAAAATCTCAAGGTATTCAACTCAGTAAACCAAAAAGTACAATACAAAAGAAGAAATTTAATAAAGACATGGCTAAAATTAAAGAATTATTAGCTTGGGGCCTTTTTATTAGAAAAATAGCCAACTATGTAGGCTATAGCAACCATATGGGGCTTAATAGATATATTAATAAACGCAATATAAGAAACACTATATAAAGATGAATAATACTCACACACAGACTTCACATAATGCAATGCTTAAAATAAATGGCGAAAATAATAAAATTCTAATTGTTTCGGAAGGATTTGAAAGATTTTTGTCTTATGACGAAGCGGTAGAGGGTTTAAACCTTGAAATTCGGGGAAATAACAACTTTATAAGATTAGAATTGCCGATTAATTTTGTGAATGGGGCAAATATCAAAATATTTAATGATAATGTTAAAGTTATAATAGAGCCATCTCCTTTTCTTGGAATATCTCTACAGTGTCTGCATGGAAACGGGCAAGTATGTACCATAAAGAAAACTACAGTGATGGTAGATGTTGTAATTACTTTGGTAGGAAATACTGAATTGCAGATTGGCGAAGAATGTATGTTTTCTGAAGGACCTGTTTATATTATGCCTTGTGATGGACATAGCATTTTAGATGTGCAGACAAATAATATTGTAAATATACCTGTAGCTCCAATAGTTATAGGAAATCATTGCTGGATAGGTAATAGCTGCAAAATCATTAGAGGTGCAAAGCTTCCTGATAATACCATTGTGGGAATTGGAGCAATTGTTAATAAAAGTTTTAAAGAAGAGTATACTATTCTTGCAGGAATTCCAGCTAAGATAATCCAACGTGGACGTAAATGGGATAAAAAAAACCCGTATCAATTAATGCGGATAAAGTAAATTAACTGCCAAAGAAATTTGCGAGCTAACATAATTTTATTAAATGATCCATACTCGGACGTTTCGACGGTTCCGGCTTACAATTCCCTAAAGGCAATTTCTCATATAATGCTTACGAGCTCAATTTATCTAATAAATATTGGATATTAGCTATTTTATTTGCCACACTATCGAGCCTGATTGTTGCCCAAATCAGCTTATTTTTACCGTCAAAGCGACAGGTATGTAATTTTTGCAGAAGGGCAATAATTTTTGCCGGATCTAAATTGGGTTTATCAGTAAACACCAAGCTAATTTGCCGAGCATTAACATCTAATTTTTGTATTCCCAGTGCACTTGCTTTTAAACGTAGGTAATGTGTTTCTATTAAATGTTGCACCGATTCAGGTGGCAGTCCCCAATCGTTAATTATATCCTGGTATACCAAATCAACTTCATTAATAGTATCTGCCTTAGCTAAACGCTTATAATACACTAACCGCTCATGGACATTGGGACAATATTCATGGGGAATTATAGTGGTTATATTTAAATTAACCTCGCAGTATACATCATTGCTAATTAAGCCATGATCAACTAATTTATTTTGTTTTAATTTATTAATGGCTTTTTTTAACATATCAGTGTATAGCGATAACCCAACCTCACGAATATTTCCCGATTGATTATCGCCTAAAATCTCACCAGCTCCACGAATTTCTAAATCATGCATGGCTAAATTAAATCCTGAGCCTAATTCAGTAGTCATTTTAATTGCATCTAAACGTTTTTGTGCATCTAAAGTTATAGTTTCAGGTATAACTAAATAACAGTAAGCCTGGTGGTGAGATCTGCCTACTCGTCCACGTAATTGATAGAGCTGGGCTAATCCAAGTTTATCTGCCCGGTAAATAATAATGGTATTGGCATTAGCAATATCAATCCCCGTTTCAATAATGGTAGAACAGAGCAAAATTTGAAAACGCTGCTTAATAAAATCACGAATTGATTCTTCTAAAATATGTTCATTCATTTGCCCATGAGCAATAGCAATAGCTGCCTCAGGAACTAGGTTACTTAAGCGCTGATACATTTTTTGAATGTTTTCAACATTATTATACAGAAAAAATATTTGTCCGCCACGCCTGATTTCCCGCATAATGGCTTCTTTAAGGATATGATCCTCATCGAATGCTACAATAGTATTAATTGCCAAGCGCCGTTTAGGCGGTGTAGCAATAATTGAAAAATCGCGTAAGCCCTCCATTGCCATTGATAAAGTTCGGGGGATTGGGGTTGCAGTCATCGCCAAAAAATCTACATTAGCTCGCATTTGTTTGAGTTTTTCTTTCTGTGAAACCCCAAACCGATGCTCCTCATCAATAATTACTAAGCCTAAATTAGCAAATTGAACATCCTTTTGAATTAAGCGATGTGTGCCAATTATAATATCAATTTTGCCCGTTTTGACTAGTTCTAAAGTTTGATTAATCTCATCTTTAGTTTTAAAGCGGGATATTTCGCCAATGTTAAGCGGAAAACCAGTGAATCGGTTAATAAAATTTTGATAATGTTGTTCAGTAAGTAAAGTGGTGGGTGCTAATAACGCTACTTGCCGACCATTCATAGCGCAAATAAATGCTGCGCGTATAGCTACTTCAGTTTTACCGAATCCAACGTCTCCGCAAATTAAACGATCCATGGGTCTAGCAGATAACATATCCTCAATAATATTATTAATTGCATTTACTTGGTCATCAGTTGGCTGATACATAAAACTTTCAGCAAATTGAGGGTATTCCGCTGGTAGAGTAAATTTGTTTCCTTGCTGCATTTCACGGTTAGCGTATAATTCTAATAATTCGGCTGCCATATCATCAATTTTTTTGATGGTTTTATTTTTTATTTTATCCCATTTGCCAGAACCAAGCTGATTAACCTCAATATTATTATTATCTAATTTTTTATAACGACTAATTAAATGTAAATTATTCACTGGAATAAATAAACGTGATTCATTTTGATATTCTAGTTCAAGCATTTCATATTCAATATCTGAAATTATTTGAGTGCTCAATCCCAAGTATTTGCCCACGCCATGATTAATGTGCACCACATAATCGCCAATTTCTATTTCTGATAAATCACGAATAATTGCATCATCTTCAATTGCACGATGAGGCTTTTTATGGAGGCTATTGGTGAAATCATTAGTTAATTTATATAATTCTTGTTCGGTAATAAATGCAATATTATTTATAATAAATCCGTTATATAAAATTCCTTGGATTAGATAAATTATTGCATTGTTATCTAACGGATTAATTGAAGAAGCTAAATTTTGTATCGTTTGGGTTTTAATTCCCGATTTTTCTAAAGTCTTACGAATAATCTCCATTCTTCCTAAGCTATCAATAACTAGAATTATTTTTCCGTTAAATGCTAAATGGAATTTTTTTAAATTAGCCAGTGGATCAGCTAATTTATTATTAATAGCAAGATCAGGTAGCCGTTCAAGATGAGAATATAATTCTCCAGTTTGTTGAATTTCAAAGGAATTAAAGCGCCGAATATTGCTGAAAATAATATCACTGGTAAAGAATAATTCAGAGGGTTTAATGCACGGATACTGATAATTAAATAAAGCGTAACGGCGGTTAATCTCTTGCCAATTTAGGTTGAGATGTTGTAGTGCATCTTGAAAATATACTATTTGCCAGTTGTCAGTTAAATAATCAAACAAGCTCACGGTATGATTAAAAAATAACGGTAAATAAAATTCGCTGCCCGGAGGTAATAAACCATGCGTAAATTCTTTACTACTATCCGCAAATTGTTGGTTCTGAGCAAAATAATGGTTGAAATTATTGGTGAAAAACTGCAATGTAGTATGATCAGTTGGATATTCACGTACCGGAATTAATTGATATTCATTAACTGTGTGTACTATTTGTTGGGTTTTTGAGTTTAACAGTTTTAGAGATTCTATTTCATCATCAAATAAATCAAGCCTGACTAAATGTTTACTGCCCATGGGCATAATATCAATTATCCCACCTCGAATGGCAAATTCTCCAGCTTCATATACTTGTTCAACATGAGTATAATCACTGCTTATTAGCTTATGCCGCAAATTATCAGTTGAGATTTTGTCCTTAACCTTTAATAACATTACTCGGCTATGTAAATACTCAGGTGGGCAAAGTCGTGTTTGTAGTGTGACTAATTGAACAATTACAATGTCTAATTGATTATAACTAATTTGCCAAAGTAGAGTTAATCGATTAGCAATCAATTCCTTAGACGGCGATAGCCTCTCGTATGGTAATATTTCAATGTCGGGAAATATTGCTATTTTTAAAGCTGGATTAAATAGTACTATCTCCTTGGCTAAACGGTTTGCAGTATAAGCATCATTGACAATAATTAGTAACGGATTATTCTGCGGTAAATTAGCCAATGCCCAAGCATCGCTGCTTGGGATTAAGCGATCAATTTTTTGTTTTAAAAACTGCTTCACTGGAGAATGGCAGGTCCATTTTTTAATTTTGTGGTGATCTTAGAAGAGACTTTTTTATTGCTCTTAGGCTTGCTCACTACAATTGGTAATGGTTTATATTCAAGCGCTACTTCCAACACTTGATCCACATTTTTAACTGGAATTACTTCTAAACCACCCTTAATTTCAACGGGAATATCCTCCAGATCTTTGATATTTTTTTCCGGAATTATTACAGTTTTTATTCCTGCACGCAAAGCCGCAAGCATTTTTTCTTTTAAACCGCCAATAGGCAATATTTCACCATATAAGGTAACTTCGCCAGTCATCGCAACCGATGACTTTACTGGCACATGGTTGAGACTTGAAGTAATTGCGGTTACCATAGCAATACCCGCTGATGGTCCATCTTTAGGTGTAGCACCTTCTGGTACATGCACATGAATATCTTTGTTTTCATAAAAATTTTCATCAATCCCAAGTATATGTGATCGGCTTCGAACCAAGCTAATGGCCGCTTGAATTGATTCTTGCATTACATCACCTAATTTACCTGTACGAATTACATTACCTTTGCCAGGAATTGCTACCACTTCAATAGTTAAAATATCACCACCAACTTCAGTCCATGCAAGACCAGTTACTCGTCCAATACGATTTTCCTGTGCACTTACTCCAAAATCATTAATTTGTACTCCTAGAAATTCATGCAAGTTAGTATTTTTAATAGTTACCTTTTTTGCCTTATTTGTATCTATTAGGGTAACTATTTTACGGCATATTTTATTTAATTGCCGCTCTAAGTTGCGTACACCAGCTTCCATCGTATAGTGGCGAATAATCTCTAAAATAGTATCATTTTTAAGTATTACTTCACTTGGCTTTAAGCCAGTATTGCGCAATTGGCGCGGCAACAAATATTGTTCAGCAATTTTAAGCTTCTCTTGTTCAGTGTAGCCAGATAATAAAATTATCTCCATTCTATCGCGTAGTGGTCCTGGAATATTTAATGAATTTGCTGTGGCTACAAACATAACCTGAGATAGATCAAAAGCAGTCTCCGTATAATTATCTACAAAAGCCTTATTCTGCTCTGGATCTAACACTTCCAATAAAGCTGAAGATGGATCACCGCGATGGTCGGAACCCAATTTATCAATTTCATCAAATAAAAATAATGGGTTTTTGGTTCCTGACTTAGCAATGTTTTGCAAGACTTTGCCCGGCATCGCACCAATATAAGTCTTACGATGACCCCTAATTTCAGCTTCATCATGTAGCCCACCTAGCGCTACTCTTACATATTTACGTCCTGTAGCTCTGGCGATTGATTCGCCTAATGAAGTTTTACCCACTCCCGGAGGACCAACAAAACATAAAATTGGAGATTTATTATTTTCTACTCGACGTTGCACTGCTAAAAACTCAATAATCCGTTCTTTGATTTTTTCTAGACCATAATGATCTTTATCCAATACTTTTTGTGCTTTAGTTAAATCACGGTTCACTTTTGTTGCTTTATCCCACGGCAACTCAGCCAAATGCTCAATGTAATTACGCACTATAGAACTTTCAGAGGACATTTGTGGCATTAATTTCAACTTTTTAAGTTCAGAAAGAGCTTTAGTTTCCGCCTCTTTACTCATCTTGGCTTTTTTAATTTTCTGCTCTAATTCTTCAATTTCACTTAATTCTTCTTCTTCTCCCAGTTCCTGCTGAATTGCTTTAGCTTGTTCATGCAAATAATATTCTTTTTGATTTTTTTCAATCTGCTGTTTCACTCGCCCCTGAATTCGCTTTTCTACATTTAAAATTTCAATTTCACGGTTTAATTCACGTAATAATTTATTTAAACGCTTCTTAAGAGAAATTGTTTCTAATAAATCTTGCCGAATTTGTAAATCAGCTACCACATGCGTAGTAATTACATCCGTTAGTTGCTCAATATTTTCTATTTTGGCAATTAGTGCCACAATTTCATCTGGTACTTTTTGGTTTAAACGAGCAAACTCATCAAATTGTTGAATAATTTCACGGCGAATCGCTTCAAGGCTTACATCCTTAATATCTTCCTTAGTAAGTAAGGATTCTACTCTTGAAGTCAAATACCCATCTTTTTCAATAATTTCAAGTGCGCGTGCTCTAATTTTGCCTTCTATTAATACTTTATTGGTTCCATCGGGTAATTTTAATACTTGAAGAACTTTGGCCAAAGTACCAATAGTGTGAATGTTATCTTTATTTACATCATTATCTTGTGAATTTTTTTGACTTAATAAAATTACAACATTATCCTTTTTAGAGGCTACTTCTAGGGCATAAATTGATTTTTGCCGGCCAATAAATAAAGGTACTACCATATTTGGAAAGATTACCACATCTTTCAAGGGAATAATAGGAACTTGTTCCGTGCTATCCATAAGGTTGTTGCTTTGATCTCTCAAAGAAGATTTATTTGTTATCATTTTATTCCTTAAACTAAGATTGCTGTTTTTATAAACTCTTTGGTTAAAAGAGTCTTAATTAAAGCTTCTGCTTCATCGAGCTTCTTTACACTAAGTGTTGCTGAAATTTCAGCAACTTCATCATCGCTATTATTATTTGCCTGTACTAATTCAATAATATTAATCCCTTTTTTGCCAATGACTCCCGTTAATTTAGCAAAAGTTCCAGGCTGTTTAAGGATGCCTACCTGTATTTTAGTCGCAAATTCATGTGCTGTGTCATTTATTATAAGGGCATAAGTTAAATTATCAAGTCC
>JAGOUD010000086.1 GCA_018061465.1 Burkholderiales bacterium
GAGTTAGAGAATAAATAAGGGCGTGATTTATTGCGTAATAGATTAATTACATTGGCTCTACCGCTAACATATCCCCCTGAGGCTCCACCAAGAGCCTTACCCAGAGTGCCGGTCATAATATCAATGCGCCCTTCAACTTTGCAAAATTCAGGTGTGCCGCGTCCATTAGTTCCAGTAAAACCAGTAGCATGGGAATCATCAACCATTACGATAGCACCATATTTATCAGCAAGATCACAAATTTGCGGTAAATTGGCAATAATGCCATCCATGGAAAATACGCCATCTGTAGCAATCATTTTAAAGCGGGCATTGGCAAGATTAGCTTCAATTAGTTTAGCTTCTAGATCTGCCATATTATTGTTTTTATACCTAAAACGCTTGGCTTTACATAACCGAATTCCATCAATTATTGAGGCATGATTTAATTCATCAGAAATAATTGCATCCTCTTCACTAAGCAAAGTTTCAAATAAGCCGCCATTAGCGTCAAAGCAGGAACTATATAAAATAGTATCTTCATACCCTAAAAAATTACTTAAAGCTTGTTCTAATTCTTTATGTACAGTTTGCGTGCCGCAAATAAAACGCACTGAGGCGGCGCCATAACCAAATTTATCTAGCGCTGCTTTAGCTGCAGTAATTAATTGTATATCGTCAGCTAAACCAAGATAATTATTAGCACAAAAGTTTAACATTTCTTGATTGTTGCTCAGAGTAATGCAAGGCGCTTGAGGAGATTTAATTATTCGTTCTGTTTTGAGTAGTTTATCTTCAGTAATGGTCTGCAAAGCTGTATCTATATTTGCATAGAATTGATCACGCATAATGTAGGAATCCTTATTTTTATTTGAGGTTCCGATTGTATCATGTCAATATAAAATATAGCTAGTTGCATTGCACCCTGCGAGGGATTTGCGGAAAATGCGCAAAATAATTTTATTTAACTTTGATACAATAGCGGGGTGTATAATTTTTTTTGCAGGGGGTATATTTTTATGAAAAAACAATTTTGGCAAACTCGAGAAGATGGAGTTGTTCATGCTGATCCGGAAGGGTTTGTGCATGGCTATTATATTTATCCGCCAAATTATGATGAATCGCATAGCGAAAAATATGAGCTATGGCTGATTCAAAGTGATGGCGCGTTTAGCTATGATGAAAAAGCATGGCAATTCGATGATTTAGCCCAAGCACAAGAAGCTGCTTTAGCTAAATTTAAAGCGGTAATAACGCCCTATATATAGTGTTCATAATTGAAAGCTGGATTCAATATTAATACTCAAAGTATTGGGATTCTGGGCTAGGAGAACTGCAATAAAAGGCAGGGGCTCGCCCCTCGGGGACGCGTCCCAAGTGTATGTAAAGTACATAAGGAGCTTTTTATAAAGTTCGACAACGTCCAGGATTCAAAGACGATGAAGTATAGAGTAGCAATTGTTTTAAATAGTGAGTCTTGATTTGTAGAGTTTAAACTCTCCGAGTCAATACTTACCTCTTTCTAGGCACAGCTTATTAATATATTAATAAAAATTCCTGTTTTATTTCCCTAATTCACAAAAATTTTTTATTTTCTCCCACATTGCGCTTAAATCTTTTCCTAAACTATGATCATCGTCTACTTCAATCAAAGTAGTTAATTTATGGGCTGCGGTATATTCACGGCTATAGTCTATCGGTACTATATCATCATGGATGCCATGAAAAATTAGGGCAGGTAACTGCCTGGCAAAATTTTTGTCATTATGCTTAAACAAGTCTAAATAAAAGTTATATTTTAAATTAATCTTTTGATTATAGCTGTAATGCATGATAGGGTATTCTTGGTTTACTTGCCACTGTTTTAAATCATTAGTATTTCCTCGTGCCCATAACTCAGATATTCTAAAGGCTGGCGCTAGTAAGATAACTTTAGCTATATTTAAATATTGTTCAGCTAAAATAGCTGCCGTTATTCCTCCCATGCTTGAACCAAACATAATTATAGGCTTGCTGCTTAGTTCTATAAGTGCACGAACTTGGTTTAATTGTCGGCTAAGAGTCAAATTAGAAAAATCATCCATATTGAGATCTGGAATAATTACCTTTTGCTGGTAATTTTCTAATTGTTGTTTGAAATATTGCGCCTTAGAAGAAGCAGGACCAGAGGCAAATCCATGTAAGTAGATGTAGTCATATTGTGCCATAATTTATCCTTTATACTCAAACATATTGAAACGCCAGAATCGTTATTTCGCGACTTGCCTACTCAAATGTAAAAATACTACTCATGCGTTATTGTAACAAATTTTTAAAATCTACTTCATCTAAAATCACAATACCGAGTTCATGAGCCTTGTCTAGCTTGCTCCCTGCAGCTTCTCCCGCTACTAGGTAATCCGTCTTTTTAGATACACTATTACTTACCCGGCCACCTAAAATTTCAATAAGTGCTTTTGCTTCATCCCGACGATACATTTCCATAGTTCCAGTTAGTACAAATGTTTTACCAGTGACCAATGGATTAAAGTTGCTCTTATTTGTAGTTTTAGAATAAGTAATTCCGAGTTCTAATAATTGTGCAATTATTTGACAATTATGGCTTTCGCCAAAAAAATTAATAATTGATTGGGCTACAACTTCCCCAATATCGTTAATTTGGAATAATTCAGCGGTAGTGGCATGCATTAAATTAGTCAAATCCCCAAAGGTATTAGCTAGTGCTTTAGCGGTACTTTCACCGACATGACGAATGCCTAGGGCATAAATTAAGCGGGGTAATGTAGTATGGCGGGCTAAATCAATTGCTTGAATTAAGTTAGTAGCTTTTTTAGCACCAAAACGTTCTAAATTTACTAATTGATCTACGGTTAATCTAAATATATCTGCAGGGTTATTAATTAAATTGTTCTCAACTAGTTGATTAACAATTTTTTCGCCCAAACCATCAATATTTAAAGCTAATTTACTTGCAAAATGAGTTATAGCCTGTTTTTTTTGAGCAAAACAGTAAAGTCCGGCGCTACAGCGAATAATGGCTTCATCTTCTAGTTGTACTAAATGCGAATTACACACGGGACAGAGAGTTGGCATAGTAAACTCAATACTGTTAGCTGATCGTTTTTCAGGAATAGATTTAACTACTTCGGGAATAACATCACCAGCTCTACGAATGATGACATAATCATTAATCCGAATATCCTTCCGTTTAATTTCATCTTGATTATGTAATGAGGCATTAGCGACCATTACCCCACCAACTAAAACTGGCTTGATTTTAGCAACTGGCGTAAGCGCTCCGGTTCTGCCAACTTGCACCTGAATATCTAAAATCTGTGATTCTGCTTCTTCAGCTGGAAATTTGTGGGCAATGGCAAAGCGTGGCGCACGTAATACAAAGCCTAATTGTTGTTGGTAGGCAATTTCATTAACCTTATATACGACTCCATCAATGCCAAAAGGCAATTGTTGGCGTTTGGATAAAATATCTTCATAAAATTGGATTAACTCTGCGACATCAGTACATACTTTATAATATGAACTAATATCAAATCCTAACGCCTTCAGATAAGCTAATTGTTCATTAAAAGTACTAAATTGAATGTCATTGCTGTGATCAGCTAACGAATAAGCAAAAAAATGTAGCGGTCTACTAGCCGTAATTTTACTGTCTAATTGACGAAGGCTTCCGGCTGCAGTATTTCTTGGATTAGCAAAATGACGCAATTGTAATTGTTGTTGTAACTCATTGAGTTTGATAAAATCAGCGGTTAAGATTAAAACTTCGCCGCGAATCTCCAGATGCTTCGGAATAGTAGCATGCAAAAGTACATGCGGGATATTTTTAATTGTTTTAACATTTAAAGTTACGTCTTCTCCAGTGAATCCGTCTCCGCGGGTTAATGCACTAGTTAATATCCCATTAGTGTAAGTTAAACTAATTGCCACCCCGTCATATTTGGGGGTTGCAATATAAGTTACCGAATTAACGCCCAGGGTATTACATAAGCGCTGATTAAATTGAAATAATTCTTTATGGCGAACTAAGTTGTCCGCTTGAGTCATATCTGAAAAAATATTATTGAGGGATAACATAGCAATAGTATGTGCAACTTGTTTAAATTGGTCTAAGACAGTTGCACCTACCGTGTTAGTTGGGCTATCTGGTCTTTTATATTGTGGATATTGCTCTTCCAGTTGCTGCAATTGGCGAAATAATTTATCATACGCTTCATCACTAATTAAAGAAATATCTAATGTATGATAACTGCGGTTATATCTGATTAAATCATCAGTTAGTTGGTTTATTTGCTGTTCAGTACTATCTGGTTCATTAAATAAATCATTCATCGGTTATAACTTATTATTCTAGGCGTAATTGTGGAAAAAGTATTACATCGCGAATTGATGAACTATTGGTTAATAGCATTACTAAGCGATCAATTCCAATACCACAGCCACCAGTATGTGGCATACCATATTCTAGAGCGCGAATATAATCAGCATCGTAATGCATGGCTTCATCATTTCCAGCTTCCATTTGTTCAACTTGTTTTTTAAAGCGAAGAGCTTGTTCTTCCGGATCGTTTAACTCTGAGTAGCCATTAGCTAATTCTCGACCCACAATAAATAATTCAAAGCGTTCAGTTATACCCCTATTTATATCTGATTCGCGGGCAAGCGGGGATACGTCAATTGGATAATTTAAAATAAAAGTTGGTTGCCAGAGTTTAATTTCGGTAGTTTCTTCAAACATTAATAATTGTAAAACTCCTAAACTAGAGTTAGCTACCGGTGTATTTTTAGTTAGTTTAGTTAATTCTTGTTGTAAAAATTGTAGATCATTAATTTGGTTAATAGTATATTGCGGATTATATTTAATAATTGCTTCAGCTATAGTTAGTTGGTCAAATTCATCTTCTAAATTTATTTCCTGGTTTTGATAGATAAATTTTAAAGTGCCAATAGTATCTAAGGCGCTTTGGCGAATAATTTGTTGAGTAAGTTGCATCATACGTTTATAATCTGCATAGCTTTCATATAATTCAAGCATGGTAAATTCGGGGTTATGTCTAGTAGATAATCCTTCGTTTCTAAAATTACGATTAATTTCAAATACTCGATCAAGTCCACCCACAATTAAACGTTTTAAATATAATTCAGGTGCTACCCGTAAATAAAGCTGCATACTTAATGCATTATGATGAGTGATAAATGGTTTAGCACTAGCTCCGCCAGGAATAGAATGCATCATTGGGGTTTCAACTTCCAGATAATCTTGCTCTACCATCGTATTTCTAATTGATTGAATAATTTTGGAACGTGTTATAAAAGTTTGTTTAGTCTCATCGTTCATAATCAAATCTAAATATCGCTGGCGGTAACGTTGTTCTTGATCAACCAGTCCATGAAATTTTTCAGGTAGAGGACGCAAATTTTTACTTAATAATGTTATTTCATTAACTGAAATAGTTAATTCATCAGTTTTAGTTTTAAATAAATTACCGCTAACTCCCAGAATATCTCCAATATCTAAATGTTTAAATTTTTCATATTGCTCTTCGCCAAGTTTTTCTCTGCTTAAATAAATTTGGATTTTAGAAGCTCCATCTTGAAGTGTGGCAAATGAAACTTTTCCCATAATGCGCTTTAAGCGCATGCGTCCCGCAATTTTTATCATAATATTATGAGAGTCTAATTCCTCATTATTCATGCTGTCGTATTTGCTATGTAAGTTCTTAGCATTATTATCGGGTTTGAAAGAATTTGGATAAGCTGTTTGAGTGGCTCTAATTGTAGCGAGTTTTTGTCTGCGTTCAGAAATTATATGATTTTCGTTATCGGGTAGTTGATTATCTAACATGGTTATATTATTTTCCTTAAGTTTTTAGCGGTGCTCAATTATAGTCTTAATAATTGGGCCGGTTTGGGTTTGGCTAATTAATTTATGCCCGGTTTTAATACAAAAATCTTGCAAATCAAACAAAGAGGCTGGATCTGTAGTAATTACTTCAAGCTGTACTCCAGCATCAATTGTCGCTAAAAATTTTTTGGTTTTTAAAACTGGAAGCGGGCAGTCAAATCCGGATAAATCTAGTTGTAGCATAGCAATAATCTATTTTACTAAACGTAAGCCACTGGTTTTTTTAGTTTCCATTGGCTCAAGGGTAAATTGCATTCCTTGTCCGGTTTCTTTGGCAAATATTGCTAATACATTACTAATGGGGATTGCAATATCTTGGGGGTTGCCATTAAATGAAGCCCGAAAGGTTATCCATTCATTATCAATTAAAATATCTTTAGTTGCTGCAAAACTTATATCCAATACAATTTGGCTGTCTTGCACATATTCTTTAGGTACCATAGTATTGGTATTTACATGAGCAACTAAATAGGGAGTATGTTCGTTATCCTGGCACCACTCATAAAGAGCCCTGATTAAATAAGGTTTTTGGCTATTCATTTACGCATGCTCCGTTCCGCAGGCGTGAGAGAGTTAGCAAATTCAGTAGTGGCAAATAATCGTTCTGCATACTTCATCATGCCATTCCATGATGGTTTTACTTCAATTTCATAATGTTTAAGCCGCCATAATAAAGGTAGAATTGCTGCATCAAGTAAGGAAAAATTATTTCCAAATAAATGATTAGCTTTTTTGTTGGCTACAAACACCTGAGCAATACCATCTAGCCCTGCAATAATATGTTTTTTATTTTTTTCTACATCACGTTTAGTTTTAGCTTCTTTTGGATTCATACTTTCTAAAATACGCACATAAGAAAATAATTCACGGTCAAAATGGTGCATCAGCATTCGTAAACGTGCTTTTTCAGCAGGCTCAATGGGCATTAATTGTGGGTGTGGAAAGCGTTCATCAATATATTCACATATTATATTGGTCTCAATTAAAATTAAATCTTTCTTTTTATTATTCTTGTCTATATCGTCTACCAAAACCGGAGTTTCATTATACGGGTTTAATACCATTAAATCATGACGCGAACTAATGTTTATATCAATTATTTTAAAATCCATGTCTTTTATGTGTAAAATTATTCTAACACGATGGGAAAATGGGCAGCGAGAATCAGAATACAAATGTATCATTTAAATATTACCTTAAAAAATTCACGAAGGGCTGGATTATATCATTTTTATATAGCAATTGTCAAATTGCCATATGTTAACTTATTGATATGTATCGTAATTATGTTAAAACTCGTTTAAAGCGGGTTGGTAATGTTCCAAATCCTAAATGTAAAAAGAAGTTCGAGGTTTAATTAAATAGGAGGTAAAGTCCATGGTTCCGGAAAGATGAGTATTATGTTATAATCGAGGGTTGTGATATATATTAATGAATTATTTGCATAGTTTTAAAAGGTATTCAGTATGGCAGGTCACAGTAAGTGGGCAAATATTAAGCATCGCAAAGCTGCAGCTGATGCAAAAAAAAGCAAGGTAACCACCCGAATGGTTAAAGAAATTACTATTGCTTCTAAAATGGGCGGGGGAGATCCTAATTCAAATCCTCGACTAAGATTAGCGATGGAAAAAGCCCGGGAAAATAATGTCCCTAAAGATAATGTGGAACGTGCGATTAAACGCGGTACAGGTGAATTGGAAGGGGTAAATTATGAAGAATTGCGCTTTGAAGGATATGGCATTAATGGTGCTGGAGTTATAGTAGATTGTTTAACTGATAATAAGACCAGAACAGTTGCTGAAGTGCGCCACGTATTTACTAAATTTGGTGGTAATTTGGGTACCGATGGATGCGTTGCATTTCAGTTTAAACATTGTGGACAATTGATTTTTGCCCCTGGCATTAGTGAAGATCAACTCATGGAACTAGCGCTTGAGGCTGGAGCTGATGATGTAATTAGCCATAGTGATGGTTCCTTTGAAGTACTTACTACGCCAGCTAATTTTATTGAAGTGAAAAATTTTTTATTTGCGCGGGGAATGAGAGCGGATATTGCTGAAGTTATCATGAAGGCAGATAATGAAACTGAAATGACTGGAGATGAGGCATTACGTATGCAAAAAATGTTAGATGCATTCGATGAATTAGATGATGTGCAGGAAGTATATACTAATGCGGTGTTAAGTATAGAAGAGTAGGATTATTTATGGCGGGTAGTTTTGTTCGTAAGTTTGCGTTTGACCAATTGCCGCTGCATGGAGCATTTGTGGAATTAACTGATGTGTGGCATAAGATATCTACTCAAAAGGAATATCCGGAAGGAATAAAACAGGTAGTGGGAGAACTGCTAGCGGCAAATATCTTATTAACTACCAATATTAAGCTGGATGGCAAAATTATTGCCCAAATTCAAGGAAATCCTAAACTTGATTTAATAGTTAGTGAATGTAATAATGATTTGAAAGTACGTGCTACAGCAAAATTTGCTACAAGTATTCATCAGGACAACCAAGTTAGTTATATGGATTGCATGCATGAGGGTAGTTTAGTTATAACTATTGATTCTAATTCAGCTGGCAAAATGTATCAAAGTGTGGTAGCTTTGACTGGACACGCCTTAGATGAGGTCTTAACCGAATATATGTTGCAATCTGAACAGTTGCGTACAGTGTTTTTTATCGCATATTCCAAAAAAAAGATAGTTGGATTTATGCTGCAAAAATTACCTGATCCAGAAGAGATATATAATGATGATATAGAACGAATATTCTATCTAGCACAAACTATTAAATATCATGAATTATTAATTACTGAGAATAGCGCCTTACTTAAACAATTATTTTCTGAAGATGATATTATTTTATTTGATGCCAAACCAGTACAGTTTAGCTGTTCCTGCGGACATAATCGCGTAGTTAATATTATCCGTAGTCTTGGCTTGGAAGAGGCGCAAAGTATTATTGCTGACGAGGGGATGATCAAAGTAACTTGTGATTTTTGTAATTCAGTATATGTGTTTACTGAGGCTGATATATTACACATGTTTAACAACTTAGCGCTTGATCTTGAGTGCATTTCTTCTGAACCTAATTAACCCCCTTCGCCAGCATGAGGATTTAACCCTGTCACTAAAATTCGCGGTGCAGTAATGCCAAACTTA
>JAGOUD010000241.1 GCA_018061465.1 Burkholderiales bacterium
GGATAATTAAGCCTGGTTAGAGTGGTTAAAAGTTGGGTAGCTTTATCTAAGGCTAAATTGCTATTACCCTGAGAATTAAATAGTTGCCCACAGCATAAGTTGGGTAAATCATCTGGGTAAATAATAGTGTAGCCTAAATAAGTAATTAATTGTTGCAATGCTGTATTCTTATTGCCGCGGTTAAGAGTGTCGCCTAAAATACGATTGTTGCAGCTAGGGAAGTAAACTATATATTTCACGTTGTTAACTTTAGAGCTACTACTTCTTGAGGGATATGTTGTTAAATTAATAAATTGAGCAGTTTGGATAAGGGGTAGAGTAGGCAAATAAACTGGAGTTATGGGAATTATTCGATTTATTTTTTGAGTTGCTCGATAGATTGCTCGACTGCCAATGCAACGGGCTGCCAAATTACCAAGATGCAAAAAATATTTATTTAATTTTACCAAAACTGCAAAATGCCTATACCAGTATTGTTGTAATAATGGAGGCGTTTTTAAACTTAAAATAAAGTCACCTGTATTAATGCCTACCGGACACTTGGTTTTACATAAGCCCGTTGTTGCACAGGTTTTTATACCATAATATTGATAACTTTTGCTAAATTGTTTATATTGTGCTTTATCTATTCTATAAGATTTTAGAACGCTAATTTTACGATAAACAGCAATCCGCTGGCGTGGCGTAAGAGTTAAATTCTGTGAAGGACATACTGTTTCACAATAACCACATTCAATACATTTATCTATTTCTGAATGGGCCGGATTTAATTGTTTTAAATTTTCAATATGCAAATTTGCATTGTGAGTTAATTTCACATCTGGATTTAAAATATTCTGTGGATCAAGTAAATTTTTTATTTGCCACATGATAGAATATAACTGACTACCCCATTCCAGTTCAACAAAAGGCGCCATATTGCGCCCACAGCCATGTTCTGCTTTAAGCGATCCGTGATATTTATGAGTAACTAAATAACACATTTTATCCATAAATTTTTTATAATTATCAATATCAGCAGTGGTATCAAATTTAGGTGTAAATACAAAATGAATATTACCAGCTAAAATATGCCCAAATATAGCTGCATTAGTATAGCTAAACTCAGTAAATAGTTGACGTAAATCATAAATTAATTGAGGCAGCACCGTTATAGCTACCGCAATATCTTCTAATACGACATTAGTTCCTAATGGTCTATCGCCACCTATGGCGGGTAGAATTCCTTGGCGTAATGCCCACAATTCAGTGTAAATTTTGCTGTCTTGGGTAAATTTAATTTGAAAACTAGTGTTGTGTGAGGCAATTATTTGTTGTAATTGAATAATTTTAAGGTCTAATTCTGGTTGGTTATCTGCAGACAGTTCAATTAACATTGCTGCGGTATCTAATGTTAGTAGTGGCAGATAAGCTTGAGCTGTAATATTATTTTTAATTGAATTTAAGGAAGTAATATCAAGTAATTCAATTGCGTCAATGCTATGGTTAGTTTGGGTCAGTTTTAGGGTAAGGTTGATTAAATCCGCCAACTTATCACAGTATACTAGAGTTACTGCCTTATATGGGTTATTTGCTACGCAGTTATAGCCAACTTCACTAATAAAACCCAAAGTTCCTTCTGAGCCAACCATTAAGTGAGCTAAAATATCAATGGGATTAGTAAAATCAATAAATGAATTTAAACTATATCCAGATGTGTTTTTAATTTTGAATTTGTGTTGTATAAATTTGCTAAGTGTTGGGTTAGCAATTATTTGTTGCCGAAGCTGATTAATTCCTCTAATAATATGTTGATTATTAGCTATGAAATGCTCTTTGCTAGTGGGATCCTTAGTATCTAAAACAGCACCGTTAGCTAAAATTATTTTTATACTTGATAGAGTATGGTAAGTATTTTTATTAATGCCGCAACACATACCGCTAGAATTATTGGCAACAATTCCGCCAATTTTGCAGGTATGAATTGAAGCTGGATCTGGACCTATTTTAGTTTGATATGGTTTTAATAATAGATTAGCTTTTGCCCCAATAATTCCAGGTTCTAAAATAATTTGCCAACCATTATTGTAAATAGAATATTTCTGCCAGCTCCTATTGTCTAACACTACTAAAACCTGATTAGTTACTGCTTGTCCGGATAAGCTGGTTCCAGCAGCACGAAAGGTTAAGCCAATTTTATGCTGTGCGGCTAACTTTAAGAGTAATAAAACTTCGGCATCATTACTAATTAAAATAACTAATTGTGGAGTTAGGCGGTATAAACTAGCATCAGTGCCATAGGCATAGCATAGGAGTGGATCGTCAATGATTTGCCGAGATTCAATATGCTGAGATAATTCTTGTTTAAATATTTGCATAAAAACTAAAATTGAATAAAATTATTATGAGCATCAGTTAATAATTTAGTATAAACACCAATTATAAACTAATTTGATTAGATTAAAATAAATATATGTTCTTCGCGGGTGTGGGTAAAACTTCTTTTGTTTACGGACACATATATAT
>JAGOUD010000087.1 GCA_018061465.1 Burkholderiales bacterium
ACTCCATACACTACATTACTAAATTGTAAGGTAACACTAGTTGATGGGGCTACGTTAGTTTGTTTACTAGTTGGATCAGTCATGGTTACCGTAGTCGCTTTAGCAGGATCGGCTACAGTAAAGGTGAAATTTCGATATTGGTTACCATCTTTGGTGGTAGTTTCTACCAAATGGTTCCCTGCTAGATCGGTAATAGTATAAGTACTACCCAGTTTAGTTGTGATACTTAGCGTATACGTTCCTTTCGGAATTATAGTTGCACCTGTGCTTGAATTAGTTATAATAATAGGACATATCCTATAGTCTGAAGTGCATGATGGAGATATACCCGATGTAGGACCCCAAATGCTTATATGTAGTGGAGTTCCACTAGTAGAAGTTCCAGAATATAGTTTTATATAAGTGGAATTGATATATTTCCCATTCATAGGTTCACTAAATGTGATTTGTATGTTGGTACTATTTCCATAGGGATTTAACAGAGCAACTGTGGGTAACTTAACATCTGAAGCGGAAGTGCTCATGGTAAATGGAAAATTAGCATTACTCTTCAAGGTTAAACCCATAGTTGATTTTACTGCAGTAGTAACCACGACTGTGTAGCTACCACTAGCACTTAGGGCTTGAGCTGGAGTTAAAACTACCGTTTGTGAATTGTCACTCAAGAGTAAATTATTTGAAGTTACTTTATTACCGCTACTATCCTGAATATATATATTGCTGGTAGTGACAGTGGATTGATCTAGAGGGGTATTAAACATAAGCACTACACTTAGTACCCCTTTTATACTCGTATTATGAGTATTATCTATACTACCATAAGCATAACTTTCAGTTACGGTTAATTCACTAACAGACGCGGTAGCAACTGCGCTATTGGTTGTGCCAGTATTAGCATTGCTGCCAGCATTGCTATTACAATTAGTTAAAATAATTAAAAGAATGGGCAAAACCAGTATATTTACTAATTTGCGTAGATATTTCATCTAATTTTCCTTCATAAAAAGTTTATTTAATCAGATCTGGTTTAATTTATAAGAGCCAGAATAACCCACTAAGATCATGAATATGCCAGCATTATATAAGTTAAGCCATATTGTAGCATACCTGCTTTTAATGCAGGTGCTGGGTTTGAAAATAAATTGTTATGCAATATTTGCCATATATTACAGTTGTTTATGTGGTATGGTGGGGTTAAAACAGTGAATAAAATTGTATATCTACAAAAAATGATGGTATGAAACTTTTTGCAAATGTTCCATAATTCGTCCTGTGTGGTTTTTTTTGGGTGGGCAATATCCCACTAGTTTATAAAGGAATCGAAGATGGCTTTTTATGCACCACCTAGCAATTTTAGTTTTGAAACAGTAACGAATACATTTGGTAACAGTATTGGTGGAATGGAACAACAAATGTATTCTCAATTATCTGATTTAGAGAATAATCCAAACCCATCGGAACAAGATTTAGAAATTTTTCAGGCTAATATGTCACTATGGTCTAACTTAATTAATATGGAAAGCTCAATTATTAAAGTATATGGAGATACCATGAAAAACGTTGTCACTAATATGGGTAGCTAAATTATTTTAAGGAGTTCATTATGGGTAAATGTACATAGTTATTGGGTAAAAATAAACTGTTATTATAAATGAATTAAAAATTAAAATTTTATTAAAAAGGAAATTATTATGAATCCAAGTATTCAATCTCAATCAAGCAATGGAGTTAATCCAGGTTATGATCCAACGCAGGCTATTTTTGATGAGAGTGTTGATCCCGATATGTTAGATCAGTTTTTAAGCAAGTTAACCAGTAGCGTAAATGCTGATTCATCTAAAAACGGCGGTGGTATTGATCAAGAAGAAATAGCAGAAGATGATAGAGAAAAATTTGAGAAGTTAGACCAATATAGTGTTGAAAATGACGATGTTGTGCATACTTTGCAAACTAAATTTAATGAAGCGCAACAAAGCAATGACTATAGTAATTTTGAAAATGTTATTATGGAATTGGCGGAAAAAATTGATCCGGAATTTACCGATAAAATTAAAACTGAATCCTCAGATGCGATTAATAATCTTAAAGCTGCAAGCGAAAAATTTGAAAATGGTGAAACCGATATTAATGGTATGAATGATGCGCGTACAGCGGCACTAAATACTATTAAAGATATTGAATACAAACTACATAATTATATGATTAAGCAGGCTAGTACTCAAAATACAGGTGGTGGACAACAAAGGGTTGGCGCTACAGCACCAGCATCAACAGGAGTTGGCGCTACAGCCCCAGAATCAACAGAAGTTAGTTCTACAGCGCCAGAATCAACAGGAGTTGGTGCGCCGCCGCCTAGTGCTAAAGCTGGAGGTGTAGGAGACGAACAAGTTGATAGTAGTGATACGACTATTACAGTGGGCAGTATTTCCATAAATGGTATTAGCGGTATGGATTCGCTCTTATCTAATCCAGGTGGGTATAGTGTTTTAATTATTGCCTTAATGGTATTTTTAAGTGTAGGTACTCTTCAAGATCAGATCTTATTGAATGATAGTGCCATGATGAGTGCAACAACTGATGATTCACAATTCTTAGCCGATGTGGAAACAGCTTTTGTGGCGCTGGATGACTGTTTGCCATATACGGATAAGAATGGTGATCCCGTAACCGATCCGTACGATTTAGTAGCTATCGCGATGCTTCCTGAAGATGATCCAATGTATGATGCTGAGCTGACTGCCGATTTAGCGCCATTTACTGATTTTATGGAAGAGTACTATCCTGATGAATGGAGCCAAATGGATTGGACAGTTACTCTAGCCGACGATCCCGTAGCCTATGCTGATCAGCAAAATGCATTTTATGAGATGATGAGCGGTGTTTTTGATGCCGCAAATGAAGCGTGTGAGGATGCCGGCTCACCGCCGTTGACTGAGTTTCCAACTACTACGGTAACCATACAAGGTAGTATAGATGAGGACGGCAATCCAAGTGATGATTATATTGGCTATACCTGTTATGACTTTGATGCGAATGACGATGGTGAGGGTGATTTCTCAACATTGTCGAGTGACCTGGATGCCCTACAAAAAGCTTTATCCGCATTAAATAGTTTGAGTGATACTCAATCGACACAGATGCAGGTGGATATGGATAATAAAGAAAATAATGCGAGTTTAATTAATGCCGTTCTGAAAGCATTTACAACTACTATGTCGTATGTAATTGTCCATTAATAATTAACACGTAATACCTAAATTGTGGTATCATAGTTTAGGTATTGCTAAATTGGAGAGACTAATTATGAACGTAAATATTAACCGTGCCCCAAGTGATGCCAGCAGTGCTGCTCGGGTGTATAACAGCAGCCCACAGCCACAAGCTGGGGCTATTAATGCCGATACAAAACCTAGTACTAGTGATTTGCAAGGTAGTGACGGAATTAATAATATACTTTTAACAAGTAATAGCAATGGGGATGCCCAAATCGCAGCATTAACTGATGCATTAAACGGTTGTATAAAGAATATTAATTTAGCTGCTAAATCAATTCCTAGTATTATGACCAATAAAAATTGGGGAGCTACACTACCGGCTATTGAGGGTAGTGGAGTTCGGCTTTCTAGTGAGGTGTCGTTTAAATTAAAGGCAGTGTTTAATTTTGTGACTAGAGCATCAGCTGCAAATAGTAAAGATCCAAGCACGAATAATAATGTGCGTGATGGGTTAGCGCTATTAAAGCGAGGAATGGCGCTGTTTGATAAAATGGATAAATTGCAAGGAGCACTGCCTAAACTGCAGCGTTTATCTGAGTTGAGCATAAATGTTGCCAATAAAAGCAATGCACTAGTAAATGAGGTCGCAGATTTTAGTGCGCAAAATTATGAATTATCTGTTGAGCAAGCTGAATCTATTATAAATAAAGTTCTTGAATTGGTAGTATGTTCAGAAAACCTCGATGCTCAATTTGAAAAATTTGGCATAAATTGGCAAAAAGAGCTGCCTGAGTTTTTTGAAAAAAACCAAGGCTATTTAGAATCTGAAAATGAGTTTGTAGATTCTATTAGTTCGCATAAACGTCGCTTTGAAAATATGAAAGATAAATTATCTCAAGGACTTGATGATAAAGAATTGATTCATTCATTGCTCAAAATGGTGAATCCAAGCACAACAGCCCTTAACACTCTTAATTCTTATTTTAACAGTAAGGGGTTAAATGCTTTAGAAGGCGTTAAACCGGTAGATCCGATTTATTATAATGCAGCCACTATGGGTGGCGGTATTGATGAACAAGGTTCTAATAACGGCGGCATAGGTGCAAATGATAGTGATTCGGGAATTGATGATGATTTATTAGGTGATACTAATAATCAAAATAGTGGAGTGCAAGGATCAAGTTCAGGTTATGGAGAGCAACCCATTCCGCCGGATCAATATACTTATGATGACATGTTTGCAGGTGGCAAAATCAAGATTGATATGAGCGCTTGTACTACACAACTAATTATGTCTGTAAAATGCGTTATGCTCACTGTCTCAGTGGTAACAATGAACGCAATGAATAGCAATTATAATGCTGCAGCAGCAACTGCTACTTATGTGGATACGCTAAATGATGTATTAGCATGTTTGAGTGAATTTAATTCATTTTTAAGTTCGCTCAATAGTTTTTATATTTGGGATATGAGTGCTGTGAATGAAGATACTGATGACAGTAATCCGGTAACCACAATAGACTTTGATGATCCAGAGACTGCTAAATATAGCGAAGAAAAATATCATGATGGGGACGATGATCCAGATAATTATGACAGTGGCTATTATATGAAAGACATGGGCGACTATAATGTACTTTATATGGAGATTGACGATGTACCAGATGCTGCTATCGACAATGGATATTTTACAGTAGATCCTGAAACCGGAGACGCTATGGTTACCTCAGATGGAATTGAAGACTATTTAAATTATATGTCGGAGATGACGAGTAAAGTATTATCCAGTTCTTCAGGAAGTACTAGTCTTGATGAGATATATGATGGGCAAATAGAAACGTCTAGTCAAATTCAGGGGGTTATAGATGGAATTAATACCACAATTAGTCAAGTAAATCAATTGATTTCAAATACAACTTCAACTGTAAGTACAATGACTAACAGCGCTAAGAGTTATTTGGATTTATTTAATACGCTGTTTAATATGTGGATTACTGTTATGCAAAAATTACTTGGCAACTAATAGTTTTAAAAGGATATAAGCTATGGCATTGTGGGATGAAAATAGTGAGGATCATTGGATACCATTAGCTGATATTATGACTGGCATGATGATAATTTTCATGCTGGTTGCAGTATCATTTATGATCAAGGTAAAACATCGGGAGTCGATTTTAAAGAATCGCTATGATGAAATACAAGCAATTAAACTCCAGCATGCCAAAACAAAAGAACAGATTGCGCATGATTTAAATATGGCTATGGGTAATAAATTTCAAGCTTGGCATGCAACTTTTGAATCACAAAATCTTACAGTAAAATTTAATTCGGCAAATGTAATGTTTGATACTGGTAAGAGTAAATTAAAACCCGAATTTATGAACAATTTAACTGAATTTTTTCCGCAATACTTGAAAGTAGTACAAAAATATGCCCCGAGTATTGCAAGTATAAGTATTGAAGGTTATGCTTCAAGTGGTTGGGGAAAATTAGGTGATACTGAATCAGCATATTTTTTAAATATGAACCTATCACAACAGCGCGCCACTAGTGTATTACAGTATGTATATGGGTTGTCGTCAGATTCTACAACTAAAGAATACATTCGTAATTTTTTTACCGCAAATGGGTACTCATCTTCTCACGTGGTATTTAATGAAGATGGCAGTGAAAATTATGCCAAGTCGCAACGAGTAGAATTTAGAATTATTTTAAGGAGATAATAATTATGAAAATTAATGAATTGCTGCAGGATAAATTATCCGCAATGCTTAATTTTGATACGCTAATTATGGTATCAGCTATTCTATTGATTGCAGGCGTTTCAGCTTTGGTATTTTTTAAGAAAGATAAGCATGCGTGGTATAAGCAGGCTCCTTCCTTAATTACTACTCTTGGAATATTCTGTACTTTTGTCGGCATCACCGTTGGGCTATTGCGATTTGATCCGAGTAATGAAAATAGCCTAAATTTTCTTTTAAGCGGATTAAAACTTGCGTTTATACCATCAGCATTAGCGGTATTCATTGCGCTGTGGTTCAAATGGATCTATTCTAAACATTTTTCAGTTGACCATAGTACCACATTTTTGAGTAATTTAGATAGAAATAATGAGGCAATTGAGAAATTAACTAAGGCAATTCAACTTTTAGACTGGCAGGCTGCATATCGTGAGAATTTAGAACATAATATTGAGCAAAGTGCACAACTTTTAGCAGTTTTGGAAAGCGCTTTGAAGAATTTGGTTGAGTCAGTTAATAATAAGAAAAATGAGGTTGACGGCGCTGGAGATGGCTTGGAACAAGTTATTAATAATTGCCGCGGGCTTTTAACCAAAGTAAACAATGATTTAAATATCACCACTGAAAAATTAAATGTGAAAATAAAAGGTTTATTTGAAAATATTCAGCAACAAGATAAAACAATTGGGGCATTGGCTGAAGTATACGGCAAATTTGATGATTTTAATAAAATGATTGGTCAGCTAGGTGATTTTGCTTCAGATATAACTAGTCAATTAAAGCAAACTATACACAATGAAGTTAAAGATATGGAAGTATTAATTAGCCGCTCATTAAAAAGAGCTGTGGCTAATTCCTTGCCGGAAGCAGCTGGCAACAAGTAAAAGCTCTGAAAGAATGCTAGTAGTCTAACTTAAATATTAAAGAACTATACTGTTCATAGTTGAAAGCTGGACTAAATGTTAATACTCAAAGACGATGAGTATATATACCCCAGGAGATAGAAAGTGAAATATAAGCTTATTCAGCGTAAGTGCTATATGAGTATAGCAGCTAGTTTGCTGCTTAGTGGATGTAATTTGGGTACCAATTCTGTGAGCCCTACGCCAACTAGTACTAGTGCCGGAGAAGTTATTCCGACAACTACCAATGTAGCACGGAGTTTAAAGAATACTAATAGTACTCCGAGTATTAAATTTAAGCAGATAGCTGCTGGAGTTAATTCATTCTGTGCATTGGATACTAATGGTGGAATATTATGTTGGGGGTATAATAGTGCAGGACAATTGGGCAATGGTACTACCCAGGATGCTTATTTTGCAACTAAAGTATCTAATCCAAATAATATAGTTTTTAATTCCCTAGTTGGATTTAATTCTAACTATTGTGCCACTGATATTAGTAATACTCTTTATTGTTGGGGTAGTGGTGGTTCTGGACAAATTGGAGATGGATTGAGTAAAAATGCCTTAGTTCCAACTAAAGTACAGCTGCCTACAGATAGTGTTACTCATACACCGGTTACTTTTTCTTCAATATCAGTTGGTCCTTCAAATATGTGTGGAGTGGGCACTAATGGGCACGTTTATTGCTGGGGAAGCAACCAATATGGACAAATTGGTGATGGCACCAACAACAATGCCGGGGTACCAACAAAAATTGTAATGGCAGATAATAATGCCGAGAGTGAAACTTTTGTGGAAGTCAATATAAATTATTATGGTAGTGGTGCGGTATGTGCTCTCGCCAGCAGTGGTAATATTTATTGCTGGGGCGGCGGCAGCAGTTATGCGCTTGGAAACGGGACCACGGCAAATAGTAATAAAGCTGTTAGAGTTACTATGCCTGCTAATGGAGATAAATTTAAGCATTTAGTTCAAGGTATGGGTAATGGAAGTTGTGCTTTAACCACTTTGGGTACGGCGTATTGCTGGGGTTATAACAATTCCGGAGAGGGTGGTAATGGCATCTCGTATTCAGCAGCTGTACAAGTTCCAACCGCAGTTGTCATGCCCGGTGGCGAAACTTTTACAACCATGACAACTAGTGTAAATACAGCATGTGCAATTACTAATTTGGGCAATAGTTATTGTTGGGGTTATGGGTCTACTGGACAACGCGGGGATGGCTTAAATTCTAATTTAAATATACCAGCTAAAGTGCAATTACTTAACCAAACTTTAAGTATTAGTTCAAGTTATTATCAAAATGCAACATTATGTGCCATTGATATTAATCACAAAATTTCTTGCTGGGGTTTTGGTAATTATGGCAGCATCGGCAATGGGGAGAGCAGTAGTATGAATATTCCCACCCCAATATCTATGTTTGATTCAAGTGCTAATTTTACACATATTGCCATATCTGGTAATAGTAGTACCTCGTGTGCTGTGGAAGAGCATGGCGATATTTACTGTTGGGGTTATGGTGGTAATGGTCAGCTGGGCAACGGAAAAAATACTGATTCCTATATACCAACTCGAGTAGTTGTTGAATCATCACAATCGCTACTTACAGATTTAATTGCTACTCGCGGCTTTTATTCAAATACTTTTTGTGCTTTGCATAGCAGTAATCAAGTATATTGTTGGGGTTATGGTAGGGACGGCGAAATTGGCAATGGACAAAATAATAATGAGTCGGCGCCACAATCTGTATTATTACCTGAAGATATTTCTATTACTCAATTAGCTGCTGCTAATGAAACCATATGTGGCATAGATACTAACGGTTATGCTTATTGC
>JAGOUD010000088.1 GCA_018061465.1 Burkholderiales bacterium
GTCCAAGTAAAGTAAAGAACTCACCTTGTTCAATATTTATACTTATATTGTCAACTACCAAATTATCTTCAAATTGTTTGGTAATGTCTTTAATTTCTAAAATAGCCACAACAATTTTGCTTTCATTAATATCTATAAACGAAATCATTATTTTAGCAAAAATCAAATTTCTCCATGAAATTTATTTTTTTATATACAAAAAAATTGCTGGGTTATAATTCAATATGCTATAATCTCGGCAAAGCGGGTGTGGCTTGTTCTATGGATGGGCAAGTACAAACAGTGCTTTACATTTCTGGACTAGTTGTACATTTTATTGAGGAAAGTGAAAGTATGATAAAAAAATTGCTGGCTATTTTAATTGCTGGTGCATTTGCAAGTGTTGCATTTGCTGCTGAGGCTTCATCACCAATGATGATGAGTGCGTCAGGAGCTGATGTTAAAGCTGCTGCTTCTTCAAGTAAGCACAGTAAAAAGCATAGCAAAAAACACCATAAATCACATAAAGCTGCTTCAGCAGCTTAATCTTAGTGCACTTAGTTTTAATTTTTTGTAACTTTTTTGTTTGTTAAGGAAATAAATATGAAAAAATTATTCGCTCTTGTAATAGCTGCGGCTTTCTTTGCTGGTTGTTCTTCTGATAATGAGCCAGCTGATAGCACGCCTACTTTAGTAGTGGTTAAACATACTAATGCGTCAGGTACTCATAAGCACCATAAGAGACACGCTAGTATGCCTGCTTCTAAAATGGGTAGCTAATCGTTTTGTGAGATCAAAACCGAAAGTTTACACTTTCGGTTTTTTTTATGAGTAATATATGGAACGATATCCGATGACAGTACATGGCGCCAAACTCTTAAATGAAGAGTTGGAGCGATTGAAAACTGTTGAGAGACCCGCTATAATTCAGGCTATTGCTGAAGCGCGTAGTCATGGCGATCTTTCAGAAAATGCTGAATACCATGCAGCCAAAGAACGACAAGCTTTTATTGAGGGCAGAATTGCTGATATTGAAGGCAGGCTTAGTTTGGCGCAGATTATAGATCCAAGTAAAATTAATAATGATGGCAAAATTGTGTTTGGGGCTGTAGTAAAACTGCTTGATCTTGAAACTGAAAAAATGGTGAGCTACCAAATCGTGGGAGATGATGAGGCTGATATGAAAATTGCTAAAATTTCGGTTAATTCACCAGTTGCCCGTAGCTTAATTGGTAAAGAAGTGGGCAGTATAGTTGAGGTGAGAGTTCCTAGCGGTTTAAGAGAGTATGAAGTGATTGATTTCTCTTTTTAGAACCTGTTCTAGAACCTGTTCACAATTTCCTTTTATAATCTTCGAGCCTAGGGCAAAAAACAGCACATTGACTATATTTTCATAAAATTGAGTCACTAAATAGAATAGCTAGTACTCAAAAATTTCCTGAAATTTTTATCTTAATTATTGTTTCTTTCATAGATGCTAAAAATTATGAATAGGCTCTAAAATAAAATATATGTTAAAATCCGACTTTAACTTGTGAATTTTTTGTTATAATACGTTTTTTAAAATTCGACAAAGACAAGTTGTGTTGGTTTGAATTGTTGATATTTTATTAGGGGCAAATTAAATATGAAAAAACTTCTTTCATTGTTGTTGGTATCAGTAGCAGCGTCAGCTGTTGCCGATGGTAATAATTTATATGTAGGTGCTGGTGCTGGTTTAGGGTGGAATAATATTCAAGCCCCTGATGCAGCGTTTAGGGTTGATGGCGGAGTAAATTTTACTGATAATTGGGCTATGGAAGTTGGTACTACGGGGCTTACTCAATCAGGTAGTACTCCTAACCAAAGTATGCAGTATTATGATTTATCAGTAAAAGGAACGCTACCATTGAGTGAAGCATTTGGCTTGTTTCTTCAGCTTGGGGGAGCCTATGGCAGCCCCGGAGCAACTAGTAATTCTAATGGCACTTTTACTGGAGCAGAGGCTTATAATCAATCACAGCAAGCCGGGTGGAATTTTCTTACTGCAGCGGGGTTGCAATTTAATTTAAGTCGTCAAGTTTCATTAAATTTAACCGACTATTATTATTATGGTGCTAATAATCCTCAAGGAAATACTAATGTATTATTAGGTGGGGTTAAATTTAATTTCTAAAAATAAAGAGTATACCCCTCAAGTTTTTGGATGGGTATACTCAATACTAAATATTGCTTATTCCTCACAGCCATCATCAACAATAAAGTCATCATTAACTATGATCGAATGGTCGTTAAGTACTGAATGAATTCGAGAAATAATCATTTCTAAGGCTGCTTTATTTGACCCATGCGGTATTATTATATGGGCACGCCTTTTTGTTGGTTCAACAAATTTATTATACATTGGGCGAACAAAATAACTATATTGCTGCAACACATTTTCAACGGTTCTGCCCCGGGTTATAATATCTCGTCTTAAACGACGCATTAATCTAACGTCTGCTGCGGTATCCACAAAAATTCTTAAAGCCATTTGATTACACATAGTTTCATCATAAAGCGCAAAAATTCCTTCAACAATTATTATTTTTGCTGGCACCATAACTAATGGCTGCAATTTGCGGGTATGAGTGGTAAAATCATATTCCGGCATTTCAATGGGCAACCCATTATATAAACTATTTAATTGGGTGGTCATCAACTGCCAATCAAATGCATTTGGATGGTCAAAATTAATGTGATTACGTTCTGCCATAGTTAAATGCGAACGATCTAAATAGTAATTATCTATTCTAAAAATACAGACATCTGATTTACCCACAGCTTCAACAATTTGTTCGGTAACTGTTGACTTACCTGAGCCAGAGCCGCCTGCAACACCAATAATAAAAGGTTTCATATATGTTATTCTTCTATAAAATAATTGCCATTGATTAATTGTGCACCATTAAATACGGCATGAATTCTGGCAATAATCATTTCTAGAGCTGCTTGATTTGCTCCATGAGGAATTATTATATGCGAATAGCGTTTTGTTGGTTCAATAAATTGATTATGCATGGGGCGTACATAATCTAGATATTGACGAATTACACTTTCAACAGTACGCTCCCGCTCATTAATATCGCGTTGCACGCGGCGAATAAATCGAATGTCTGAGGCAGTATCGACATATATTTTTAATGCCATAAGACTGCGTAATTTCGGATCCATTAGCGCAAAAATGCCTTCAAATATAACAATTTGGGAGGGTAATATAACTATAGTTTCTTTTTTTCTGGTATATTGAGCAAAGTCATATGTTGGCATTTCAATGGGTATGCCATGGTATAAATTATTTACGTGAAGGCTTAATAGCTCCCAATCAAAAGCATCTGGATGATCAAAATTAATTTTTTTTCTATCGTCTAGAGTTAAATGAGATAAATCTTTATAGTAGTAATCTTGCATAATTACCGCTACTTTTTTTTTACCAATTACTGAAATAATATAATCAGTAACCGTTGATTTACCAGAGCCAGAACCGCCTGCAACCCCAATGATAAAACTATGCATAGCCGTCCTTAAATAATAATTCTTTCAATATTTTTAATTCATCCCTACATTTGGCAGCTTCTTCAAACTCTAGATTGGCTACATGCTGTTTCATTTTTTTCTCACTTTGCTTAATTAATTTAGTTAATTCTTTATTGGTTAATTGATTCGGTAGTTTTATCTCAAATTTGTTAGTTTTTTCTTGCCGATATATTCCATCAATAATATCATTAATCGGCTTATTAACTGAGCGTGGCTGTATATTAAAATGTTGGTTAAATTGTAGCTGTTTATTGCGCCGCCGTGAGGTTTCATCTAAAGCTTTTTGCATTGATTGAGTGATCTTAGCTGCATAAAAAATTGCCATACCATTAATATTACGTGCTGCTCGACCTACAGTTTGAATTAAGGAGCGTTCAGAACGTAGAAACCCTTCCTTGTCAGCATCTAGTATCGCCACCAAACTTACTTCCGGTATATCAAGTCCCTCACGCAATAAGTTTACCCCTACTAGAACATCAAAAATACCTAAACGCAAATCACGAAGTATTTCCACTCGTTCAACTGTATCAATGTCTGAATGTAAATAGCGGATTAATACGCCATTTTCGCTATAATATTCAGCTAATTTTTCAGCCATGCGTTTGGTGAGCGTGGTAACAAATACTCGCTCATTTTTATCTTTACGGAGTTTAATTTCATGTAGTAAGTCATCTACTTGATTATGCACATCACGCACTTCAATTATAGGATCTACTAAACCCGTTGGACGTACCAATTGTTCTACTAAATTATCTTCATGCTCTTTTTCATAAGTGCCAGGTGTTGCTGAAACAAATATGGTTTGAGGCATCCGTGCCTCAAATTCAGAAAATTTTAACGGACGATTATCTATCGCGGATGGCAGTCTAAAGCCATACTCTATCAAATTTTGCTTACGTGCCCGATCGCCATTATACATCCCACCAATTTGAGACACGGTTACGTGTGATTCATCAATAAATAATATGCAATTAGTAGGCAGGTAATCAATTAAAGTAGGAGGAGGCTCTCCAGCATTGCGCCCAGTTAAATGCCTGGAATAATTTTCAATCCCTTTACAAAATCCAATCTCTGTTAGCATTTCTAAATCAAACTCTGTGCGCTGTTTAATTCTATATGCCTCAACCATCTTACCATCGGCTTCAAATTGGTTAATGCGTTGCTCTAGTTCGGCTCTAATGCTGCTGCATGCCTGTAGCACTGTTTCTTTAGGCGTAACATAATGCGAGGAGGGAAATACAGTAAACCTGGAAACTTGTTGTTTATTCTTTCCGGTTAAAGGGTCAAATAAATACAAACTCTCTATTTGATCATCAAATAAGCTGATGCGGATAGCCTCTTCAAAATGTTCTGCCGGAAAAATATCAATATTTTCCCCGCGCATTCTAAAAGTACCACGTTTAAAATCAACATCAGCACGCTCATATTGCATATCAATTAATTTACTCACAATAAATTTATGTTCAATACGGTCATGTTCCCTTAAGTGTAGAATCATTTCTTTATAAGCTTTTTCTTCGCCTAAGCCATAAATTGCTGAAACTGTAGCAATAATTATTACATCGTTACGCTCCAGCAAAGATTTGGTAGCCGATAGACGCATTTGTTCAATATGGTCATTAATGCTTGAGTCTTTTTCAATAAATAAATCTTTATGGGGTACATATGCTTCGGGTTGATAATAATCATAATAAGAAACAAAATATTCAACAGCATTTTCGGGGAAAAAATCGCGAAATTCAGCATATAATTGAGCTGCTAAAGTTTTATTATGTGCCATTACTAGTGCCGGGCGATTGGATAGAGCAATAATATTAGCCATGGTAAAAGTTTTACCACTGCCAGTTACCCCTAATAGAGTCTGATATTGCAAGCCCGCTTCAAGACCTTCTACTAAACTTTGTATTGCTTGCGGTTGATCACCAGATGGGGCAAATAAAGCTTTTAATTTAAATAAGCTGTGATGGTTAATTAAATACTCTTTCATTTTTAAATATAAATAAAATAGGCTGCCATAACGACAGCCTATTATTTTTTATCTAATTTATATTAGCGTCGATCATTTCCGCTAAATGCTAAGATAATTTGCAACAAACTGGTAAATAAGTTATAAATGCTTATATACAAAGTTAAAGTTGCTGAAATATAATTAGTTTCGCCCCCACGGACGATTTGATTAACTTGCCACAAAATAACCAGAGATGAAAAAATTACAAAAGCTCCACAAATCATTAGGTAAAGACCTGGCATTTTTAAAAATATATTAGCAATAATAGCGATAAAAAGTACTATTCCACCCACTGCCAGAAAATTAGTTAAAAAGCTCATCTCTTTTTTAACCACAAAAGCAATTCCGCTCATGGCAAAAAACACAACAGAAGTTAGCAGTGCAGCTAATAACACTAAATGCGCCCCATTAGGTACCCGTAGAGCAAATTGCAATAATGGTCCCAATAACATACCCATAAATAGGGTAAATACCATTAACCATATTACTCCAGCAAAACTATTTTTATTTCGTTCAACCATGAACATCATAAAATACATTCCACCAATTAGTAACAACGTTCCCATTATTGGGCTAGACCTCAAAAATGCAAACGTCATATTAATACCTAACAAAGCTCCAATAGCTGTAGGTATCATTGATAACGCTAATAATAAATAGGTATTTTTTAAAACTTGCTGCCGAATTTGCAGTGACGGCATCATCATTTGATACATTTGACTTTGATAATCCATATCTTTCCCCAAAAATTAACTTATTTGTAAACTTGCTGCTATGAGCAACAAACTTAAGTATATCATATATAACCTACTCACGTTATTATATAGCATCCACTTTAGAAAAATCAAGTGGCACAGGGCACATATTACGTTGTAGTAGTGCCAGCGATAGTTAAATTAAATGCTTGCATTACTTCGGCAACTTCCACTTCATTTAATTCATAATATTGTCCACGTTTTAGGCGTGGCGGCAGACTAATTGGTCCAAATCTGGTGCGGATTAGTCTACTTACCGTTAAATTAAAATGTTCAAACATCCGCCGAACTTCGCGATTACGTCCTTCTTTTAAAAGAATTTTATACCAAAAATTTTTACTATCCTGATTTTGATCAGCTAATTTAATAATTTCATTAAAATTAGCCATGCCATCACTTAATTTAATGCCGGTTTTTAATTGCTGGAGTTGCTGTGAGGTTAATTCATCTCCATAGACGCGAACCGAATATTCACGCTCAATTTCATAACGCGGGTGCGTAAAATGGTTTGCCAGCTCTCCAGAAGTAGTAAAAATCAATAAGCCGCTAGTATTAAAATCAAGCCGGCCGATTGCTACAAAGCGCTTGTTTTTTAAAATTGGTATTTTATCAAACACGCTTTGCCGACCTTTGGGATCAGCGCGAGATATAATCTCCCCCTCGGGTTTATGATAAATTACAATACGGGCTAGACGGTCTTGCCATTTGATGATAACAGCATGTCCATATACCTGGATCCGATCACTTGGTTCTAATTTTAAGCCAAGAGTTGCAATTTTACCGTTAACAGTAACATGACCTGCATTAACTAAACTATCACAATGACGACGGCTGCCAACTCCAGACATAGCAAGAGCTTTACTAATACGCATTCCTTTTTCGGGATTTAGTTCGATTCGTTCGTTGCGAATACGTCGATTGGTAATTTGTTGTTGTTTATTCGGGCGATTTAGTTTTATACGTTTAGCTTTTGGTGGCAATTGATTAAGTGCAGCAGAACTACCTGCATTGGGTTTAGGTTTTATTCCCGTCATTAGTTGTTTGAATTTATCTTTAATATTAATACGCATGTGCTTCCTTAACCAGATTAATTAATTTCTTGTTTTGCCAAAATTTATATTTGTAACTTGGGCGTGTTGATAATTGTATAATATTTTCCCGCTGCGGAATTAAAATATCTAATTGCTCAATTTCATTATTATATAACATTTGAGTCAATGGTAAACCTAAGGTGTTATCCAATTCTTGTAATTTCTCTATCCAACTAAAGCCGTCACGATCACAGCATGGAGAATACAAGTCATCAATAATAATTAAACTGTTATCTAATAAATTAGTATTGATTATTATTGGAATAGGTTTAATTTTAGCATGATTAAACCCAGTAGTTAAACTATTTGTATAAATTGCTGCATAATCGCTACTTAGTTGCATGCGTTTATTCCATAACCATAAACTATTTATCGGTAATAAACCGTCATTAATGCGTTGTTGATTAAGAGGCATGTTATAGAGTAACATTTGTATTTCATTAATTAATTTATTTAACCAAATAATATTTTTTCCGCGGGGTAAATAATCATTTATATTTTCCCCCCTAATATCTATAGTTGGGTAAAATTGATGGGTGTTTAAGTTTATATCTAAATTATGACAGAGCAGCCATAAGCTATTGCTTATATAGTGTAATTTAATTTCATTAACAAAATGAGAATTAATGTGCTCAATAATAGTGTTGCAGTGTTGTTGATCTAGTTGAAACGAGTTAGATTCGAGTATTTGGAGATGGTCTCGATCTAGTTGTAAATTAATTGGTTCGGCTATTAAAAATCCTGAGTAGTTACTCGTTAAATTAAGCTCGGTAGCGATTTGTTTAGCATAGTCATTGCTATGCTTAGTATGGAGTCCATAAACTAACTCGCTATAACTGCCTTCGAGTATTGACATTTTTGTATGTTTAAAAATTTTGGTAAAATTGGTTAACTTAAGCTTGGCATATAAATCTTCAATATCGGTTGTCTCACTCCAGAATAATCCCGGTAGGGCAATGGTCAACTTAGTTATCTTGTTATGTATCATGAGTGGGTAGTTACAAAATTATTAAAAAGAACTTTACTTTATCTAAACATATGGGTTATAATAGCTCCAGCTTCATGCCCCACCAAAGTATTAATATACTAATAATGGAGCATGAAACAGTGAATAATTAAGAATTGCCGTTCTTAAAGATTCTTCATTATCAACCTTTTTGATGCAAAGGAGGTAACATATGTTTCATGCATGTGATATTGTACACCATTTGTCTATTAATCGTCACCATTCTGGTGTAAACAAGCTTTTAGAAACTATCAACTATC
>JAGOUD010000089.1 GCA_018061465.1 Burkholderiales bacterium
CTCTATTACTATGCTTTGGAATAAATCTAGATTACATAATAGTGATATGGATAATTATAATAAATATGTAAAAACTGGGCTAATTAAACGCTTATTTATTCCATAATTTTATTCATAATCCTCCACTGTTACGTGGATAGCTGCACCAGCGCTTATAGAGTATGTCCCTTTTATTAGGTACATTGTTGATTTTGGATTATAAAATCCCATGTATTTTTAACCATATTTATTACTTGGTTAATTAATAGCTTGTTTTATATAATAAAATGAGTTAAAATTTGCATCTTTTAATATTTACATAAGGAGATATAAATATGACACCTGCTTCTGGAAAAGGTTTATCATCTACACGGGTATCGAATCAGGAGACACAAAGTTTATTACCATCAGCAAAGCTGTCAGGGCAGAGGCAGTTGTATAGGTTAAATAATCTAAAGCTAACTACTAGCGAAGCTGGTGCGCTTATTGAGGCAATTTATAATGCTAAAGATGCTGCTGAGGTAACCACTGTAATTAATAATAAATTGTCTCACTTAAACCAGGAGCGGCGGGATATATTATTGAATGAAGTGAATCACTGGCGTGAGGCACGTAGTGATCATCGTTCTTTATTTTGCCATTATGGTGATACAGAGCATTCCAAGGTAGCACATAAGTATTTGAGTTTGATTAGCTCAGGTCAGAATGATATTCAGGATGTGACAGGTAGAGGCCATGGTCCCATGGGTTTTATTAAAAATAGAGATTACTCGATAAGATATGATCCTTGCGACCATGTTGATGATTCTAATGGTGGTTTATTTAGTGCCCAACTACCACCGTCTGTGACTAATGATCTGTCCTCAATCCCAACCGATACGCCGTCAGAATCATTGCAACCATCAGCTCCAGGTAACCAGCCAGTTTCTGGAGAGCAAACTACAAAAACTAAACCTTTTACCTCATCAGTATTGGCTCCATCTCTGGCTTCATCTAGGATATATACTGAAGGTGAGATACAAGAACTTCACAGAATTAAAGAAGCTGCTGACATTTTTTTCAATAAGGAAAATGCTAATAATCTTGGACAGTCTATCCGGGTTAATTTTGTTAAAGTAGATAGCAATATGTCTGTTCCGGTGGTTAGCCTTTGCTCCAGTATCTCTGGCCTTAACCCTAAGCCTGAAGCTTGTTATTTATTTGTAGAGAGTCATATGGAACCAAAGGAGATTAATCTGGTTCGAATCCTTAATCCTGTTGATGATATACATAATGCAATTAAAGATAACAGTGCTATACGGTTAAACTATGATTTTCACAGCTGCCATCTTAATGACTCTGCAGAGTATAATATGTCTACTATTGCTACTCCATATAATGGTAGCGTGTGGGATGAGAATGAGGAAGAGACCATATATAGTGAGATAGATAAAATGAGGCAGAGCAAGCCATATGTGACTGCTATGAATCAACTTAGAAATCAAATAAACCATATGCCTGATGCAGAAATGAATGTGTTTAGTACAACTTTAACGGAGATTGTTTATTATAAAGGCAAGGATGATGGAGGCTATGATGAGCCTAAATTTAGGGCTATTTTTAAGGTTGGATGTGGAGGTTATAATGAAAATGGATCACATAGGAAGTATCTATATTGCGGTGTAACTTTATATAACAATGGCAAATATGAAGTTATGACAGCGAGTAGTAACCATGGGGAAACATTGGTTACAGATGATATTAATCAATTTCATATGATGCTGTCGTATAAGTTGGCACAATCACAAAATGACGATGCAAGCTTTGATTAAAATGATGACATAAGGTAAAAGCGCCATATATTTTATGACGCTTTTATTTTTAATATAAGAAAAACGCACTTAAATTTCCTAACTGTTTAATAATTGTGGTAACACAATTTGGAGTGGACTACTTATATTAGTTGCATTGCTCAAGTAAACTTTTTAGCGGAAAGCTCTCGGCAACTACTTTGGACGCTTTCTTGAAAATAGAAAAAATTTTATCTTCTGAAATTTTCTGATCCGGATGTTTTTCAATTACTAATTTAGCTAATTCAATTGCCATACTGGTTTGGTGATTGCTGGCTTCAATTAAGCTTTCCATCATATTAGAAAAAGCCTCAGTTTCGGGATATTCTCCAGGGAAGCTAAAATCTTCATCTAATTCCAGGCCGTCGTCCATTGCTATTTCGTATTTTTTTAGCAGGTTATTTTTTGCCATAGCTCGTAATCCTTATTTATAAAATTATTACTTTTCTCGTTACCATTAAAGGTTCTAAACAGGTTCTTAGGGATTTATATCTGTAAGTTAATAAGCTCATCAAAATCAATAGGGGCTGGTTTAGCTATTGATTTTTCTAAAATTTTATCAATTACTTTATTTTCCATAGCAATAGCGCGAGCATTATTTACACGAGTTTCATCTGTATAATACCAACTAATATATCCTTCTTTATCTTCATAAAGCGCTGCCATATCCAATACCACTGCCTTTACTTCGTCATCATTTATTTTAAGTTCATTTTGACGAATAAATTCTTGCACCAATAGACGGGTAGTTACCATTAATTTGGCATCTTTTTCAAACATATCATGAGTTAGATTGATTTGTTGGTTTTGATAACCCTGCTTTTGCATATATTCTTTAGTTTTATCCATCATATGATGAATTTCATCGTGTACCAATTGGTGAGGAACATCTAGTGGGCTACACTCATTAAGTATTTTTAAGGCATTTTCACGAGTCTTTACGTATAGACGACGCTTTATTTCACGCTCTAAATTAGTTCGTACTTCTTCTCTAAGTTTGGTTTCAGTACCTTCACTAATTCCCAATGATTTTATAAATTCTTCATTAAGCTCGGGTAATTGTTCTGTTTCAATGTTATTAATAGTGATTTTAAAAATAGCTTGTTTACCTTGTAGCGCTTCGGCATGGTAAGCTTGTGGAAAAGTTACCGGAACATTTATGGTTTCCCCAATTTTGTGCCCTAAAATACCAGCTTCAAATTCAGGCAGCATTTTGCCTTCACCAAGGATAAAAGAATGATTTTGACTGCTGCCGCCTTCAAATTCAACACCATCAATTGTACCCACAAAGTCAATTGTAACCCGATCATTATTTTCAGCTATTTTTTCTGGATTGGCTAAATAAGTCGCTTTTTTCTTTCTAAGATTTAAAAGAGTTTTCTCAATAATTTCATCGTTGATTTCACATTGGGGGTGTTCTATTTCAGCAACTGCTAAATCACCAATTATTACTTCGGGCATTACTTCAAAAATAGCCGCAAAAATAAACTCTTCACCTTCGCTGTTAGCTAAATCAAATTCAGGCGAACTAGCAAGCTCTATTTTGTGTTCAATAATTAAATTTTTAAATTGTTGGTTGAGATGCTTATTTAATGATTCTTCAAAAGCCTGACCACCATACATTTGTTCTACTATATTGGTTGGGACTTTTCCTGGTCTAAACCCCTGTATTTTAGCAGTTTTAGCGTATTTTTTTAATTCAGCTTTTGCTGAGGCTTGTACATCATCTTTTTTTATACCAAACGTTAATTTTCTTTTTAGCCCTTCTAGCACTTCAACTGACATTACCATTCCCTTAAATAAAAACATAAAAAGTTGCGTATTATACCATATTGAGCTACATATTCTTATTCAAATTTTATGATAGGCAATTATACTTTCAAGTATAATCCGGTGAGTAAATTCGCTATTTTAACAGGGTAAGGAAATGTTTTATTTAATTTTTCATTTGGGGTTTAATGCTATTGCACCTATTATAATTTATTTCTGGGGGCAAGGAATTAATCATGATATTTTAATTTTTATTTCGGCAATAACTGCTGTAATTAGCTTTCATGCTCTTAATTGGCGCAAAAACAAATTAACATATGCTTTGGTTATTACTAAACCTGCAGTTAGGATTGGAATTATTAAAGTAATCCTTACCACCACATTTATGTGGATTGCTGGATTTATTATACCAGTACAGTATACGCCATTTATTTTTGTATTTAGTTATTTAGGTTGGGCCGGATTTTTTGGCGCAGCAATAATTGCCTTTACTACTCGTAAACTAAGCTATATTGTACAAACCATACTAATTGGCGCTAGTTTCATTTTATTTTATAGCTGAACTTTTAATGGTTACTCATACACTAAAACGATTATTGGAATTATAACTACATTTTTAACTGGGTTATCGTTATACTTGTATTTGCGCTATTCTCGTGGGTTAAATCACATTGGCATAAATTCCCGACAGATTTTAGCGCTACGTTACTGGCTATTATTAATATTACCTTTAATAGTAATTATAGTTAAACATGAGTTTAACTTAATTAATCTGGAAGTAATTATAAAAGGCAGCATCATTGGCTTAATTACGTTAGTTTTACCCTTGTATTTTGGACAGATATGCATTGAAAAATATGGTTCAGAAAAATTTGCTATGTTTATGGGTTTAACCCCAATTTTAACTTTTATGTTACAATTTTTCACCATTGGGAGTGAATTTAATCGAGTAATAGTATCTTTATTACTAGCATTAGCCATTGTGACTCCTCTAATTTGGGAAAGATTAAGAGCTAGTAAATACACTCATAGCCTTTGAAAGCCACAAGGAAAAAGATTTAAACGCCATCATCATTTAGAGTTTATTTTATCCTCATAATAACGACTAAATTTTACTGCATTATCTATTTTTATAGTGTGTAATTATACTGGTACTGGACAATGTTCTAGTATAATCTAACTATACTATATCTGCCAACATAAAGTAAATAAATTAATCATGGATTTATCCTGTATAAATAGATTAAAAGTAGAAGAAATTGCTTTTACTAATAATTGGCTTTAGTGATAAAATCATGCCCTTTAAAGTAATAGTTCTATATAAAATATTATTAGGTTCTGTCCTTAAAGTATAACATCTAGTGAAAGATAAAATCATGTTCAATATTGGTAGCAAGAGGATTGGTAACAATGGGAGAGTGGCGCAAGGAGAGCCTGAAACTTCTTCTGTTAATAAAATTAGTGAAATATTTAATGACTTAACTAAATTAACGCATAATCAATTACGAACTTTAATTAACGCGGTTCTTGTAAATGATGTAAATCGGTTTAGCCAACAAAGCATAGAGCATAGATTATATAACAGTCTAATAACATTGCTCTATGGCGCTACTCGCAATAACCATAAATCTAGTAAATTTGTGGTGCAATTTATGGCAATAGCCTATATCTGTCTTAATGGTGTCGAACAATCCTTTAATACTCAATCTACTAATTTTAAATATGATAACTTTGTAAATTGGTTGTATACTAGCGTAGATACTAAAAATTACTTGCGGAGAATTAACTTTACCATTATCAAGTTAGACAGTATTGAAGCTATAAAGCGTAATTTAGCATATCAAAGTGTTGAATTTAAAATAGATCGGCAAACTTTTTCTTTACCAGTTAATTTATTTATAAATGTACAAAATAATGCTCAAGTCTGCCAAAAGGTTTTTCATCAATTAAGTCAATTATCTCATTATCAATTAGGATCACTCCTAAAAGCAGTGAGTGCAGGCGATATTCAGTTAGTTCAAGGACAAGAAATTTGCCAAAATATTTATCCGGATTTTATGTTATTAATTAATTATAATATTGCAAATAATGGGTATTATACAGAAGATTTTTTACAGTTTATGATGTTAACCTTTATATACTTTAATGGAATAGAAAAATCCTTCTATCCGTATAACCATACTTTTCAGTATAATGCATTTATAAAATGGTTAGGCACTAATGATAATTATAAGAAACTTAATATAAATATGGAGTTAATCAATTTACAGAATACTAATCTTATAAGCCATAATGTAACTACTAGAAACATTGACTTTAAAATAAAAGAGCAAACTATTTCTCTACCTTATAGGTTGTTTGCTCATTCCCCCACAATACCAGGTAATAGAACTAATCAGCAATTAGGTGGTGCAACTCAAGCACTTAATAAACGCCGTAGTATAAAATATACCTATATTGATAATAGGGGATATGAAGATGGGATAGTAATTACGTCTGGAAGTGATAATAAAAAATTCTCAAGCTTAGCTATTCCTACAGTTATTGAATATTCCGCTAATGCAAGAAATACAGAAAGATTTGAAGGTGCCTTTAATTCTGAAAGTGAAACATATAATGGAATTTTAACTTATAAAAATGGAAATTTATTTAAAGGGCAACTAAAACATGATTTAAGGCACGGCTTAGGGATATATACAAATCAAGCTACAAAAGTATCAATTACCGGTGAATGGTCTGAAAATAAACTGTTATTAAATGAGACGTTCACTATTAATTATCCTAATAACGATAGTATAACCGTAGAGGAATTTGAGGGAGAGTTAGATAGTAACAATAGGTTTTGCGGTATAGTGAAATTATTTTTTTCAAATGGTACATCATATAGGGGTAAACTGAAAAACGGATTAGCTACTGAGGGCACCTTCACCAATCTGCTAAGCCATGAAATTTGTGGGACCTGGGAGAATAACCAACTTGATATTTCTAAACCGTTTACACTTACTTACCCGAACAAGGGTTCATTAAAAGTTGAAGAATTTAACGGTGATATAACTCCAACAGGACGAATAAATGGAGAGGGGAAATTTGTTTTTGCAGATGGCGCTTCTTATCATGGGAAGATAGAATATAATGTAATGTGTGGTAGGGGCATTTATACTAATTCAAATGGTATGAAGTTTGAGGGTGGATGGGAAGGTAATAAGTTAATAAAAGATCAGCCATTTAAGATAGTGTTCCCCAATGGTAAAACCTTAGAGGTTATTAGTTGTGAAGGAGATATAGACTATGACTTAGGAATAGTAAGTGGCAGAGTAACTATGCTATATTTTGAAGGAGAGTATAGCGGCTATATTAAACAAAATAGTAAGCATGGTGAAGGAATTTATACTGATAATAAAGGTGTAAAGTTTAAGGGTAAGTGGAGTGATGATAAAGCTGTGGATAAATTTGAAGTTAGTTACCCGGCCGAGCATAAGTTTCAGCTTAAATTAACAAAGGATACAGTGCTCCAATTTGATAAATTTACTGGTGAAATAACTAATGAATGCGAACCGAAAAAAGGTACTTTTACTGCAATAGATAAGCCCAATGATAAATTTGAGGTAGAATTTTATCCGCATGCTAAAATAGGTACTTATATTACTCCTGAGAAAAGTATTAAGGGCAAATGGAGGAAAGAATGTCGTGCATTAAATAGCCAGTTCACAATTATCTATCACACCGATCCTGGTCTCAGAAGAAAAAAATTTGTGGGATCAGTAACAGAAGATCTGGAGCCGCTCTGTGGGATCATGGAATATCAGGATAACTCACTATATGAAGGAAGGTTTAAGAATAATTTTAGAGATGGCATCAGTAGCGTTACTACACCTAGTTTTAAAGCTGTAATTAGTTATACGGATGGGCAAATTACCAGTGGTACTAGTATTAAATATACGAATTATATAATAGGAAGTAGTATAGCTGCTGAATTGAGTATAGAAAATAATCCTAACCAAATGAAATATACTGGCTCAGTAAATGCTGAGCTTGAGCCACACGGCTTCGGTATAGCAGAATATGTAAATGGTGATAGGTTTGAAGGTGAATTTAACCATGGCTTTAGAGATAGCGGAGTGCTAATTCGTATTAATAGAGATAAACTTGAGTGGAAAGACGGCAAATTAAGTTCAATAACTTATCCTGATGGGGATAGTATTAGACGTGTTATAAATGAACACGATAATTCTACTTCTTGGATTTATAAGTATATAAAGACGGGAGAAGAATTTGAATTGAACGTTATAATTAAAGATGACATAACAACTAGAGAATACCAAAGCGATAATAAGACTATTATAGTAGCACAGGATGGAACGAGAAAATACAGGCGTATTCGTATGGCACCCAAAGTATATAATGTTCCATTAGTAGAATATACCTTCGCTAATGGTGAGGTATATAGGGGTAATATGGATGAAAATGGGAAAAAACATGGGTTTGGAAAACTGCAATATCCGAACGGAGATGTATACGAAGGGAATTTTAGCCAAGATAAATTTGAAGGTCATGGAACTTATATTAGCGCTGCTACCAATGAGATTTATAAAGGGTTATTCAAAAATGGAGAAAGACATGGTAGGGGGATTATCTCTTATCCGAATGGAGATACTTACAAAGGAGAATTTTGCAATGGAAAGAAAGAAAAAGAATGGATTTATACTTCGCACGATGATAAATATACGTTTATAGAAACTTATGTTAGTGGAAGTATCCCAGAGCCGGTTAGGCTTTATCTATATGAGGGAGTTTCTCCATTTAGTTATAGCGGGCAATTAGAAGATAATCAACCAAATGGTTTGGGCGAATCATTTTCTTCTTTTCTAAACATTGAAGTTCGGTATACAGGAATATTTAAAAATGGACAACAAGAAGGTTATGGATCACTGAAGGACTCAGAGGG
>JAGOUD010000090.1 GCA_018061465.1 Burkholderiales bacterium
GTCTTAATAACGTTAACAATATCCTGAAATGGAAAATGCTCGTAGAGTGAGTGCTCAATTTGTTCTTGTTTAGGTAAGGCTGAGCGCTTTAGGTGCAGTTCTTTGGTTTTTTCGTCATAATATAGGTGTTTTAGCTTGCCCTGACGATATAGTTTATGAAACTTCTTCCATAACTGGTTGGATTTAGCAAATAGTTCATCAAGTTGTTTAGATATGGGTTTTTTAGCAGTTTCAGCTGTAATCTTTTGCCGAATGGCATCTTTCTTATCTTTTGCTACCAACTCATCGCTTAAATTACGGTATAGTAGTGAATCTTTAAAATAAATATCTCCAGATATTATTGAATCCTGTATTTTGCGGTATACCCAATATTCATAACGGTTCAGGTTAAGTACTGTTTGGTCATTGCCTTTCCTGGTTAAATGGGATAGCAACCGTTGTGGTAAAGTTGGGAAATCAGTAATATTGTGTTTGTTCTTTAAGTTTTTAAGCCAGTTAATTGCTTCTAATAGCTCAGTTTTTGTGCTAGAAAAATCGAGGTTTTGGATCAAACAGCGAATATTGGATTTTAAATATGTCGCTACCTTATCTACGCTTTCCCAATAAATCATATTATCTACAGTGGATGAGTTCCCGGTGATGCATTTGATAATTGCCTGCTTATCTAAAATGTTAAACGCCTTTTGGCGGACATCACCAAAACTTAACTCATCAGAAAGGCTTTCATCCACATAAAATTTAACCAATTGCTTCATGTAATCCATACTTGCATTTTGTTCAATTGCATTAGTAGCAGTTGCTAGTTTACTTATTTCACCTACTTTGCCTTGAGCATACCGCTGGTGATAACCAAAAGCAATAATTAAATTATCAACTATCTGTTGATACCTATGGTGTATATAGCATAAAATGTATAAATAAGTTTGTCCAACCTTAATCCGTTTACGTAAGTCATGTGCAGAGTAATAGTGTATAAAAGCCCCGTAGTTATTGATATTATTTTTTGAGACTAATAGACTAGGCAGTATCCGTTTGGCAATCTGATAAATAGGGCGCATAATATTTAGCTTACGGCATTCCTGTGTAAGCATTCGTGGCCTGAAGTTCTTGGCATCCTGCTTTATTGCAGCTAATTCACTAAGTGTATTCTCATTGCTTACTAGTGCCAAAATTAACTTACTTTCATCCGGGCTAATTTGGGTTTTACCGCATATCCGGGGTAAATCGGCAATGAGAGTTATATTTTAAGTTCCATAATCTTTTTTAGATCAAATGTTATCTCTACTGGCTCATTATTTGTAAAATCATATTCACCTAAAAAATTGAAATGACCCCAAGATTGCGTAGAACCATTAATAATTATGCTAATTAGCTGTTGCCTAGCTTCTTTGGTTTCAGCAGAAGCTATTTTGTCCGATAAATACAATTCATTCCACAGAACAATGATATTTTGAATTAATCGCTGACAATTTATGGCAATATCTTGCTCTTCTTTGCTTCCAAATTGGATTTCGTGGTCATTGTCAAAACTGATAGCATTGGCAAATTTATTGGATAATTCAATACGATTCAGTTGCTTTTGTATTGATTGCCTTAATTCAACATCATTAATGTAACGCAGAATAAAAATTGTCTTGATAATTCGACCGAACTCTTTTAAAGCACAGTACAATGGATGTTGTTTAGAGTATGAATTCAAGCGTTTAAATATTTGTGATGCGGTAGTTTCATGCAATTTAATTGTTGCAACTAAACGTAAAATATTATCCCATTGTGCTTCAATAATTTTTGTATCAATATAACGGTCTGGTAAAATTTTAAATCCTTGCTCTTCATAGATTTTTCTAGCAATAAAGGCATATAAAGTCGCATGTTTTAAACCTTTAATGCGTGGGGCAAAATCAATCCCTAGCAAATACATAACAGCAAAAATTACTTCTGAATAACCATGAGTATCAGTGGAGTGGATATCACTTTTAATTGTTGGATTATGTGTTAACCCATCAATTACATGGGTATGTTCTTGGTCGGCTGGGATTGCTGTAGCATAGAACGAGCGGTTTAGTTCGTCGATAAATGAATAGTTGGTAACTCCCATACCTTTCCCGAAATATTTGAAAGAAGCATTCGCATTAAGTGATTCTACCGATACGCCAATTTTTCTACCATCGCTGGATGAATGTAGTTTATTCGGGTCTGTTTTATAAATATGGGCGATGGCTAACTTACTCAAAAACTCTAATATTACACGGTTAGCTAAGTACACATTGTCTAAACTAATATGCCAATTTACTAAATTTTGTAACACATCTTCACTAATTCCACGAGAAACATTAGCTATTTTACTAATGCCAATATTGCATCCTAAACCTAATATGGCGGCGTAAAATACTTGGATGTCAGGCAGTACTTGTTTATCTTTTACACTGAAATGGCGCAAGCAACTCAAATAATCAGTAACTTGCTGAATATCGTTCAATACTTTTAATATTGGAGTATATTTACAGTCCGCAAATAGGCTAGCTACAGACTTCATGTCTGGTTTTTCAACTTTGGGAGTGTTTATTACTACTTTATTTTTAACGTCAAATTTAACATACTCATTTTTCCCAGCAATAATATTTTTGTTGGTAATCTTAAACTGTTGGTCTAGTATTTGCTGCAATTGAAGCAATAGTTGAGATATATCGCTAAATTGCGAGAGTTCTGCATCTTCTAATAAATTGACTTTATGTTTCAGCCATTTTTCGAGTGGATATAAATAATTTTCTAAAGACAAATAGCGATATGATGGCTTTAGGCTAATAATACCAGACTTTAAAGCATTGGCTGCGTGGATATACAGTAATGCTTTATATAGTGAAACGGAGAACTTGCCATTGTCTTCCAAAGCGTCTTGTTCGGCAGTACTCATGAAATTAGCTGGTGCTGTTTTAGTAATATTGCCACCTTTGGTTTGATAATGGGCAATTGCTTTATAAATTGCTGTATCATTTTCTTCGAATGATACATAACGCATAATATTGGCTACTCGGTTTTGTAATTTCTGTGAAGCCCCGGAAAGAAGGTTATAATAATTTTTGGATTTCAGCTCATTTAAATTATCTTTAATTTCATTATCGTGGGATTCATTTTCAAGCTGTTCTCGGTAGCTGCTGAGTAGTTGATTAATTTTAAGAACTTTTTCAGCATCTGGTATAGCTGTTTTTATAACTAATTCAATCTGCTTAATTATTTCTTTGTAAGAAGTTCTAGAATTAGACATGGCATTAAAAGCATGTTCATATAATGTGTTACACTGATGCGCCAATGATTTTTGTTCTTTAGATACTGCATTTTCGGTATTGCGCACTGAAATCAATAAAATATCAGCTGATATGTCTTGACGTAAACAATACTGATGGTTAATAAAGCATATCAAGTATAGGTATTGTTTACTACTATTCAGTTGTTGTATCTGGTAAAAACTGGCTTTTCGCACCCATGTGGCGTATTGCTTGACTGTGTCAATATGCAGCGCAAGACTTATTATGGTTGGTAAAATTACTGAATATATATTTTTAATTAGCTGAAAATCTCGAACACTATTATTTATGGCAGCAGGTGTTCTTTCTTGATTAATGATTTTTAATTTAGTGAGTACATAATTGTTTGCCTCATCTGGTTTTAGCAAAGCATCTAATGCTTCTCGCTGATCTTTAGATAATAGCGAGTCAATTGTTGCAGCTAAATTGCTTTCAAATTTGCTACTTTCGTTGGATATTACTGTAGCAAAGCGATTATAGGTGGGAACCTCAATTTTTCGAGATTTAAGAATGTCCGCTACTTCATATAGTATTTGCTTGAAAGATTGAGATTTAGCTATCTTTTCGCGAATAATCTCCTCAAAAGTTTGTAGTGCCAAATTATCAAACGGCAATATATGTAAGTATTCCCTTATTTTCTGTTTATGGTACGTGACAGTGCGAGGATTATATGCTGTAAATTCAATATCGTTTGGGTCTAGACAAAGCTTTTCACATATAAAACTTATATCAACCTGTTTGAATGTTTTCGGCGAGAAAAATTTACCGCTACAGCAAGCATAACCCATTAATAAAACAAATCCAACCATATACGTTGGTGACGAGACAGTTTTTAGCCACTCTTCAATCTCTGTAGATAAAGCAAAGTATTTTTTTTGTTCGATAATGTCCAGACTTGGCGGGCTATCAAAATCAGCTTGTTCATCTTTAGTTAGTATTTCAAGTATTCGCATTAATACAATATCGATATTAAAAATAAGTTTATTTAACGGTCGTTTTATACGAGACTTTATTGTATCATTTAGGTGCATTGTATGGTAGAATTATCGCTGGTATATAAGTGCTTAATATACCTTAAGAGTAAAAAAGGCTTAAAACAAGGATTTTTACATGATTTTTGGGTATATTCGGGTTAGTACTGCCGACCAAAACCTAGATGGTCAAAAAAATCTTATCAGTCGCTATTGTATGGACCATAAATTAATAGTCGATGAGTGGATTGAATTAGAGATGTCATCTCGGAAAACCGTTGAGCAGCGACGTATCAGTGAGTTATTAGATAAATTACATCCAAACGATATTGTGATTGCTTCTGAATTATCGCGGCTTGGTCGTTCGATTAAAGAGACATTGAGCACAATTGAGTCAATATTAGAACAAAAACAGGCTAGGCTTATCTTGATAAAGCAAAATTTGGATTTAAACCCTAGCGATAGAAACAATATTACTAACAAAGTGCTGATTACTGTATTTTCTATGTTAGCCGAATTGGAACGTGATTTTATTTCCGAGCGCACCAAAGAAGGTTTAAAAGCTAGAGTCGCTAAAGGTATTAAGCTGGGTAAACCTAAAGGCACAATACAGGCTTCGATGTATGACAAAGATAAGGATAAAATCTTAGAGTTGTATAGACTTGGCGTGCCGATAAATAAAATTATTACTACTCACCTTCAATATGGTAAATATACATCGCTAAAGCAATTTATTGACCGCAATTAGTTCAATAATTCTATCACAAGGTTTCTACGCTCATGTACAAGACATTTAAACAAATATTAACCATATTAGTAATTACAGTAGTAATTAGTAGTTGTAGTTCAGGAACATCATCTTCGAACAATAATAATGGGGCTGAAGCGATTCAAGTATTTACAAATAATTTTATAAGTGATTATTCTGAATCAGATGGGTTTACAGCTATTTCCGTCACAGCTCAATGTCATGGATTTAATGACTCCAAGCCAGTTACTGTATACTCTGGAACAATGGGACGTAATAATTTGCAAGCAATACAAACTAATAGTTTATGGCAAATTGGAAGTAATGCTAAGTCTTTTACTTCTATTGTTTTGCTACAGTTGGAATCTGAGTACCCAAATTTTAGCATTAAAGATAATATGTCCAAGTGGTTTCCAGAATATTCCTATTGGGAAGAACCAATTACACATGGACCCACAATTCAACAATTAATGAACATGACAAGTGGTATTCCTGATGATATGAACTCAGCATTTTTTGCATGGTACATACCTAATACATATACATATCTTCCAACAGAAAGTATGATTGCGTTTGCACCTCAATTTTTGAATTACACCCCTGGTGATAATTGGAATTACTCAAACACTAATTATCAAATTTTGAGTATGTTAATAGGACGAGTAACCGCAAAAAATTATCATGGTCAAGATCCAGCACAAGTGGAAATAACCAATAGAATCATAAATAAATTAAATCTGAGTAATACTTATTATGTAAATAATTTACCAACACAATTTGCACCTTCAAATAGATTAGTAAGTGGCTATTTGAGTGCTGCTGAGTCAACCGAATTTTCAACATTTTCTTTATCATTTGCTGCTGGTAGTGGAAGTATTATATCGACTACAGATGACATAAATAGCTATTATCATGCGCTTTTTCAATCAAATGCGCTATTATCAGCTTCTCAATTTCAAGAACTCTCTTCATGGGTACAGGATAGCGGAGGACAAAATCCAGGACAACCAATTTCATCTCCTGCAATGGCAAGTGACGGTAACGCTTATGGTCTTGGAATTGGTGCTGAAAAAGTGGTTCTAACTCCGGAACAAGCAATAAGTTATCCAAATCTTGCAAATAATATTAATAATTATAGTTTTGTTTATTATTATTCTGGAACTACGCTAGGATTTTCTTTTTATTATATTTATAATCCAACAACCAGCGAATATGTTGTAATCGGTATAAATAGTGCGAGTGTTAGCCAAGGTAATGGTGATATTTTAGTTTTGGTATATAGTATCTTAAACTATTTAGATGACAAATGCAATTAATAATATGTGCTTAAATAACTACCAATGAATATTTTGGAGCATTTTTCACTTCTCATTGCCGTTTTACCCCGGATATGCGGTAAAACCCGATGTTCTATATCTGTCATTTTTATACTCCAATTGCTTATTGAAGTAGTTAGTTTAACTCATTATTCATATTTAGGACACTATCTAGAGAAATGATAGAAAATAAAAGGATAATTATACCCATATGGGTAAATGTAACGCCTCAAACTGTTTATGATTATTCCGCAGATTTGGCAGATACATTCGTTATCAATTGGAATGAAGGCATTGATAAGTTTTGCAATAAGTTAGCTAATTTATTAGGATAGTTATACTTCACTGAGTGCCATATTTCCCAATTAGTTAATTATATGGTTAACAACGTATTCCATTTTGGGTATCTGTCATTCTGCATTTTATATCATCATGGATCATGGATTACCAACCACAATGATAAGGGTTTTAAGCCGAAATCAAAAATTTCTGCGGTTTACGCATGGAGCCCCTACTAAAGGCATAAATTTCAAATATAGATTGGGGCTAAATATCATGACGGTTGCAGTACAGTAGTGATAATATATATTTCATATATATTAAATTTATGATATATTTAATATATATGAAATATACGGAATCCTTCTTTAATATATGCCTTTGCCGAGATAGCCCGGGAAGAATTAAAAACCTATTAGTATATTTGAAATATATTAAATATATAGTATATTGTCATTAATCAGTAGATCGTGCTATAATGCATGACTATAGAGCGAATATGGGTTTTGCCACAGATCCGAGCCAATTTGAAAATGAGAATTTTATATGGAGATGCACTAATATGAGCGCAAAAATCATAAGTATATTAAATGAAAAGGGCGGTTGCGGAAAAACTACTATAACTATGAATCTTGCCGGAACAATAGCTGTGCGCCATAATAAAAAAATTTTGATTATCGATGGGGATACTCAAGCAGCTGCAACAAGATGGGCTAATATGTCTAGCGAAGCATCACCGTTTCCTTGTAACGTTACTAGTCTTGCATATGCAGACGCAAAAGCTCATCAATCAATTCGACAATTTGCCAATGACTATGATTATATATTTATTGATTGTCCTCCCAATAAAGAAGCTAAATTTAATGCGTCTGTATTATTAGTTTCTAATTTAGCAATTGTACCCTTTCAACCATCAGGTACAGATATGTGGGCACTAGATGGAACAAAGTCCCTAATTGAGGCGGCTTCTGTAAATAATGAAACCCTTATCACTAAAGTATTGCCGAACATGTGCGAAAGTAGATCTAGTATTTCCCGTGAAATTTTAAATTTTTTTAGATCGGAAATTGACATGGGAATTCTAGAATCGACTATAGCAATGCGTACGGTATATAGAAAAGTTGCACTTTCAGGAGAAATTGCGTACCAATCTTTAGATGCAAAAGCTAAAAATGAAATGGCATTACTGGCAGACGAGATTATTAGCCTGCTTAAATAATTATATATCATATATTTCAAATATATGATATATTTAATAATATGGTAATTATTAATAGGATTAATATGAGTACAAATTTAAAAAATCTAATCAAAGTATCCAGTGAAAAATCTTCGCAAATAAACAATAACACCTATCAAGATACATTAGCTGCACAAATTGCTAAAGCTGATGCAATAATGGGGGGTGCCTCGTCTGAAAATATTAGCAAAGCTCCAGCTAGTGTGGTTGAAAGAATCTTAATCACGTTGCCCAAGATTGAGCATGAAAATTTAAATTTACTTGTTGAAAAATATCTATCCTTAGGTAAACATGTTACTAAATCAGAACTAGTTAGGCTGGGTATACAATTGATTGAGCAACTTTCTGATGAAAGTAAAATATCTAAGTTAAAGATGGTTGTAAAACTTAAAAGCGGAAGAAAAAATTATAACGCCAAATAACCAAGTAAATAATAATATTTAGTTTTTTAAGAATGTATTTCTTTGAAATATTTCTATTAGAGTGATCATAAAAATAATTATTCCCACAAAAAATATATAAGTAATAAGGTTACCATTGTTTATATATCCAAATGCACTTGATATAGTGGCAGAGACTAACCACAACATTAACCCCTGAGCAGCAGCAGCGTAAGATGCGTAGAATTTATATTTTTTTAAAGTAGTTACGGCAA
>JAGOUD010000091.1 GCA_018061465.1 Burkholderiales bacterium
ATTTAGATCAGGCTAAAAGTTTAGGCAAGTCAATGCTTGTTGCTTTAAATACGGATGCTTCAGTAAAACGCTTACAAAAAGGTAGTGATCGACCTATGAATAATTTAGATGATCGATTACGGGTTATTGCCAGCCTGGAAGCAGTTGATTATGTAACTTATTTTGATGAAGATACGCCGTTACAATTAATTTTAGCGATTCGTCCCGATATTTTAGTAAAAGGTGGAGATTGGAAGATTGGCGATATTGTTGGCAGCCGTGAGGTAATTGGTTATGGCGGCAATGTTTACTCGATACCGTTTTTATTTGATACATCAACTACTAAACTAATTGATAAAATACGCTATGTACCAAACTGTTGAATATTTAAAACTAATTGATAATAAGAGTACTCTAGCTACGTTAGCTAAAAAATTAAATCTTACTTGGTTGAGTACCTTGGAATTGATCGGTAAAATTAATAATATTGAAGCTGGTCTGGTAAAAATACAGGCTGATGGTAAAATTGTGGTTACACGTAAATTAGATTGGTTAAATGAAGCAGTTATATTACAACAATTTCATAAATTAGGAGTGGATAACTACGGGGTAAAATTATTAGCCGAAGTCACCTCTACTAATAGCTATATATTAGATAACTTGAGCATTTTAAAGAATCATACGGTTGTAGTTGCTGAGTTGCAATCCTGTGGGCAAGGCAGAGGCGATAAATTGTGGACATCAATCCTGGCAACTGATTTAACCATTTCATTTTTATATTTTTTTGAACCAGATTTTAATTATGAATTATTACCACTGGTTATTGCAATTGCAATTAACAGATTGTTAAAACAATATAGGACTAAAAATTATATTAAATGGCCGAATGATATTTATCTAGATAATAATACTAAAATATCTGGAATATTATTGCAAAGCGGAATCTTTAAGGAAAAACGTTTTATAATTATAGGGATTGGATTGGATAATATATTTAATTTCGACAGAAATATATTAGTGGCTAATTTAGTTAATCATGTAGAACATATAATAGGGGAATACACTATTTTTGGGTTTGCACTCCTGCGTCAGGAATGGATTGATAATTGTCTGCATTATAATAAAAGAGTTAGTTTAACTCTAAATGGTAAAATAGTTGATTTTGGGATTAATACCGGTTTAACTAGTGATGGTCAATTGGTTATTCAATCTAAAAATGGACAACAAAATCAATATGAAAATGGTAATTTAAGTTTATTGGTTGAAAACGTATGATAAATATAGTAATAATTGCGCATTCAGAAATTGCACATAGCTTTGCTTATTGCGTAGAGCATATTTTGAATAAGCGTATTGATAACTTACATATTGTGGCGGTTAAAAAAGCTGAAGATACTGATGATGTATTAGCTAGAGCACGTGAACTACTCGATAAAACTGAGGATAATCAAGGAATTCTAATTCTATCTGATTTATTTGGGGCTACACCATATAATATTGCTCAAAGATTAGTTGTGCCTGGAAAAATCGAATTAATTAGCGGGTTAAATCTACCAATGTTAATTAGAGCAATTTCTTATGCTAAAAGTGATTTGGCAACAGTAATTGCTAAGGCTTTAGAAGGTGGAACCGCAGGTATAGTACACTTTGATGATGATGAGTAGCTACTTTTTATTAATAATTAATAGTGCAGAATAAGATGATTAATGAAACAATTACAGTAATTAATAAGTTGGGGTTGCATGCTAGGGCTTCGGCAAAATTAGTTATGTTAGCCGCTAATTTTAATTGTGAAATTAAAATTAGCAAAGATGGTAAATGGGCAAATGCAAAAAGCTTAATGGGTATAATGATGTTGTCGGTTAGATGCGGTAATATTATTACAATTGAAGCTGATGGCGACGATGAGGGTAAAGCTCTACAAGAAATTGAGCAGTTATTTAATAATAAGTTTGGCGAAGTTGAATAAAATATGAGTATTCTTGTTCATGGGATAGGGCTTGGAGGCGGAATTACTATTGGGCAAGCATATATTCTAGATAAAAGTTTGGATGTGGTAACGGCATATACCCTTGAAAAGCATGAACTAAAGGCAGAAATAGTTAGGTTTAAAGAGGCTGTAGCACAAACTAAACGAGAACTGGAATTATTGCGTATTAATATTTCCCAAGATGCGCCCCCTGAACTGGGTGCTTTTTTATCACTAAATATCTTAATGCTTGATGATAAGCAGATTTCTCAAGCTCCGGTGGATATTATCAATAAAGAGGAATGCAATGCCGAATGGGCTATTAAATTACAAGCAGATAAATTATATCGGCAATTTGCTGAAATGGATGACGATTATTTAAAAGAGCGTAAGCACGATGTACGTCAAGTTTTTGAACGTATCTTTAAAAACTTGGAAGGCAATAAATTTGACTGGTATGAATCCGGAAAATTAGAGCAGGGGATATTAGTAACCCATGATTTATCACCAGCAGATTTAGTCCATTTTAAAAACTCAAATTTCACTGGATTTTTAACTGAAGTGGGCAGCCTTACTTCACACACGGTAATTGTGGGACGTAATTTGGATATTCCGGCAATTGTAGGTGCCACTTATGCCAGGCAGCTTATTCGTGAGGATGATCTGATTATTGTTGATGGTATTCAGGGCGTATTAATAATTAACCCCGATAAAACTGTCTTAAATGAATATAAAAAACGTCAACAATTATGGATAGATTCTAAGGCTAAATTATATGCTATTCGTAATGATAAGACTATTACCGTAGATAATGTAGAAGTTGAGCTATATGCCAATATTGATGGAATTAGCGATTTAAATGAAGTCAATTATAGTAATGCAGCCGGCATTGGTTTATATAGAAGCGAGTTTTTATTTTTAGCTAATGTAAATCATTTGTGCCCCGAAGATGAACAGGTTGAAGCTTATAGAAGAGTTGCTACAACTATGAAAGAGCGTCCGGTAGTTATTCGAACTGCCGATTTGGGTGCTGATAAAAATCCCTTGTGGAACAATAATGTGACTCCCATGAATCCTGCTCTTGGATTAACTGGAATTAGGCTGTCTTTGGTTGAGCAAATGTTTTTTCGTACTCAACTACGGGCATTACTTAGAGCGTCGCATTTTGGAAATATCCAGATATTGTTTCCTATGATTTCATCAAGTTGGGAATTAAAGCAAGCACTTAATCAATTACAATATGCTAAAAATGAGTTAATCGATGAAGGCGTCAGCTTTGATTCCGAAATAAAAGTGGGGGTTATGATAGAAGTGCCTTCAGCAGCATTGGCTTTAAAAGGAATTTTGGCGCAGGTGGACTTTATTTCAATTGGGACTAATGATTTACTCCAATATTTATTAGCTATGGATAGAAATGATGAGTCGGTAAGTTATCTATACAACCCATTGCATCCAGCTATGCTTAAAGTATTAATGTTAATTATAAAAAATTGTAACCGCTATGGAGTTCCAGTATCAATTTGTGGTGAGATGGCGAGTGACCCTAATTTAACCAGGCTCTTATTAGGTATGGGGTTACGTAAATTTTCTATGCATTGTGCTAATATTCTTAGTATAAAAAGTGTAATTTTAAATACTAATTTAGGTAGAGCTGCAACAATTGTGAGTAAAATTATCAAGACAGAAGATCCAGAGCAGATTAATGAACTGATTGACGAACTAAATTTTGATCTTTTTTCAGCAAAATTAATCTAATTTATTTTGCTAGTGTAGAAGTATTACTTTGTGGATATATCTTTAGATATCTTTCCTAACCTTCCTCTTTATTCGAAACTACTCTATTATTTCATAGGCTTGGTACTAATCTCAGGCGCTTAAGTATTATAGGTACACTCCGCTTCGCGCTTTCTCCAAAATTATATTTGCAATTGAGAATCATTCTCATTTATAATATGGGCTAAGGTTTAAAAAATGGATTTAAGGTATGGCATTAATTAGTTTAGTTGAATTAGCTAAAAATGAGATTGGAGTAGTGCATAAGCTTGACGAATCACGGCTTTTGAAAAAAACTGGTCTGGTTAGCGGTGAAGTTGAGGCACGACTTTTGGATATGGGGATTGTTGAAGGAGTCCAGCTTAAAGTAATGCATATTGGTATGTGGGGGCATGATCCAATTGCTGTGCGTATTGACAATAGCAGTAGTTTAATTGCGTTAAGAAAAAATGAGGCAGCGGCTATCTTATTAGAGAAAATAAAATGAAAGATGACAGTACTATACGGATAGCTTTAGTTGGTAATCCAAATTGTGGTAAGAGTGCATTGTTTAATGCCTTAACTGGGAGTAAGCAGCGAGTGGCAAACTATGCTGGAGTTACAGTTGAGAAGAAGCATGGTTATTTTATTATGCCCAATCATGTCGTATGTACCTTAATTGACTTACCCGGAACATATAGTTTAAGTGGCAGAAGTCCTGATGAAAAAATTACCCGGGATGTAGTGATGAATCAATATGCTGATGAAATGCCAATTGATTTAATTTTGTGTGTTTTAGATGCTACTAATTTACAAAATGGGCTGCGATTAGTGCTTGAATTGCAACAAACTGGAAAGCCTATTTTAGTGGCACTTAACATGTCTGATTTAGCTAAAAATAGAGGTTATCATTATAAAATAGATCGATTAAAGGCGGAATTGGGATGCGAGGTTATTGAAACTACAGCAATAAAGAAACGTGGAGTTAGAGGGCTATTAGATGCCTTAGATAAAATTATCCCTAGTGTGAAATTACCATCATCCTCTAGCGCTCATAATAATTTGCCTGAGGATAAATCTAACTCACGAGAATACCATATCCGTTCTGCAGCAATTTTAGCCCAAGTTAAATTGGGGGAGGGCATTCCTTCACAATGGAATGATAAGATTGATCGGGTTTTACTCCATCCACTATGGGGTGTATTAATTTTAACTTTGGTATTGTTTTTGGTCTTTCAAGCGGTATTTAGTTGGGCAACTATTCCCCAAGATATATTGCAAAGTGCTCTTGATAGTTTACAAGGGTTTGTTATTAAAGCTTTACCTAATAGCTTATTGGGAAGTTTATTAGGAAATGGAATTATTGCTGGAGTTGGTGCTGTATTAGTATTTTTACCGCAAATTTTAACTATATCTCTCTTTATTGTTCTGTTAGAAGATAGCGGCTATATGTCGCGAGCTGCATTTTTAATGGATAAAATAATGGGGAGTGTAGGGTTAAATAGCCGAGCTTTTATTCCCTTGTTATCGAGTTTTGCTTGTGCAATACCTGGGATCTTAGCAACTCGTACTATTGAAAATCGGAATGATAGATTAGTTACCATATTGATTAGTCCCTTAATGGTTTGTTCAGCTAGACTACCAATTTATACTTTATTAATTAGCGCCTTAATTCCCGCCAAAACAGTATTTGGTTTTTTAAGCCTACAAGGTTTAATTATGTTTTTGCTGTATTTCTCGGGGATGTTTTTTGGTTTGTTGGTGGCCTTGGTAATGAAATTATTTTTCTTCAAAAAAGAGCATCAACCATCAATTATTGAACTGCCCAGTTATAAAATGCCAATAATGCGTAACGTTATAATTGAATTAATTAAACCGGCTAAAATGTTTTTAAAACGTGCGGGAACTATAATTGTAGCTATAATGATAATTTTGTGGTTTTTATCTTCTTTTCCACTACCACCAAGTGGTGCAACATTACCTGCCATAAATTATAGTTTTGTAGGTATTTTAGGTAAACTATTGCATCCATTATTTATTCCAATTGGTTTTCCATGGCAAGTGGTGGCAGCACTTATTCCTGGTATTGCCGCTCGTGAGGTTGTGGTTTCAGCACTTGGTACTATTTATTCACTAAGTGGTAATGATGATGTATTAGCCAAAGGATTAGGGGTGGTACTTAGTCAATCGTGGTCATTGGCAACCGGATTATCTCTTTTAACTTGGTATATTTTTGCACCGCAGTGTGCGTCAACTTTGGCGGTAGTAAAACGTGAGACTAATTCGTGGAAATGGCCGATAATAGTATTTAGTTATCAAATGGTATTAGCTTATGCAGCAGCATTTATTGTATATAATGTTACCCAGCTAATTATGAATTAATTTTTTTATTATATGGAGATTATTATGTTGCAGTTTAATATAGTTGACATTTTAAGTGTAGGTTTTATCGTGATAGGAGCGGCTTTATTTATAATTTATACGATCTTTAGAATGCATAAAGATAAGTGTGCTACTATGTGTAATGGTTGTAGCAAAAATAGTTGCAGTGTTAAAGATTTTTCTACTGCAGCTCCAATAAAAATTATTAAGTTGCATAAAACTCTACCACAAATTAAATCCTTTAGCCATTACTCCAAGTAAAAAAGCACTGTTTAACCCAATCCAAACTAGGGTTTGAGTTTTAAAATTGGCAATTTCTTTTTGTAGTTTTAACTCAGATTCACGAATATCACCTTTTGTAGCTAACTCTTTAGATTTAAATTCTTCTTTTGAGGTATTAATTGCAATTTTTAAAACATTTTCAAGCTCTTCAGCTTGAATTTCTGCAATTTCCTGGCTAACTCCAGCATTGCGTAATTTTTTTATATATCCAATTATATTAAATTTTAGTTCAGCCGTCATAGCTAATGTACTAATTTTAATCCTCCTTATTAATATGGAATTATAGCATAATATGGATAATAGCTGGATCAAACTTAAATTAATTTGCGGGGATATAGCTTTTATTTCTGGCAGTAAGAGCAATAAAAACTATTTCTTTGTCCTAAACGCTCTTCTAAAATTATGCTGTTACAAATTTTGCATTTCTGTCCTGCTTTGGCATATACATTATGAGTATTTTGAAAATAACCTAAATTACCATCTGCTTGTTTATAGTCGCGTAAGGAACTACCCCCTAATTCGATAGCCCGCTCCAAAACTTGCTTAATTGCAGTAACTAAGGTATTTGCTTCGGTAACGGTTATTGTATAACCAAGCCGTAGCGGAGAAATTTTGGCTAAGAATAAGGCTTCACATGCATAAATATTACCTACTCCCACGACAATGCTATTATTCATGATTAGCTGCTTAATTGTACTCTTACGGTTTTTTAATTTTGTTAAAAGATAAGCTGCACCAAATTCATCTTTCAGCGGTTCTGGGCCCAAAGCTTTTAGTAGGAAACACTCTTCTAGATTATCTACATATATCATCATGCCAAATCGCCGAGGATCATTATAACGTAAAATATTAGTGGTACAGCATAAATCAACATGATCGTGCTTTTGGGTGGGGATATCAGTTGCTGCATTTAATAACTTTAAACTCCCAGACATACCAAGGTGAATAATTAAAAATCCCGCATTTATTAATGGCTGACTATCGTTTTTAAGTGTGATAATTAAATATTTGGCTCTGCGCGTAATATTGGTTATTTTGGTACCAATTAGCTTTAAGCCCATGGATGGGGTAATTTTATAACGCAAGCTGGGGTTTCTGACTATGAACTCGTTTATAGTTTGACCAATTAAAGCGGATATTCCGCGTTTTACGGTTTCTACTTCAGGTAATTCTGGCATTTTATATTTATTCTCAATAAAAAAGTGCTAAAGATGATAAAATAACGCTTCGGTATTATTATGTACAGCCATAAGCTGGACTAAAAACTTCGTACTCGATATTGTAACATATGATTCTAGCTAGTTCAGTTAAAATAAGTATGACAAATGGTGATTTAACTACATTTTTAAGATATTAGTTTAATTAAAATATTTATTTGATGAACAGTCATGGGATAACACAGGATTTAAAATTTAATGATGCGTATTTTTATTGTTCTTTTTATCGTGGCGGCTATTAGTGCTTGTACTTCAACTAATGCCCCACAGTATAATCCCAAAGAGTTTGACACGGCCAATTACCAGAAAAATGTAGATAATGCAATTGATGCTGCTGATTTATTAAGCGATTTTGATCAAACTAATATCCCAGTAGTTAATGTTAATGCAGATGATATTGCAAATTTGGTTCAAGGTAATATCTATTATAATCAAGGCGATTATAATAGGGCATATCCATTTTATAATAATTTAGCCCTTAAATATAAAGATCCACGAATTATTTATAAAGCAATTATTTGTTTAGAACACGTAAGTGTTACTCCAGAACAAATGCAAAGTTTAAATAATTTAATAAATTTATTTATTCAAACTGATCCTCAATCACGCATAGCACATTTATTTCAAATAAGACTAGCCATAAATAATCAGGAAATAGGTGCAGCTGAGAGTAATTTAGATGTATTAATGCAAGAAAATGAGAGTAATGGACGAATAATTTTACTATTTATTAGTTCAGTCGTAAGTAATGATGTTACTCAAGATAGTTATACTACGTTAAATGAATTTGCTAATTATGTAATTGCTAAATATAGTAGTTACCCAGAAG
>JAGOUD010000092.1 GCA_018061465.1 Burkholderiales bacterium
ACCCACATCAGATAATTCAACTAAAATTGCTTCAAATAGTTGGCAGGCTATTGGGGTAAAGCATGAAAAAAATAACCAAGATAGAGAATATCATGATAAGTTGCAACGGAAATTTAATGCTGTTAAGGATATTATAGCCCGTAATCAGACGCTGCTTTCACAGGATAATATCATCACAATAATACGTGGTAAGTTTGTAGGTAGTTGTAGCTATACTAAGCTAATTCGATTTAATTTATCGAATATGAAATTTAGCCATAGTGAACAGAATTATATTGCAGAACATAGTGTTTATTTTATTGGGTATGGGTTGTTACCAGCAATGAAAATAACTATACTATTGATGTATAATTTTGATTCCCCGGCAGCGATAAAAATTCTTCAGGAGAAATTTTGTGACCTTCTAAATCAAACTGGAGTTAACTCTGCCGTAATAATGAACATTATTAATTTTGTAAGTAATTTAGATAACAAAAAGAGTAACGCCATTCGTAATTAAATGATTAGTGGTATATTTGGAAATATACCTGATGAGGCTAGACTAGAACTTATTGATTATTTTTTTGGCAGTAGCCAGATTGATTTAAGCAAGTTTAAATGCTTAATAAGCCAGCTAATTATAAATGCTGGAATGTTGGAATTATTATTATGCGTAAAACCTAACCTTTTGTTAGAAGATGATTTACAGTTTGGTAAGATTGTAGATGGAGATAAAATCATTAATCAAAATATTTTAGAAACTATAAAACGTTGTGATGGGTTAGGTTCAAATTGGATTGGCTCTGTTGGGCTAGTGTATAACGCATGCAGCAAACCATTATTTTTGGTAGCGTGTGTTGAACCATTTAAGAATAGTGAAAGTCTTGACGTTCAAAGGTGTGTGTTTAACTTTTGGATACACAAGATTTTTTGGATGCAGCAGTATCCCAAACATCACAATTTTTTAAGCATGGTAAAATTATATTCATTGGCCCATGAAAATGGATCACCTAAATTGCAGCCGGAAATTCTTAAAAGTACCAACCCTAAATATAGTGAGTTTCCTTATTGGTTGCAGCAAGCTATAAGCTATGTTGAGCAAAAGTGTAGATCTGATAATTTAACCTATGAAGAACAACAAAGTGCTGCTAGAGAAATTAGAGATTTTTTAACTAATGGACCGTATTCATTAGGACTAGACATATTGTCACGGGTTAAGTTTACCTCAGCTAAGGCTCAAGCAATAATTGAAAGTGTTTGTCATGATACTTTAGATGCTAGTGCAGAGTATATTTGCAAGAATTTAAAAATGCAAATATTAAATATAATATTAGAGCAGCACTGGGAAATAAAAAATAGGAATTTGTTAAATTCCGTTATTCAATTGGTAATTCAGGGCTATGCCGAAGAAAATCGAGTAGGGCAGCAAAATATCATGCTGATGCTTGAGCGGCACCAAAATGAGTTAATAAGGGGTCAGCAATTAGGTGATGTGTCTGCTATATTGGTAAGATTAGCTTTTTGCGACGATCCTGAGATTAGAAGAAAAGTTGGTGAAAAAGTTAGTGAACTGCAAAGCAGAAATATTGCTAATATTCAAGAACATTGTACACAAGCTATGAATATAATAAATATATATAGGAGTACTGAAGATCAGGTTATATTTATAAAGATGGTGACGAGCGAATTATTAGGTACACCATATTTTCAGCAACAAATTCTTAATTTACTGGTTAGATTAAAGTTAGAAAATAGTGCTAAGTATATTGCTTCGCAATGGATAATTCTAAAGGAAACGTATGCTTTGATCAATTCAGATGAAGCAGCTGTGAAAGTATTTAAAGATCATTTTCAATTTGGGGTATTAATAAATTTTGATGATGACTCTAAGCCAATTATAATTAATGGTGTAGATTTAACATTATCATTTAAAGGTTATGGCTCGCTGGGCAAAATTTATAATGAACAAGGTGAGATGCAATTTATTGTTATATTGGTTCAATCGGAACTAGATGGATTTAATGAGAGTCAAGCTCAGGAAAAATTAGCTAGTATTAGTAGTGATTCAAATCAGCTGTTGCAGACCAATATTTTACCGTATATTAAAATGTATTCAATTGTTGGTGGTCGATTAGTGGAAGATTCTCTTAGCGAAGCACATGAATATTTTTCTCAGTTTGCCTTATGGTTGAGAAAGGAGATAAGTAAAAACAAAAACATAAATATTAAAGAATATCAATTAGAACCTGTATTTGAGGTAATATTTAGGATATTTAATCCAAAAAACCTATTAAATCAGAAGGTTAAAGATAGTGCAGGTAAAATTTGTGAAGCATTTCAAGCTCTGATTTTAAGACAGGGCGGTGGCTTTAAAATTGGTGGGACTGAAGATAGCGATATGAAAATAAAAATGCAAATTAGTCGTGATTTTGCAGTATATAAAGATACTACCACATTGGCAAGTGCTGATAAATTAATTGATTCAGATATTATGGATTTTGCAAAACATGAAATAGATTTATTATGGATATCTTTGAATGATCCATATCATAAAATAGCATTAATATATTTATTGGCACGGCTTTCAAGCCATGGGGTTTTAGGGTTTCATTATAGTAATAATTATGATAAGAAAAATGATTCCAATACATTTTGCTATCTATTAGCGCAACATTATGCCCATAGGTTGCTAGATCAATATCCGGATAATGATATGCTTAAAGAAATAGTTGTGTCTTTGGATAATGGAGACTGTTCAAATAATGCAGCAGATGGATTCCTTAATGTTTCTCTTGAATTAGAAGGTAGGGAGCCTAAAACTATTCGTACCTTAATTTGGGCAAAGAAAATTCAGCCACAATTAGATGAGTTAAGTAAAGAAAATAATTAGCACTATGATTATTAGACGTGATGGTATATTGCGAAGCTGTTTCCAGATAAATTTTTAACACCATTTCTAAAAGGACATTAAAAAAACATTTCATCGCCGGATGGTGGTACGAGTATGCTCCAGTGAAAGCAGGAGGCAGTGCAATACTCCTTATCATATCTCCTTTCGAGCATACTTCTAACTGGTTAGAAGTATGCTGCGAAAAACTTTTAAATCTGCTAAATAATTAGAAATTTTATCTATTACTATTATTATTACTACTTGGGCCTTGCCTGCCTCCACTGTTGTCTATTGGCATTTTCAATGATGCTACGGTAAGGTTATGAGAATCTGCGGACATACTTGTTTTATTGATATTATTAGAATTATTAGTTATTCCGCTATTTTTAATATAATTATTGTTTATAGCAGATGAATTTGCAGTAACATTCATATCCGCATATATATTATTACATATTGCTAATGAACCTGCAATCAACAATCCCATAGTCACTTTACTTAATTTTTTCATTTTCTTCTCCTACATTTCTGAATACACCAATACATATACTTTATATGCTTATGTATCAGAAAACTAAATTTTAAAATAAATTATTTACCGGTTTTGACAATAGTTCAAATAAAATAAATTATTTAAGCTAAAAGTGGTTTGCCTTCACCTAGTATTAACTATACCGCAAACAGCATAAAAAGTAAAGCTGAAACTGAACGCTATATTTGTTGGCTATATTTTCCACATAATTATACAAGCAATATATTGCATATATAATATGTCTAGGAATCTTTATAGCAAATAAATGCAAATGAGAATCATTCTCATGTATAATTATGCTTTGTTAAGAATGTTTTTGCGTGGGTTATAAATTATTTTATGTTACGTAGTGTTTTTAAATTACGCCAGATAGCTGTTGTGCGTATGCTATTGAAGGTGGGATTAGGTAGTGTGGCAGCACTGGCTAATGCTGATGAACAAGATGAATTAAATGCCCATGCGGCTATAGCTAATGCGATAGTTTACCCAGCAGATTTATATATCTCATCGTCATCATATACTCAAAATCCGTATAGTGGTTTTCCAAGCAGCGGTGATACTCAACATGTATCTGAAAGTCAATTGGCGACACATAATGTAGCCCAAAAATGGTTTAGTGACGGAACCTGGAATGTGATGAGTGAAGCCAGTTATGTTGATCAAACTGGGTCGAATAATTTTGGTTATGGTGTTAATATTTTTGCCCAAACTGGCTTTGTGGCAGGATTTTCTTTTGGTGGGTTTTTTACTATTATGAATCCTGTATTTGCCAGTACTCTTGATCCGAGTGATCCGCTACAGCAAGCACAGGGTTTACCAGTTAATCAGCAAATTACTACGCAGGAATTGTTTACTGAATATCAATTTAGTAATATTGTGGAAGCTAATTTGGGATGGATTGGGGTTAATAATAGCCCATGGTTGACGTATTACCAGAATAATACCTTAAATTTAATTACCTATCAGGGAATTTCATTAAATGTTCATCCAGGTGGCGGCTGGTTATTGACTGGATTACTTCTAAATGGAGTGCAGCAATTAGGTTCATCAGATTTTAATTCGCAAACTTTTTATGGGTATAATTCGGTTTATAGTAGTGGAGGATTAATTGCTCAAGATAGCAGTAATGCAAGTTCTGGAACTGCTGCTTTAGGAGCTAATTGGTCAGTACCGGATAATAGTTTTAGTTTTAGGTTGTGGGGATATCAATTTGAGAACTATGCTAATTTGGCTTATGCTGATTCTACTCTTAAATTTGTGGCAACTGATGATTTGTCATTTACAATTGGAATGCAAGGGGCTATTGAGGGTAGTGGCGGTGGTAATGTCTTAGAAAATAATGGCTATGGTAGTGCTAACAGTAATATGGTTGGTTTAATGCTTGGCTTAGATTATTCAATTTTTGGAATACAAATAGCATATAATAATATCTGGGGACCAAGTACTGCCTATGGTGGAGGTGATTTAGTATCCCCTTATACTTATCAGTATGCAAGTGATCCATTGTATACTACGGGTTGGTTAGCGGGGATGATTGAAAAATCATCCGCTGGAAGCGCGTATAAAATTGCGCCATCGTTAAGCTTATTAAATAGTAATTTAATTATTGGTCCAAGTTATGAATACTATGCAACATCAGTATCCGAGCTTATACCTACTTCAATTCCAGCTACATCAGAATATGATTTACAAATAACCTATAAGATACCACAAATTAAAGGGCTAACTATTTTTGCTGGATCTGGTTACCTATTGCAGCCGGAAGATATAGGTGGAAATATTTATAGTGGACAAGTAATGGTTAGTTATTTATATTAAAATCTATACTCATCGTCTTTGAATCCTGGACGTTGTTGAGTATTAACATTTAGTCCAGCTTTCAATTACGAACAGCATATTTATAATCTTTAATCGTCACGAAAAAAAATTGTAAACAGATTCTTAAATTAGAAGGGTATAAAAAATTATAAACAGCTTTGTGCAAAAAGGTAGTCAACATGAATATTCTTGATGTTTTGGTATTTATTATCTCAGTTCTTGGTATTTTTTTGGAAATGTGGCAAAAGCCATTATTTTGGTTAGCTTATATTATTGGTTCGATTATATTTGCCTATGAATTTATTACTAGTAATTTATATGGTAGTGCGCTTTTACAAATTATTTATATTGTTCTTTCTATTTATGGCTGGTATCGCTGGACAGATTCTACCTTAAATAATAAGCTTGAGCAAATTTGCCACGTTTCTGCCAGACAGATGTTAAATTATGTCATCGCAATGCTAGCGTTGAGTATGATCTGTTATGTGATTTTAAAGCATACTGGAGATAGTGATTATTTAGTAGATGCAATATTAACTGCTGTTTGTATTGTAGCAACTTATATGGCAGCGCTGAAGCAAATTGAAAGTTGGTTTGTTTTTGGCAGTACCGTATTAATTTCGGTGCCGCTTTATTATAGTTATCATTTATATTTTACTTGTATCTCTTACTTAATTTTTGGAATATTAGATATTAGTGGCGGTATTAAGTGGCTATCGTGTTATAAGAAATCATTACCCATCAAAATCTAAGGTTTGATAAAATATCCTGTTCGTCATTGAAGGCTGGACTAAATGTTAATACTCAACAAAGCCCAGGATTTAAAGACGATGAGTATATTTCTTTTATAATTTAAATAAGGCATATTAATGTTACAGAGTGTAGAGTTACGATTAGCTAAAGCGCTTGATATACGAGAGAATCAGGTAATAAATACAATAAAACTTATAGATGAAGGTGCTACAATTCCCTTTATTGCTCGTTATCGAAAAGAAGTAACTGGCGGATTGTCGGATATCCAATTACGCGATTTTTTTGAGCAATTAGAATATATGAGGGAACTAGATGAGCGGCGAGATATTATTTTAAATTCAATTAAAGGGCAAGGTAAATTAACTAAAGAACTAGAGATGTCAATTAATAATGCCGATAATAAGACCACTTTAGAAGATTTATATTTGCCGTATAAACCTAAGCGGCGTACTCGTGCTCAAATTGCCCGTGAAGCGGGATTAGAGCCATTAGCGCTGGCATTACTTAATAATCAGAATTTAATTCCTGAGATTGAAGCCGAAAAATACTTTAACTCTGAGGCACAAATTAATGATGTCAAAACTGCGCTTGAAGGGGCACGGTATATTTTAGTTGAATTTTTTGCCCAAAACGCTGAGTTATTAGCTCTGTTGAGAGAAAAATTATTTAAAGAATCTCTAGTTAATACAACACTTATTCCTGGGCAAGAAGAGGTAGGAGTAAAATTTACTGATTATTTTAATTATGCTGAACCAGTTAGTTCTATCCCATCACATCGGATGCTTGCTGTACTGCGTGGAGAAAAAGAACATATCCTTACGCTTAAAATAGTTTATCCAGAACAAGAAACTTATGGTCGAGAAATTAATAGTTATGAAAAAATTATTGCCAATACTTTTAAAATTGTTGAATATACCAATGCGAGTAATTGGTTGTTTGAGAGTGTACGTTTAAGTTTTAGGGCTAAAATCTTTATTAGTTTGGAGACTGAATTAATTAATAAACTTCGCCACATGGCAGATATTGAAGCAATTAAAGTATTTGCTAATAATTTACATAATTTATTATTACAAGCTCCGGCAGGTACGCTAACTACTATGGGATTAGATCCTGGAATTAGAACCGGAGTTAAAGTTGCGGTAGTGGATGGTACTGGTAAAGTTTTAGACACAGCTACAGTTTATCCATTTATGCCTCAAAATAAGTATGGGGAAGCATTACATAAATTATATGGCTTGATTACCCAACATAGTGTGGAATTGGTAAGCATTGGGAATGGTACCGCATCACGCGAGACTGAAAAATTAGTTAATGATTTAAAAAAACAGTATCCTGAGCTTAAAATTACTTCAGTCATGGTGTCTGAGGCTGGAGCATCAGTATATTCGGCATCTGAATATGCTAGTATTGAATTTCCCAATTTAGATGTAAGCTTAAGAGGTGCTGTATCCATTGCGCGAAGGCTCCAAGATCCATTGGCAGAGTTAGTAAAAATTGACCCCAAATCAATTGGAGTAGGCCAATACCAACATGATGTTGATCAGATGAAATTAGCTAAATCGCTTGATAATGTAGTTGAAATTTGTGTAAATTCAGTTGGAGTAGAGGTAAATACTGCGTCGATTCCGCTATTGGCTAAAGTGGCTGGGTTGAATAATACTATAGCCGCTAATATAGTGGCTTACCGCGATTTAAATGGGAAATTTGTTAATCGTAATGAATTGAAAAAAGTGCCCAGGTTGGGTGATAAAACATTTGAGCAATGCGCTGGGTTTTTACGGATTAATCAAGGAAATAACCCCTTAGATAAATCAGCCGTTCATCCTGAGAGTTATTCATTAGTTGAGCAAATAAGTAATGTTTTAGGTGTTAAAACTGAATCGTTATTAGGTAACGGAGCCTTATTATGCCAGATATCTGCAACTGAGTTTGTGTCAGATGTATATGGATTGCCTACTATTTTAGATGTTATAGGTGAATTAGAGAAGCCAGGACGTGATCCACGTGGTATATTTAAAACTGCTAAATTTAGTGAATGTATTGAAACTATTGCTGATTTAGTTGTGGGGATGGAATTGGAAGGGTGCATAACTAATGTGACTAATTTTGGAGCATTCGTGGATATTGGAGTACACCAAGATGGTTTAGTACATATTTCGCAATTAACTAACAAATATATTTCTGATCCAAGCGAAGTAGTAAAAGCTGGGCAGATTGTAAAAATTAAGGTATTGGAAGTTGATGTTAAACGAAAGCGAATTAGTCTAACTATGAAATTAAATGTTAATCAATCGTCTAGTAAAAAAGTTAATGTTTCTTCGGGGGTAATGGCTAATGCTTTTGCAAGTTTAAAACGCTAATTTAACCCACCTAAAAAAGGAGTGTGTCATGTGGTGGATATGTTATTATTATGGTAAGT
>JAGOUD010000093.1 GCA_018061465.1 Burkholderiales bacterium
GTATAAAGTATTAATAATTGCTCCCTCATGGGTGGGAGATATGGTAATGGCACAAACATTATTTAAAGTATTAAAATCTAAATATGGTGCAGATTTAACCTTAGATGTCTATGCTAATGGTTGGGCTGGAGGTTTATTATCGCGGATGGCACAAGTTAATGCGGTAATTGATAATCCGTTTTCTCATGGTAGCTTTAACTTGTTAAAACGGATTAAAGAAGGTTTCAAATTGCGCTCTTCTGGCTATAATCAGGTATTTGTTCTTCCAAATTCCTTTAAATCAGCAATTGTCCCCTTTTTTGCTAAAATATCTAAACGGACTGGATTTATTGGCGAGAGTCGTTATTTAATGCTAAATGATATTTATAAGCTAGATAAGCAGGAACTGCCTCTTATGATAGATCGTTTTTGTGCTTTAGCCAATAATGGCAGGAAATTGTCCCACGTTTCTTTACCGGAGTTAGCTATTGATATTGCTAATCAGAAACGTTTATATGCCCAATTTAATTTAGATTTTACTAAGCCAGTGATTGCATTTTGTCCGGCTGCAGAATTTGGTCCAGCTAAACGTTGGCCTAGTGATTATTTTGCGCAACTTGCCGATATGGTTGTAGCAAAAGGCAACCAGGTTATTATTCTGGGTTCGGCCAAAGATACGGAAATTAGTCAATCAATTGTTAAATTAGCGCAGCATAAGGTTGGACTCATTGATTTATGTGGTAAAACTAACTTAACTGATGTGATTGATTTATTGGGGGGTGCTTCAAAAGTAGTTACGAATGATTCCGGATTAATGCACATTGCATGTGCAGTCAATGTTCCCGTGGTTGCCTTATATGGTTCCTCATCTCCTAATTTTACGCCTCCATTATCCAGTAAAGCGCATATTTTGCAAATTAAATTAGAGTGCTCACCATGTTTTCAGCGAACCTGCCGTTATGGGCACTATAATTGCCTGAAGTTTATTACTCCAGAAATGGTATTTGCTAAATTATAGTAAAATTTTATGGTGGTTATTGAGGTTATTTAAAATAGCCAAATCATTTTTGTGGAGTTATGCTATTATATTTCCCTATATATTCAATTTGATTGAATATAATTATAAACCAAGTGGAGTAATCCGTGTTACGTAAATTTATAAAATCTATAGTGCCAAGTAAAGGTGATGTGTTTTTTACTCTATTTGAGGAAGCAACAGCTAATGCACATGAAGCAGCTAAGAATTTTGTTGACATATTAAATTGTAGGGATGAGAAGGTATTAGCGCAATTATTTTCTGATTCTAGAACATTAAAACAAAAAGCTAGCGAAATAAATAAAAAAGTATTGCAAGCATTAAATAAGGTATTTATTACGCCAATTGATCGTGGTGATATACAAGAATTATCTGGCCTGTTTAATAAGTTAACTAAGCGAATTGTTAAAATTAATACTAAATTGAGTATTTATAATATTGATGCTAATGCTGATGATTGTTTAATTAAAAGTGCAAATACACTTTTTGGCATTACAGAGGCATTAGTTGGGTGTGTACATGGATTAAAATTTGGCAGCAGTGAAAAAATTCTAAGTGCGAGTGAGAAAATTAATGAATTAGAAGAAAATGGTACAGAAGATTTTCGTCATGCAATTAATGAAATGTATTCCGGAAAATTTGATACATTAATGATATTGAAATTGAAAGAAATTTATAAAAGTATTGATGTTGCAATTGAGTCTGGTGTAAGCGCTGCTGATTTAGTAGTGCAAGTGTCGGTGAAAAGCATTTAAAGAAGGGTGAAATATGAATTTGCCATTATTTGCTGTTTTACTGATAATAATTGCGCTGGCTTTTGAGTTTGTAAATGGCTTTCATGATACTGCTAATGCAGTTGCAACCTCGATTGCAACTAAATCACTAGAACCGTTTCAAGCAATTGCGATCTCAGCTATTTTTAATTTAATTGGTGCCCTAAGCGGCACTGCAGTTGCTTTAACTATTGCTAAAGGTTTTGCGAGCCCCATTCTGGCAACTCAACCAGTTATATTATCAGCTTTATTGTCAGCAATTACCTGGAACTTGCTAACTTGGTATTTTGGTATGCCATCTTCCTCATCTCATGCATTAATTGGTGGTTTGGTAGGAGCCATAATGTTTCAGTCAGGTTATGCTGTGATAAATTATACATCAATCTTGTACAAAGTAATCTTACCTATGGTTATGTCGCCAATTTTGGGTTTTGCAATTGCCACTTTGATAGTTTTGGTAGTGCATAGAATGTTAAGGAATAATACTGAACCGCGTAAAATTAATAATTTAATTCGTGAAATACAAGTTTTATCTACCGCATTTTTATCATTTAGTCATGGTGCAAATGATGCTCAAAAAACTATGGGTATTCTCACCCTAACCTTATTTAATTTCCATTTAATTGCTACTCCAACAGTTCCACAATGGGTAATTTTTGCTTGTGCTGTATGTATGGCATTAGGTACTTTATGTGGTGGAGTAAAAATTATTCGGACGTTAAGTACTCGTGTAGCTAAACTAAAACCAGTGAGCGGTTTGGCCGCAGAATTAAGTTCTGCAATTATTTTATTTATCGGTTCTCGATTTGGAATGCCTCTTAGTACCACTCATGCAGTATCGGGTTCTATCATGGGAGCTGGCAATGCTGGCGGAAGTGTTGGGGTTAATTGGGGGGTGGTAAAAAATATGGTTGTTGCTTGGGTATTGACTTTTCCAACTTGTATGCTGCTTGCTGGTGGTTATTTATATATTGTTAAACTACTATACTAAATCAGATTGAAGCTTCAGTTGGACTCTTCATTCGGTTTTGGTATGACTTATACTATTTATTTTTGAATTCTGAGGTGTAAAATATATGACAATAAAATCAGATAAATGGATTAGGAAAATGGCTCTTGAAGAGGGTATGATTGAGCCGTTTGAAGCAGCCCAAATTCGGTATCATCAGGAGCATAAAGTGATTTCTTATGGTACTTCAAGTTATGGGTACGATATTCGTTGCGCTAGTGAATTTAAGATTTTTACCAATATTAATAGCACTATTGTTGATCCCAAAAATTTTGATCCCAAAAATTTTGTTGAGATAAATGCAGATTTTTGTATTATTCCGCCGAATTCTTTCGCCCTGGCTCGTACTGTTGAATATTTTAGAATTCCTAAAAATGTACTTACCATTTGTTTGGGTAAATCTACTTATGCCAGATGTGGTATTATTGTTAATGTTACTCCGTTTGAGCCTGAGTGGGAAGGTTATGTTACACTTGAATTTAGTAATACTACCCCATTACCGGCTAAAATCTATGCCAATGAGGGAGTTGCTCAGGTATTGTTTTTTGAATCAGATGAAGAATGTGAAGTTTCCTATAAAGATCGTGATGGAAAATATATGAAACAAGTTGGGGTAACATTGCCTAAAGCGTAGAGCATATTCAAAATCTTACAGTTTAGCACTTTTTACATAACGATTAGATAGAGTTATGTTGTCAAAGCGGTGCTGCAATAAATTTTAAGGAATGGTCTATGTTAAAAAAAAGTATATATAGTATTTTGCTGATTTTAATCTATAGGTGCATTTTTGGGGTAACAACACCTATCATTCCCGCATCCTTGCAAGATGATATGTCAGTTTTAGTAATGAATGACCGAACTGGTGCAATTATTTATCAACATAATGCTGATACACCACGGCTAGTGGCGTCGAATATAAAGCTAATTACCACTGCAGTTGCCCTAAATGATTTACATCCTGATTTTCATTGGCATACCAAATTATTTTACACTGGGACCATTCATAAGGGGATTTTAGAGGGTAATATTTACATTGTTGGCGGTGGTGATCCAACTTTTGATGACCGTGCCTTATCTGAAATATTGGAGCAATTGAAAAAATTGCAGGTTAATGTAATTAAGGGCAATATAATAGTAGATAATACTATTTTTAATAGTGTACCGACGTATTCAATGCTTAAAGTGGAAAATTATGATGTGGATACTATTTTACCCAATGGGTTTAGCATTAATGGTAATATGTCTGAATTTATAGTTCAAGTCAATAAAAAACGCCGTGTGAGTATTATGAGTAATTTATATGGATATAAAATTATAAATAAATTTAAGGTTAATAATTCCTTACATACGTGCCCAGATTTGAGCAAGCTTGTGACCTTTAAAGATAAAACAATTATTTTTACCGGGAATATTTCACCGAAGTGTAACAATGTACGTTTAGAATTTAATATGGTGCCGTATGCAGATTATATTGAAATGGCATTTTCTCGCGCTCTACATAATTTAACTATTGAACTTAATGGTGGGATTGGTTATGCTAAAGTTCCAGATAATGCTAAGTTAGTGTATGATTATAGTTCACAAAGCTTAGAAGATGCATTAATATATATGAATCATTATAGTGTAAATTTAATTGCTGAAGCGACATTATTGAGTTTAGGAGCATATAATTCATCTAATGCTAATACTTATACTCAAGCGCAAGAGGCATATATTAATTATCTGCAAAAAAATAAATTGTTAAACTCAGATTTTAAACTAGAAAATGGGGCTGGATTATCCCGCCGTGAATATATGAGCGCGAAAAATATGGCAAATTTATTGTGGCTTATGTCACATTCAGGAGAGAGTGCTAATTTTGAAAATACGCTACCCCGTGCGGGAGAAGATGGCAGCCTTAAATATAGATTTACCAATTTTGGTGAACGGGTACGCTTTAAAACTGGAACTTTGAATGATACTCGTGCCTATTCAGGGTATTTTTACGCTAAAAATGGAGCCAAATATATTGTGGTAATTGTTACTAATAATGTAGATACGAATGATAACCACTTTAATGTGTTATTAGATAGTTGGATTATTAATCTGTTGACTTACCTGAATTGATTAAAAATTAATTAATTATGTGGGGGCCAATGTGTTATAATTTAGGCTTACCACAAAGTTAACCGTTACAAATGGTGGCATTTTAGAGCCTTTTGTAGAAAACAAATTTTAGGAATTTAGGTGATATGACAACAGTCAATTCAAATAATAGAACTTTTTCGGCTAAGCCCTCTGATATATCTCATGAGTGGTTTATTGTTGATGCAACTGATAAAATATTAGGGCGTTTGGCGGCAAAAATTGCGCATATTTTACGTGGCAAACATAAAGCTATTTATACTCCACATATGGATACTGGCGATTTTATTGTTGTAACTAATGCTGATAAGTTAGTTGTAACTGGTAATAAAACGCTACAAAAAATTTATTATCGGCATACTGGCTATCCTGGCGGAATTTATTCCCGTACTTTTAATGAGATGCTTAATAAAAATCCGGAAAAAATTTTAATTAATGCAGTAAAAGGTATGTTGCCTAAGGGCCCTTTGGGTTATGCGATGCTTAAAAAACTTAAAGTATATGCTGCAGAAACTCATCCGCATGGTGCACAGCAGCCTAAACAATTAATAGTTGAATAAGGAATTTAAAAAGTTATGAATGGACAATATTATTATGGTACTGGAAGACGTAAAAGTTCAGTTGCCCGGGTATTTTTAGCTAAAGGTACTGGTAAAATAACAGTTAATGATATGACGTATGAAGAGTATTTTTCGCGGCTAACTAATTGTATGATTGTACGTCAGCCACTAGAGCTTACGGATCATTTAGCTACTTTTGATATTAAAGTTAATGTATTAGGTGGTGGTGAATCTGGGCAGGCTGGTGCAGTTAAGCATGGTATCACCCGAGCATTAATTGACTTTAATCCGGAGCTTAAACCAATTCTAGCACATGCTGGATTTGTTACTCGTGATGCCCGTGAGGTTGAGCGTAAAAAATGCGGTCTTAGAAAAGCCCGTAGGAGAAAACAATTCTCTAAACGTTAAGAGTGATTTACCGTATTTGTTTAGGAGGAAATATAATTTCCTCCTTTTTGATTTAATTGAGATTATAACTTAATAAATACAAGGGCATATATGCTGTTACAATAGGCTACTTTTAAAATTAGCCTAATAATAAACTCAAATGTAGTTGACAGGAGGTATCTGGTTCAGATATAATTCCCTCCTTGTTTGGTGAACAATAAATAAGTTAATGCGGGAATAGCTCAGTTGGTAGAGCACAACCTTGCCAAGGTTGGGGTCGCGAGTTCGAGTCTCGTTTCCCGCTCCATTGCAAGAATATAATTGTGGCGGGGTGGCAGAGTGGTTATGCAGCGGCCTGCAAAGCCGTGGACGCCGGTTCGATTCCGACCTTCGCCTCCACACTGATGGTGTCTATAAAATTAGCCGCGATGGCGGAACAGGTAGACGCAAGGGACTTAAAATCCCTCGGGAACAAAATTCCCGTGCCGGTTCGATTCCGGCTCGCGGCACCATCTTTTTTACCTATTATGGAAGTGCATGGTACGGTTTTCCTTGAACAAAATGGTTAGGCGCAAATATCAACCTCGACGTTCTGATATTAATCAATGGTTGCAAAAATCAATAATTGAGCACTATTCATCCGGGTTTATTGACATATCTATTGTTGATACATACAACTCGAAACAACTAAATAATAAATATCGTTATAAAGATTATCCAACTAATGTAATTTCACTTGAATATCATGATACTCGAGAGGATTTCAATATTTTTTTTGGTGAATTAATTTTATGCGATGAAATTATTGTGAATGAAGCTAAGTCACACAATAAACCTATTTTAAACCACTATGCCCATATAGTTGTGCATGGATTACTCCACTTGCAGGGGTATGATCATACTACCGAGAGTGAAGCGTGCGAAATGGAAGCGCTGGAAATAAAAATTTTAAATTGCTTAGGAATGGGCAATCCCTATTTAATTGATTAAGAGCAATTCCAAATACTGATTGTAATTTAAGGTTAAACTAAAGATTAGCTCTTAAATATACTGGAAAATTTTTTAAAGATGATAAGTATTAACCATAAAAATAAAAAAGTAATATAAACTTATGAAAAATTTAATCAGTAGCTTATTAAGACATTCAATTCGTGATAAAAATGAGCTAATTGAAGTGTTAAAAGAGGCTGCTGCAGATAAAATTATTGAATCTGACTGTTTGCCTATTATTGAAGCAATTATTAATATTGATAATTTAACAGCTGAAGATATTATGATTCCACGTATGAGTATGGATGTGTTGGATATTAATGATAATTTAGATACTATGATTAATACCATGTTAAAAACCGGACATTCGCGCTTTCCGGTAATTGATGAAGAGATTAGCAATATTTTAGGAATTTTGCACAGCAAGGATTTGATTCAATATTTAAATCATCCTGGTGAGTTTAATGTAAAAGATTTATTGCGTCAAGCATATTTTGTGCCCGAAATTAAACGTTTAGATGGTTTAATGTATGAAATGCGCCTTCACCAAAGTCATATGGCAATAGTTGTTGATGAATTTACTAATGTAGTTGGGCTAATTACTTTAGAAATGATAGTTGAGCAGATTCTAGGTGAAATTGAAGATGAACATGATTCAGTGGATGGAGAGCGCGCAATTTTGCCAGTTAATCCTAATTCATATCGAGTTAAAGGGCAATGTAAATTGAGTAAATTTAATGCAATGCTCAATCTTGACTGGAATGATAATTCAATCGAAACTATTGGTGGTTTTTTAATTAAATTGTTAGGGCGGATTCCTGCAAGTCAAGAAATACTAGATTTTGATAAAATTAAGATTGAAGTAGTTAATGCAGATAGCCGAAAAATTAATTTATTATTAGTTACAGTAAAATAACTAATAATGGTGCGAGCAACTTTTTTTGAGCCATTAGCGTTGATTTTTGCAGGCTGCATTAGTGTTTATGCGTTTTCGCCTTATAATTTTTCTCCCTGCATTATACTATCTATACTGGTTTTATTATGGATTATTAATAATAAATCGGATACACATATTTCACCAGTTCATTCATCCCATTGGGCGCTAATGCATCGGTTGCGCATCCATTCTTATGTATACAATATAATTAATTCATCTAACGGGATTGGTTTTAGTAATTATCGCATTTTAGGTTATGGTTTAATCTATGGGCTTAGTTATTTTGGTACTCAACTATATTGGATATTTTATTCACTTTATTTTATAATTAAAGCTAATTTTTGGCTTTCAATAACAGCAATGGCTGGGTTTTCAGCTTTGTTGGCATTCTATTATGTATTGACGATTTATCTTTATATCTATATTAAACGCAGGAATTTTTAGAATTGATTACAAAAGTAAACAGTCTGCATTTGTATTTAAACAAATGCAAAAAATAGAACTTCAAAATCCGCAAGACATCTATCACAATA
>JAGOUD010000094.1 GCA_018061465.1 Burkholderiales bacterium
TTTGAGTATTAACATTTAGTCCAGCTTTCAATTACCGAACAGTATATTAGGAGAGGCGTTTTATTATTTCAAAGTATTTGTCACTAGTTTTTTTAATTATTTCTGCAGGTAAAGTAGGAATAGGGGGGGTTTTATCCCAGCCTAGATCATGGACTAAATAATCACGTACAAATTGTTTATCAAAACTTGGCGGATTTACTCCAACCGAGTAGGAGTTTTTATCCCAAAAACGTGAAGAATCTGGAGTTAAAACTTCATCCATTAGTACCAATTCATCATTTTCATTTAAACCAAATTCAAATTTAGTGTCGGCGATTATAATATTTTTACTAAGAGCTAATTCGCTGGCTTTTTGATATATATCTATTGCTATTTGTTGTAGCTTGGTAGTTAATTCAGTACCAATAATATCCTTACATTGAGCAATAGTTATATTTTGGTCATGCTCACCAAGTGCCGCTTTAGTGGATGGAGTAAAAATAGGGTAGGGTAATTTTTCGGCATTTTTTAAGTTTTGCGGTAGCTTAATGCCGCATATTTCGCCAGTTTTCAAATAATCCTGATAGCCAGTTCCAGCTAAATAACCACGCACAATTATTTCTATCGGTACCGGTTTTAGCTTTTTTACAATAACTGCGCGATCTTTAGCATAATTTAATTCATTACCCTTGAGTAAATCTTCTAACCTGGCAGTAGTTAAATGGTTTTTAATATCCGTTAAATAATTAAACCAAAACAAGGAAATTTGAGTTAAATAAATCCCTTTATTCGGTATGGGTTGATTAAGTATTACATCAAAAGTAGATAGGCGATCGCTGGCAACCATTAACATCGTCTTTTCATCAATATTATATAGATCACGTACTTTGCCTGAGTATATTTTAGGTAATGATTTTATATATTCTACAGTATTATTTTTCATTCTTGCCTTATTCCATGTTTACGAATTGCATATTTTATCAGAAGTGGAGTAATGATTGAGGAAATTACTACTGTAGACACAACTGCTGAAAGTATGCTGCTATTTATTATTCCTGTCACATGTCCAAATACAGCAAAAATTAATCCTGCCTCACCAACAGGAGTCATGCCAAGCCCCATAATTAGCTTGTTTATTTTCTTATCTTGCATCAGATAACCGCTTAAGATTCTACCTAAAAAGCTAACCAAGAGTAAAGATAATGTAATAGTCATAGTAAATGCAGTAAATAACTGCTTTAAATCTAGTAATAAGCCAATATATATAAAAAATACGGGTACGAATACATGGGATAATGGTTTTAATAGTTCTTCCAGGCTTTTTTCTTCTTCGTGTTCAATTAACTGCTCAAATTGATCACGTAAGTGCTGATTTTCTACTTTGGTGGTAAGGGTGCGTACCCGAGTAAAAAAATTAGATTTGGAAAAACTTTTAAAATAAACCTGGTCTAGTATTAATCCTGCCACAAATGCGCCAATTACTGTTGCCAACCCTAAAATATGTGCCACCCAGGAAAATAAAAAGCAGATAATCAATAATACCCCGATTTTCATATTAATTCCCGCATGGATTTTAGTCGACCAATTGGTTAACAATGGAGTAATCCAGTTGCCAAAAATTGCGGCAAATACAAAGAATGTAGTTACCTGGAATAAAGTGATAGAGAAATTAAATAAATTAAATTCGGCATCAATGATCATGCCTGAAATAATCCCAAAAAATAGTATGCTAATTAGTTCATCAAGTATTGAGGCAACCAAAACAATTTTTACTTCTTTACTCTGTAATATACCTAATTCTTTAAAGGTTTTTGCTGAAATTCCCGTTGCTGTTGCTGCTGTAATTACGCCGATTAATAATTCAAGTGATAAATTAGCATTAGGTATTAGCCACTTGGCAATTAAAAATCCAGCTATAAAAGTAAATATAGTACCAGAAATTGCGAGCTTTATTCCGCTTTTAAAATTACGTTTTAAATCATGCAGTTTAGATTCGAGGCCAATTTCAAACATTAAAATAATTGCACCTAGGGCTGCTAAAAAACGCACGACCATATTACTTTGCGTATCTTGAAATAAATTAATCCCTAAGTTATGGAGTTGACCCAGAAATACTCCAGATAAAATTTCGCCAACCACCACCGGTAAACCAAATTTTTTGACTATAGAAAAACTTCTTGATAAAAATATCATTATCACAAGCCATAGCAAAATAACTGGATCATAACCCGTACTAATATTGCCGCTAATGCCAGCATAGATAAAGTTATAAATAACTGTTAGGATTAATATTAAAAAAGCCTTCATCACCAAGTTATTCCCATTATTTAATCTCAAGCTCTGATTTAATTTGTTCCATTTGTTGGAGTAATTTATTCATATTCGCGCCCTGAATTGTCAAGTGTCCCATTTTGCGCCCAGATCTTGCTATAGCTTTTTCATATAAATGAAGCTTTAAATTTGAGTGCTGTTTAAGTATTTTTCCCCAATCAGGAGCTGTAGTAGAATTTTGCCAAATATCACCAAGTAAGTTTAACATTATTGCACTAGTCTTAAACCCGCTATCGCCAAGTTTTAAATTGCATATACTCCGTAATTGTTGCTCAAATTGCGAAGTTATACAAGTGTCAAGAGTATAATGCCCTGAATTATGAGGGCGGGGCGCCATTTCATTAGCTAATACTTGATTATTATGAGTAATAAAAAATTCAATTGCTAAAACTCCAATATAGTCTAGATGTTCAATTATATTAAGACCAATTTCTTGAATTATTTGAGTTAGATTAACTTCAGTCTGAGCTTTAGCAATAGTTAAATCAAGTATTCCATTTTTGTGAATATTTTCAACTACCGGATATGCCATTTTTTCCCAACTATTGCGTGCCACAATTATAGATACTTCGTGTTTTATATCTACCATCTGTTCGAGTATACACGGTACATTATTTAGGTCATGAAATGCCGCTAATAGCTCTGCCACATTATTAACTTTGATTTGTCCCTTGCCATCATAACCTAATTGGTTAGTTTTTAAAATTGCTGGGAAAAATTTAGGATTAACCGTATTAATATCTTCAATGTTGGAAATTGCACAGTATGGTGTAGTTTTAATCCCATATTGATTAAAAAATTTTTTTTCCCGTATACGGTCTTGCGCAATTAAAATTGCTGAAGCTTTAGGGTGAGTTGGTACATGAGTAGATAAATATTCCATACTTTTAGCTGGAACATTTTCAAATTCTGTTGTAATAACATCTGCATGTTGTATCAGTGAATTTAACCCAGCGTAATCATCATAAGTACTATCTATATGATAATTTGCCAGTTGTTTTGCAGGACAATTATTATCAGGGTCAAGTATTGCTACGCGAAATCCCATTTGTTTTGCGCTAAAGGCGAGCATGCGCCCCAATTGTCCACCGCCCATTATGCCAATACACTGTGGGGGAGTAATAGTATTCATCAATTCGGTCAACTTTCCAATTTAATATTCAGGTAAATTCATATTAATAACATTCACTGTTTGTATATGGCGGAAATTCCGTAGTTTAATAGATAAACTTTCATCAAATCTAGCTAAAATTTGAATTGCCAAGAGTGCGGCATTTATTGCTCCAGCCTCACCAATGGCAAGTGTTCCAACCGGTATTCCCTTAGGCATTTGTACTATTGAATAGAGTGAGTCTTGCCCATGTAAATATTTCGAAGGTATAGGTACTCCCAATACGGGTACAATAGTAAGACTAGCTATCATTCCTGGCAAATGTGCAGCTCCTCCCGCACCGGCAATTATTACCTTTAAACCACGGGAGTCAGCTGCTTCAGCATATTCATACATTAAATTAGGAGTGCGGTGTGCTGAAACTACCAATGCTTCATAATTAATGCCAAATTCTTTTAAGGTCTTTGCTCCATGAGACATAATTTCCCAATCAGAATTACTACCCATAATTAAGCCTACTTGTATCATATTTAATTATCTCCAATAAAGGTACTCTTAATCCTAAAGTGTACCATATATTTATTGGTATCGATGAAAGTAATTAAATCAGTTGTAGGATATTAGCGCATTATATTTTGCTGCAATATTATATTTGAGGCAGAGCTTTTAGCAACTGATACTTTAGTTAAATCAACTCCAAGCATAGATAATCGACAATAAGTATCAATACTGGCATTTTCCAGATTCAAACATTTATAGTAAAATTTTAAACTACTATATTTAATCCCTTCAAGAATATTCCACCAGGCAAATTTATAGGCAGTTAATTTTTCCTCTGCAATACGCCAGGCTGTAGCCTCTTCACTAAATACCTGAAATGCATAACGGTCATTTTCATTTTTAAATGGACTATTAGAGTGCAGCAGGCTTAAGCCGCGTCGCAGTTCAGTAGTATGATTGCCGTTGCGATAGGAAATATAATGACCATACTCATGGCTCATTAGTACGATTAATTTAATTAGATCATAATTGGTTAAACGTTTGGATAATAAATCTACCAACATAGCTATTTCATTTAGGACACGCTGCCGCTGCCAAGTCAGGGTATGGTCAATTGCATCAATTGATTGGGCTATGTCGGGTAATGGTACATAAATGGTTGGTTTTGTTTTTTTGTTAGCTGGTGGCTTAAATGAAGCTTCGATTCGCTTTTGACCACTCACTAATGCTCCGCGTGGAATAATCTGACAACCATCTAATACAATGTCCTGGAATAATGCTAATAAAATTTGAATTAATAGTTCGATTTCAGTTTCTTCGCCGCGCATCTCACCATCAAAAGGAATTTCAGAAAAGTCAAAGTGTTCCCTAAATACATATTCAACATTATTAATGTCAACAGATCGAGAGGTACCCTCAATCCGTCCTATATTTTCATTACGCGAAATACCGCGGATTTTATCAACAGCCATGATTAAACCTCAATTATACCTAAATTATTAAACTCAGCCAGACCCTCTAACTCTTGAAAGGATAGTACTGGTAAGGATGGGTAATTTTTTTCAATTACCGCCTTAACGTACCGCCTAATATCCAGTTGTGTAACTATTACTAAATTTGGGACATCACCAACATCTTGTATAATCTCTCCAACTTTATCATTTATTTCTGCTGAAATACGTGGGTCTAAAGCTATATAGCTACCGTTATTTGCATAACGTATGCTATCGCGTATTATATCCTCAGTCTCAAGTGAGAGTAAAATAGTTGGAAATAAATAACTGCCGCCACTAAATTTAAATGCTATATAGCGTCCTAAGGCTTTACGAACATATTCAGTAATTATTAACGGCTCTTTCTCCTTTTGTGACCATTCAAGCATTGCATCTAAAATAACCTTGAAATTCCGAATTGAAATATTTTCGGCTACCAGGCGCTGGAAAATTTCTGTGATCTTGTTTAGTGGAATAATACGTAGCAATTCCTTAATTAATTCTTGGAATTCAGTCATTTTATCTAATATATTCTTAGTCTCCTGAATACCCAAGAAATCGGCTAGATGTTTTTTAACGTGAGTTTTAAAATGTAATAGTAAAAACTGTTCATAGTCTAAGTGTCGAATATTATATTCATTGCATAAAGCTTTATTTGAACCGTTTATCCACACTCCAAAATTGGTGGCACCAAACTGCAAATTATTATTTACCGCATTATCCATATCTAATACTGCTAAATTTTGCTCTTGTGTATCTAACAATAATATGCTGTTCCACTGAAATTTTGATGAAGTAACCGGAATTTCTGATACCAGTAGTTGATATTCATCATTTTGCAATTGGTCATTATAGCGGATAATAATTTGGGGAATTACTACGCCAATTTCAAACATGATTTCTTGCTGGATATTAGTTAATATAGCCTTTATTCGGTCTAGATGCGCTGAATTTTTTAAATTAGGCGCTAAATATAACATTAATGGCAACAACTTCATATTAGCTTGGTCATCTTTTTGGGCGTTTTCATCATCAGCACCTTCTTCTTTAACGGCTTTAGTTTCAGCGGCAGCTTCAGGTATAATTTTACGTCTACGCCACATAATAGTACCAATTCCGGCAAAAACAGTAAAGATTACTAAAAATACTGAAGTCGGCATACCAGGCACAAAACCCATAATAAAAATTAAAGCACATGCTGCAATAATAGCTTTGTATTCGCTAAATATTTGTTTGAGGATATTTTGCCCCATATTTTTGTTGTCGCCATCTTCATTAACTTGGGTAATCATCATACCAGCAGTTAAGGAAATAAGGAGAGCTGGTATTTGTTGAACTAATCCATCGCCAATGGTTAAAATTGAATAAGTGGTAATTGCTGCAGAAAAATCTAATCCGCGTTGCACAATTCCAATTACCAGGCCACCTACTAGGTTGATTAAAATATCAATAATGCTGGCGATTGCATCACCTTTTACAAATTTCATGGCTCCATCCATTGAACCGTGCAATTTGCTTTCTAAATTAAGCATGTTACGCTTTTCATTAGCAACTTCAGGAGTTATATTTCCAGCTCTTAAATCACTGTCAATAGACATTTGTTTACCTGGCATGGCATCTAGCGAGAACCTGGCGGCAACTTCTGCAACCCGCTCAGAACCTTTAGTAATTACAATAAAATTGATGATGGTAATTATGATAAATACAATCATGCCCACCACCAAATTTCCTCCTGCTACAAATTCACCGAAAGTTAGAACAACTTCCCCTGCATCTGCATTTAGCAAAATTAACCGGCTGGTAGATACTGTAATACCAATTCGCACTAGTGCCAAGACTAACAAAATAGTTGGGAATGAGGTTAAGCCAAGTGGCGATCTTAAATATACTACAACCATTAGTATGAGGATAGATATAGAAATGTTAAAAGTAATAATTATATCCATTAGCATTGTCGGTAATGGAATAATCATCATCGTGATAACCAATAATATCATTAGCACCAGTACAATTTCACGGTTGTTACTAAAGAAATCTAGAGCTTTTTTCATATTGTTATGCATCTAAAATTTTTATAAATCACTCATAGCGAGAGCTTTGAGGGAAGCCGAATAGATCCGTCTAACTGCAGGTTCTACATATTCATCAACATTTATCAAATCAAGTTCAGTAATAATTTCTGTAATTGTCATAAATGGTTCAAAACGTTTCATTATTATATAAGGTAATTTTCTAAAATAATACCATTTTATATGGTTAAAAAACTCTTTTAATCCATACTGAGCAAGTAATGGCACTATATTTATAGCTTGAGTGGGCGTTACTTCAAATAGAGAGTTAAAATCTTTTGTACTGCAAATTTTTTTTAATTCACCTAATAGTTTTCCGTTCATTCTAATTGAAGTATCTTCAGCAATTATGCCAAGCAATGCCTGCTTAAATATATTGTCAATTCGCCGATTAGATTGGCAAGCTAAAAATGTACTTATATCTATTTCTTTTATCTCTAGATTTAATCCTACATGGGGTAATTGTCCCAATTTATCCAGCAAATCTGGTGTAATAGCTTGGTCAAGTTGATCATAAAGACCATTAGCCAACAAATATAACCGGGTAAGTAGATTAAATTCGCGATAAAAATTTGTTTTCATGCTATTTCACGTCTTATAAAGTGATATTTTTCTAATTTAATAATTGTATTTTTTAATTCTTGCTGTAATTTTTCATTTTCTGTTTCTATTTGTTCAAGTTCAGCCATATTATTTTCTATTTCTTCGACTATTTCGCGATCACGTACATTGAATTTAGCGGTTTCAATATCCAGTTCATAGAAAACATTGGAGCTAAATGAACGTGCCTCTTTAAGACGGCGATAAAATGATTGGATATATATTGCCTTGTCTTCTTGATTTGTTTGACGTTCATCATGCAAAGCATTTATATTATCTTCTATATCTATTATCATTTGCTTTAATCTGCTAATTTCTATTTCTAGGCGCTCTTGCTGATGCTTTTTTAATTTTTCAAGAGGCACTATTTGTTTATCCATTTTTTACTACCTCATCAATAGAAACTTGGTTATTATCGTCGTTAAGTAAAATTGTAGCATTACCTAATTCAATTTTTAATTGGCATGGATCACACAACAGTACGTCTCCTACTTTTAATCCTATTAACGAAGAAGCATCCAATTCACTTTCTGCTCCAATAATAGGAAAAGTAAATGATCTGTTTTTGATGCCTAAATTAGCCCCTGTATTTTTATCTTGTCCCTGCTTAAAGC
>JAGOUD010000095.1 GCA_018061465.1 Burkholderiales bacterium
CTGCTAAACTATGCCTACCACCTAGCTATAATAATCAATTATTTGCTCAAGTTTTAGATATGTTTAAACAAAATCGGCACTTACCTTATGTAGCAGCAACTGCATGTGTTTTTACTATTGATTTTAGAGCTATTTTAGATAAGATCCACGTCCCAACTTTAATTATTGTTGGCGAATTAGATGTAATGACACCAATTCAATCTGCACAATATTTACATACTCATATTCGTAATTCCAAATTATACATTATTCCTCAAACTGGTCATCTAACTAATCTTGAGAACCCAGTTTTATTTAATAACAGATTGCGGAAATTTTTACAAGAACTATACTCTTCGTCTTAGAATCCTGTACTTTGTCGAACCTGATAAAATGCTTCTTGTGTATTATTCATACACGTCGTCGCCTTTTATTGCAGTTCTTCGCGTCCAAAATTCACATACTGCAAGTAATTAAGAACCGGTTCAAAAGAGTTTTTATGATAGAATCACGTGATAACTGGCACCATAAAATATTTTTATAATCTGTTTATAATGTGAAAGAACTATAATTATGTCATTAAAATGTGGAATTGTTGGGCTACCTAATGTGGGTAAATCAACCTTATTTAACGCGCTGACCCTTGCAAAAATTGCTGCTGAAAACTATCCTTTCTGCACAATTGAGCCTAATGTGGGTATAGTTGAAGTACCAGACGAAAGAATGATCGCTCTAAGTAATATAGTAAATCCGCAAAAAATTCAAAAAGCTATTGTAGAGTTTGTAGATATAGCAGGACTGGTTGCAGGAGCCAGTAAAGGCGAGGGTTTAGGCAATCAATTTTTAGCTAATATTCGTGAAACTGATGCTATTATTAATGTAGTTCGCTGTTTTGAAGATAATAATGTAGTCCATGTAAATGGGCGGATTGATCCCATTGATGATATAACTACAATTACTACTGAACTAGCCCTTGCTGATATGGCAACTGTTGAAAAAGCATTACTCAAAGAACAGAAGAAAGCTCGTTCTGGAGACAAGGATGCACAGCTAGTAACAGATGTATTACAACGCTTATTACCGCATTTAGACCAAGGCAATCCTCTACGCACTCTCAAGCTTAGTTCTGAAGAATTGGAGATGATTAAGCCATTGTGTTTACTTACAATTAAGCCAGCTATGTACGTGGCTAATGTTAATGAGAATGGGTTTAATAATAATGAATATTTAGAACGGCTAACTACTCATGCTAAACAAGAAGGCGCGCCAATTGTAGCAATTTGTGCAGCCATGGAAGCGGAAATTGCCATGTTAGATGATAAGGCTGATAAAATGGCATTTTTAAGCGATATGGGCCTTACGGAACCTGGGTTAAACCGCCTAATTCGGGCAGCATATGCTCTACTTAAGTTGCAAACTTACTTTACAGCTGGAGTTAAAGAAGTCCGTGCCTGGACAATCAAAATTGGCGATACAGCACCCCAAGCAGCGGGAGTAATTCATACTGATTTCGAGCGTGGTTTTATTCGTGCTGAGGTTATTAGTTATGCAGATTTTATTAGTTACCATGGTGAGCAAGGGGCAAAAGAAGCTGGTAAAATGCGGTTGGAAGGCAAGGATTATATAGTACAAGATGGGGATGTAATACATTTTAGATTTAATGTTTAGGATCGGTTTAGGTTCTTAGAAAAAATGGGTTTATAGATATGCAATTTAAATTAGGATTTGGTAATCAGTGCTTATTAGCATTAATATTGGGTTTAGTGGTCGGATATTTTATACCAGATACCCTTCTTGATATAATTACTCCATTGGGGGAAGCTTTTTTAAAACTACTCAGATTAATTATCATTCCGTTAACTTTTTCCACTATAGTAGCTAGTTTTTCTAAATTAGACAATATAACATTAGTTAAAAAATTAGGCTTAACCACTTTAAAGTGGTTTCTAATTACAGCGCTAATTGCTAGTAGTGTTGGAGTTATTATTGGTTCTATATTTGCCCCAGGAAGTAATTTACAAGCTGACTCATCAACAATGCTGCAATATAAAGAGCGACAAATCCCCAGTATTTCTGCAACTCTTTTAGACATGATACCCGGTAATTTAATTGCTGATATTGCAACGGGCAAGGTTATTCCAGTAATTATATTTGCTATATTTTTTGGGATAGCATTAACTTCATTACATGAAAAAGGCAATAATTTGCGTATTTTTTTTGATGAATTTGCGCTTACCATGTTTAAAATTACTCGCTTTATTATCCGCCTGTCGCCTATTGGCATTTTTGCTTTGGTAGTTCCCTTAAGCCATGAATATGGTTTAACTACAATATTACCGTTAATTAAATTTATTGTTGCTATTTATACAGCATGTCTAATTCAATTAGGAGTTTATGCAATTTTATTAATAGTAGTTGCAAAAAAAAATCCGATCAAATTTTTTAAAAACTTTTCCCCGGCAATGATTACCGCCTTTACCACCTCATCTAGTTTAGGCACTCTACCAGTAACTTTAGAAACGTTGGTAGAAAAAGTTGGTATTAAACAACAAGTTGCAAGTTTCGTGGCTCCACTTGGTGCAACTATGAAAATGGATGGTTGCGGAGCTATTTATCCGGCTATTGTTTGCATTTTAACCGCTAATTTATTTCATATTGACTTATCAATTCAGCAATATATAATGATTATTATAACTTCAGCAATTGCAACCATTGGTACTGCAGGAGTGCCGGGTACTGCATCAATAATGGCAACTGTAGTTTTAGTAAGCGTTGGACTACCTCTGGAAGGATTAGCCCTAGTTATTGGAATTGATAAGGTTATAGATATGATGCGTACCCTGACTAATGTTACTGGTAGTGGTATATGTAGTGTAATTGTTGATACTAAAGAGAAATAAATGAAATTAAATGAAATTCGCCAAAATTTTTTAAATTATTTTAAAAATAAAGAACATATAATAGTTAAATCAAGCTCACTAATTCCACATAATGATCCAACGCTTCTTTTTACTAATGCTGGCATGAATCAATTTAAAGATGTGTTTTTGGGTTTAGAAAAACGTGACTACGTGCGTGCTGCTAGTTCACAAAAATGTGTCCGTGCAGGCGGCAAACATAATGATCTGGAAAATGTAGGCTACACTGCACGCCATCATACTTTTTTTGAAATGCTCGGTAATTTTAGTTTTGGCAATTATTTTAAGTTAGATGCCATAAAATTTGCTTGGGAATTTTTAACTCAAACATTAAAAATATCTAAAGATCGGCTATATGTTACAGTATATGCCACTGATGATGAAGCATATACTATTTGGCATACTCAAATTGGATTAGCGCCTGAGAGAATTATTCGCATTGGCGATAAGCCTGATGGCAGCTCAGATAATTTTTGGCAAATGGGAGAAACTGGTCCTTGTGGGCCGTGTACGGAAATATTTTACGATCACGGTGATCAAATTGCGGGCGGACTTCCTGGTTCTGCAACTGATGATGGTGATCGTTTTGTTGAAATTTGGAATTGTGTTTTTATGCAATTTAACCGTGATGAACATGGTGTCCTTCATCCCTTACCCCAACCATCAGTTGATACTGGAATGGGGCTAGAAAGAATTGCTGCAGTAATGCAAGGGGTACATAATAATTATGATATTGATCTATTTAAGGTATTAATTAGCAAAATAGCACATCTGGTAAACACTACCGATTTACATAATACATCATTAAAAGTTATTGCTGACCATATTCGCTCCATTTCATTTTTAATTGCCGATGGGGTTAGTCCGGCAAACGAAGGACGTGGCTATGTATTACGCCGCATTATTCGTCGGGCAATTTTACATGGGTATAAATTAGATATGCGCACTCCATTTTTATATAAATTAGTGGACGCCTTAGCTAGTGAAATGGGTGAGAGTTACCCGGAATTATTAACCCATAAAGAACAGATAGAACAAGTTATTTGCCAGGAAGAAGAAAAGTTTTTTCAGACTATAGATATTGGAATGAAGATACTATATGATGAACTAAATAAATTAAAACAGCCAAAAGTAGAACATAACCTTGTAACAGGAGCAGAAAATCTACCGCGTGATCTGGCAGGAGTTTCGTATACAGATGGGTATATAAGGTTTACTCTAGATGGGGCAACGGCCTTTAAACTTTATGACACCTATGGTTTTCCGCTTGATTTAACTGAAAATATTTGTCGCGAGCATAATATAATGGTAGATATAGCTGGGTTTGATATATGTATGCAAAAACAAAAAAATATGGCTAAAGCTGCCAGTAAATTTAAATCAGACACTACATTAGAATATAATGGTGGCGCCACTATCTTTCGTGGATATACCGAAAATAGCATAACTACCATTATTACTGCAATTTATCATAATAACCAAGCGACAAACACGCTAAATAGCGGCGAAGATGGCATTATTGTACTTGACGAAACAGTATTTTATGCTCAAAGTGGCGGACAGGTTGGTGATATTGGAGTTATTCAAATAAATGGGGGAATTGACGGGTTATTTGAAATCAATGACACTCAAAAGATCCGTTCAGAGGTAATTGGGCATATTGGACGATTGGTGCATGGAAGTTTAAAAGTAGGCGATAAAATAACTGCCACGTTTGATTTACATTATAGGCGAGCCTCTGCACGCAATCATTCTGCAACTCATTTATTACATAAAGCACTGCATGAAGTAGTAGGAACACACGCCATTCAAAAAGGTTCACTAGTGTGCAGCGATTATACCCGCTTTGATTTTGCACATGATAAACCCTTATCTGCCGATCAAATTGAAGAGATTGAGCGCATTGTAAACCATGTAATCATGATGAACTATCCGGTGACAATAGAGACTATGCCCTATGCTGAAGCAATTAAACATGGAGCACTGGCTCTATTTGGTGAAAAATATACCGATAACGTGCGAGTAATACAGATGGGTTCATTTTCCACAGAGTTATGCGGGGGTACTCATGTTACCCGCACTGGTGATATTGGTTTTTTCACGATAACCAGTGAGACTGGAATTGCTAATGGCATTAGACGTATAGAAGCAATAACTGGAGAAACCGCATTAAAACGCGTACAAAAAAACATGGCAATTTTAGATAATTTACGCGATATCTTAAAAGCACAAACCAATGATATTATCGTTGATAAAGTAAAACTGTTGAATGAGAATAATAGAGAACTTAGAGGGCAAATTGATAATTTAAAAGCTAAGTTAGCAATACAGCAGGCAACACAATATTTAACTCAAGCTGAAAAATTAGCTAATGACTGTTGGTTATTGGTACTAGAAGTAAGCAATACTGATAATAAAATTTTGGTAGAATTACTCGAACAATTAAAACATAAATTAGGTAGAGCCATTGTAGTTATTGGGTGTAAAAATAGTGATCGGGTGAACTTAGTGGTTGGGGTAAGTAGTGAGATTACTTCCCAATATCATGCAGGGAATATTATAAAATACCTAGCCCCCTTAATTGATGGGAAAGGTGGCGGGAATGCCCAACTAGCTCAAGCTGGAGGAATTAATGCTCCAAAACTTACAGAAGCATTAGCTAAAACTCGGGAATATATTAAACAATTAGCCACAATAGATGGATTACAGGATTTGACCCAGTAGCAGACTAAAAGACAATAAACGTATATACTGTTAGTAATTGAAAGCTGGACTAAATGTTAATACTCAAAGTATTTATAAGGAAACCAACATATGTCAACAATAAAAGTAAATACTAAATTTGATGGCGGCAGTATTGAAATTGTGGATATTAATAATCCACAACGATTACTTTTTACTATTCGTAAAGATACCAATTCAGAATTTAGACAATGGTTTTATTTCCAATTAAATAATATTGCTGGGCAAGATTTAACTATTGTACTTAATGATTTGGATAAAACAGCTTATCCACAAGGGTGGGAAGATTACAATATATGTATAAGTTATGATAATTGTAAGTGGATACGGCTTAAATCTGAGTTTGATGGAAGTAATTTAACTTGTAAATTAAAATCACCCCACAATAGTGTTTACTTAGCTTATTTTGAACCATATTCTTATACTCGGCATTTACACTTAATTGGTTGGGCTAATCAAAATTGGTTAACTACCCATCATATATTGGGGCTAACTAGTCAGGGGCGTAATATTGATTTATTACAAATTGGTAATGAATCTGCCAAGCATAAGATATGGATTATTGCGCGGCAGCATCCTGGGGAAACTATGGCAGAATGGTTAATGGAAGGTTTCATCCACAAACTGCTCAATGCCCAAGACAGCATTAGTAAAACACTCTTGAAAGATTGCGTATTTTATTTAGTGCCCAACATGAATCCCGATGGGGCATATTTAGGCAATCTCCGGGTAAATAGTAAAGGGATTAATCTTAACCGAGAATGGTTATCACCTAGCATTGATAGCTCACCCGAAGTATATTATGTCCAGCAAAAAATGCAGCAAACCGGGGTTCATATGTTTTTTGATATTCATGGCGATGAAGCAATACCCTATGTATTTACTTCCGGATGTGAGGAAAACCCATCATATAGCGCAAAGCAAGCGGATTTAGCTCAGACATTCACGCACTATTTTGAGTTAATCAACCCAGATTATCAAAATGTAGTGGGTTATACTAAAGGGCATTTTAATCAAGAAGCATCAAGTCTTGCCACAAGTTGGGTTGGTAATGAATTTGATTGTTTAGCTTTTACGATAGAATTGCCATTTAAAGACAATCATAATTTACCTGATGTAGTATATGGATGGAATGGCAAACGCTCTTATTTACTAGGAGAGAGTTTGCTCGCCGCTATTAATCTAGTACTGCGCTCTTCCTCGCCGATCTAAAATTATCCTTACGAAAATTACACATAAAATAACTAGAATAAAATTATACACATGACTTCCCAAAATAGATTATAATATTATAAAACATAAGAAAATAATTATTTTGGGTGGTTACCCAATTTTGTAACAAGATTAGGTATTCATCAAATGGGGTGTTATATGTGGTAGGAGCTTTTATCAAGTTAGACAAAGTCCGTAATTTAAAGACGATAAGTATATCTACATAAATTGCTGGTATTGTTTAATAGCTGCACCGCATATAATAACGCTCTAGTGGTTAAAATAGTTAAGGTTACAAATTTAGATATGATTTATTTAAATATTTTAGATGGCTCACAAGCTGGCAATTATATAGAGATTGCACCAAATACTAAGCTTAGTATAGCAAGCAGCTTTGGTAGTGATATCTACTTATTATTACCATCATGGGATGACTTTGAGTGTAACTTCACCCTTAATGACAATAAAGTAATATTTCATGATACTTCTCATGAATTTTTAGTAAATTCTCTACCAGTTCAAATTAACACCCCATATGAAACACCACTATTATGTACAATTGAAGGGGTAAACATTGCATTTAGTAATGATCCCTATACTCAACTGGAGCATTTTACCCACACACAACCACTATTTGATAAAGATGATTCTATTGAGGAACCACTAGCTGAAGATTTAGAAGATTTAGGTATTACCCCATTTGAAGAAATAAAACAGCCCAGTCTCTTTGAAAAATATATTGGCAGCTATTTAGATAAATTTATTGAGAGTAAATTTATGCGTTTAGTGTTTAGCGTTATAGATAAAGCGCAAAACTCTAAACTATACTTATTGGGCAAAAAATTCTGTAGTATGCTGTTGTATCTTAGTATGGTACAAATCCAAAAATTATACAAAAAAATTGGCTACTGGATCTATGGAATTTTAGCAACTCTTATTCTCATTACGGTTATAATCACTACTAGTTTATACCAAATTCATCAAAATGAGCAGGCTGAATTAGTAATTCACAACCGGCAATTAACTAAATCGCTGCTTGATCAGCAGTTATTTAAACTACCCAACCGTTATTCTAACTTACGAATTTCAGGAAAAGATAGTGATAACTATCAACTAAACGGGGTAGTAGATAATGAACATGATATTCAATATTTACATAAAACATTTAATGCTGTGTATCCACAACTTAAATATAATTTAATTTTAGTAAATAAGATTGAGCCACAATTATCACCAATCTTACAACAACATAAAATTATGAAACCACAGATTGAATTTGAAAGTAGCAGCGGTACTCTAGCGATTAAAGGAATTGCCAACAGTATGGATG
>JAGOUD010000096.1 GCA_018061465.1 Burkholderiales bacterium
GACTTACATATCTATAAATGGGATGAATGGGCACAAAAAACCATACCTACCCCCATGCAGGTAGGACATGAATTTGTAGGTAATATAGTGGATATCGGCAATAATGTTGGAAATGAATTAAAAATTGGTGATCGCGTATCGGGAGAGGGGCATTTAGTATGCGGTACTTGCCGCAATTGTCGGGCTGGTCATTTTCATCTATGCCCACACACTATTGGAGTTGGAGTGAATCGTTGTGGAGCATTTGCCCAATATTTGGCAATTCCTGCATTTAATGTATTTAAATTACCTAGTTATATTAGTGATGATATAGCAAGTATTTTAGATCCATTTGGCAATGCCGCACATACTGCATTATCCTTTGATTTAATTGGAGAAGATGTTTTAATTACTGGCGCAGGACCGATTGGCTGTATGGCTGTTGCTATTTGTAAAAAAGTTGGTGCTAAAAATGTAGTTATTACTGATGTCAATGACTACCGATTAGAACTAGCCAAGCTTATGGGAGCTGATACCACAATTAATGTGGGTGAATGTAAAACTGCGCTTGAGGTTGATACTAAAATTCGCACTGTGATGGACAACATCGGTATGGAAGAAGGTTTTGACGTAGGCTTAGAAATGTCAGGCATTGAATCTGCAATTCATGCAATGGTTGATTTAATGATTAATGGCGGCAAAATTGCCATGCTTGGTATAAGTGGTAAAAATGTAGCGCTAGATTGGGATAAGGTTGTATTAAAAGGACTTATTTTAAAAGGCATCTATGGGCGTGAAATGTTTGAAACATGGTATAAAATGGTTTCATTGGTAAAATCAGGGCTAAATGTTGAAGAAATAATTACGCACAGATTACCAGTGCAAAATTATTTAGAAGGTTTTGAGCTGATGAAGTCAGGTAACTGTGGCAAAGTCATTTTAGATTGGACAACACTTTAATTATGATGCACTACAAAAAATTCTAACAAGCAGGTCAATTTAGTGTATAATTCGCGCATATTTCATTTAATCCAAGTATTAAATGAAATATGTAAGATTCTGTTCTTAATTATGAACAGGCCTTAAATACACTAGTGTTAATATTAACTTAATAACTATTTAATTATTTAGATTGGAAACAATATGAAAAAAACTTCTTTAATTGCTGCTCTTGTTGCCGCTACATTCGCTTTCTCACCAGTTACTGTTATGGCTGATGAAACATCTGGTTCAATGGGCAATGGTGCAATGATGAATTCAGCTAATGAAAAAATGGAATCTAGTAAAGGTCAAGCTAAAGCTCACAAAGCTCAAGCTAAGGCTCACGCTAAAAAAGCTAAAGCAAGCGCAAATGCTAGCAATTAATTAGTTAGCTCCAAAAGAAAAAAGAACTATAAATATAGTTCTTTTTTCTTTTCTATTATCCCCTAGCGTACACTTATATCTTAATAACACTAATACAGCACTACCGTCCTGATAGTATGCTCAATCTGACGTAATTCATTAATCACATCCTTATTATATTGTGCATTTATATCCGTAATCACATACCCTACGTGTTCATTAGTTTTGAGATACTGCCCCAATACGTTAATATTATTTCTCGCTAATACTTGATTAATCTGCGCCAAGATTCCAGGAACATTTTCATGCAAATGAACTAACCGATGCGCATTTTTAAGCTCCGGCAATTGAATATTAGGTAAATTGACACTTTGAGTGGAATCACCTAAATTTACATAATTAATAATTTGCCTAGCTACAAAATCACCTATATTATATTGTGCTTCTTCCGTACTGCCTCCTATATGTGGAGTTAGAATAACGTTAGGTAATTGACGCAGCTCAGTAATAAATTCTTCATTATTACTTTTTGGCTCATAAGGAAATACATCAATAGCAGCACCTAATAATCTACCATTTTTTAGATTCCGAACCAATGCTTCAAGATCTACTACATGGCCACGGCTAAGGTTTAAAAAAATCACCTTATCTTTCATAATGGCAAACTCAGATTCACCAATTAAATTAGTATTACTTTCACGTCCATCTACATGTAAAGTTATAATATCAACTACCTTTAACAGTTCTTGGAGCGTATCACATTTTCTGGCATTACCCAGCTGCAATTTTTCACTAATATCATAATAATATACCCGCATACCCAAAGCTTCAGCTAAAACCGATAATTGTGAACCAATGTTGCCATATCCAATAATACCTAACTTTTTACCCCGCACCTCATAACTATTAATCGCTGATTTATCCCATATCCCTTGATGCAAATTATTGTTTTTCCCAATCACATTTCTTAAGAGCATAATAATTTCACCAAGAACCAATTCCACCACACTTCGAGTATTGCTATAAGGTGCGTTAAATACGCCAATACCCTTTTTAGTGGCTTCAGTTAGTTCAATTTGGTTAACTCCGATGCAAAAAGCACCAATAACAATTAAATTCTTAGCCTGTTGTAATACCCGAGGACTAATCAGAGTTTTAGACCGAATACCTAAAATAGTAACATCTTGAATTTTATGGCATAATTCATCTTCATTTAAGCTGCCTTTATAAGTTTCAACACTATACCCTTCTGCCTTTAGAAGCTTATAGGCATAAGGATGAATATTTTCTAATAATAAAACCTTAATCCGATTTTTAGGATAGGAAATTACCATCGGCAAATTATTGCGAAAAAGAAACTCGTCAAAGCTTGGAATAACCACATCCGCTACTTTAACTACACTAGCGCGTTCTATATTTTCAGTAAATGCATAAAATAATGTTGCAAGCCCCGCTTTTTTTATTTCATAATCGGTATAACCATCACCAATGACATATACCTCGCCAGATAAATCTAATTTTTCAACAATTACTATCTTACCCCCATCCATACTTAAAGGATTATTTTTATCTAATCCAATAATGCTGCCATGTGCATCATATTCAAAAGTATTAGCAAAGATGTTTTCCTCTTTTATGCCATATTTAGTTACAATGGGTACAATATATTCTCTAAATCCACTCGACACAATAAAAACATTATCGCTAAATTGCTGAAAAAAACTCAAATTACGTTGTATAGAGGTGGAAACTTTATTACTTAAATTATTAATTAAAATGGGTAAATGCTTTTTATGCGCCTGTAACAGATTAATCCGCTGTAATAAGCTGTCTCTAAGTGATACTCCACCCTCCATACCTAAAGCTGTCAGGCTTTCAATTTGGCTAATAAGCTGATCTTTAAGAGGATTATCTTGTAATGCAATAAGTGATAATTCATCTAATGCCTCTACTTGAATAAAAGTGCTATCAAAATCTAAAATAATAAACTTGTCCATATATGCTCCTTAAATTTACAACTAGTTACACAACTCTAGTCGCCACCTATTGCCAAACCTTCACGCCGTGGGTCAGCACCGCCCTCATAGCCATTTGCGGTATGCTTAATATTTACTTCTCCACTTACTAAACTCTGTATATCCACAGACTCGCCCCTTTTTTGCAGCATTGGAATTAGCGTCATTAAATTACTATCTGACTCTATAGCTACAGAGCTGCCACGGGAAATACACAAATTTCCTCCACTTGTTGCTTGTACCGGGTCTAATCCAAAATCTAGCATTGCAATTAAATTTCTCGCCACATAGCAAATAATTTGACTGCCGCCTGGGGAACCAGCGACTATTTTCAGCTCTCCATTGGGAGAAAATACCATAGTTGGAGTAATAGACGAACGCGGTCGTTTAAATGCCTGCACGCGATTAGCAACTGGAATGCCATCTTTATTCGGAATAAAAGAAAAATCAGTCAATTCATTATTTAATAAAAATCCATCTACAAAAATATGACTGCCAAATTGATATTCGATAGTAACAGTCATACTTATTGCATTGCCATTTTTATCAACGATTGCTAATGAAGTTGTTCCGGGTGCTTTGATACTATTATCGGGAATATGTGCCTTATTAGCTCCTTTGGGTATTCCGGGTATCACCGGATTTGGTAATGCCTTAGCACTAATTAATTTAGCACGATCTGTAATATAATCATTAGCCAATAAGCCCGCTATAGGTTGGGCAATAAATGCTGGATCTGCTATATATTGATCTCGATCTGCATAAGCTAATTTAGCAGCTTCTAAAAAATAATAACTCCAATTAGAATTATTAATGTCAGATGAAGAATAAACTTTAGAATAGATTAACATTAATTCTTCCATAGTTACTCCACCACTAGTTGAAGGCGGAACCGAACAAATTTTATATTTTTGCCGATAATTAACACACACTGGTGGATGAGTTACTATCTTATAACGACTTAAATCAGATAATTGATAAATTGGTTTTTGCGCTTTACTATTAATTGCATTTACTATATCTTTAGCTAATTGACCATTGTAGAAATCATCTGGATTTTTAGCAATACGCTTTAAACTTTGTGCCAATTTAGGGTTCGTAACTAAGGTGCCTATTGGCTTTACTTTACCTTCTGCTGTAAAATAAATGTCTTTAAATCCAGAAACTTGAGATAATTCTTTCTCTTCAGATTTAAGCAGCCCATAGAGTCTGGGACTTATCCGAAAACCACTAGTTGCAAGTTCAATTGCAGGTTTCAATAAGGTTGCCCAAGCTAACTTTCCATTTTTTTGCCACATATGGCGTAATAGCGCAACTTCACTAGGAACTCCAACTGCCAGAGGTGTTTTATATGCAACCTTAAAATCTAAAGGTTGTCCATTTTTGTCTAAAAACCAAGACGGATTAGCTGTAGCTGGAGCAATTTCACGTCCATCAAAAGCAACCATAGTTTTAGTTTTTGAGTTATACGTTAGAGCATATCCACCACCACCAATCCCCGAACTTTGAGGCTCTGTCAGACCTAACACAAATGCAGCACTAATTGCAGCATCAGTGGCACTGCCTCCATTATCAAGAATTTGTTTGGCAGCTCTACTCGACCACGGATTATTGGTAACTATCATGCTGTGTTTACCAATTACTAAACTCTGATTCTGTAGCGCACTTCTAACTTCAGGCTGAGTTAAATTGTCTGAAGCAAAAGCAAGGGGGCTAAACCAAAGTAAAAAAAATATTTTTTGCAATTTATCCATTTTATTCTTTTTTAGATCTAAATTAGCAGTTTAGGCAAATAAAAAGCCCACTTACCGTGGGCTTTTTATTTATTATGTTATTCTATGCCCCTTAAGTCCTGCTTAAATTTAAGGGCTTGCTTACGTTCTAAATCACGTGTTTTTTCTTTATAATGGGTTATATTATTTCCTAAATCATCTTTTAATAAATCGATTGCAGCATAGATTTCTTCTGCTTCAATTCGTGAGCCATAATTTTTCTCTGGCGTATGAATACTTACTTCAACATAAAAAATTTTACCATGATTATGATGATTAGAAACCTTTCCCAAACGAGCATTAAAGGATATCTGATCCTCATCTTTATGCATTAGGTACTTATATAAAGATGACAGCTTATCTTCCAGATAAGTTCGTATTGCTTCAGTTAACTCAAAATCTTTACAAAACACTGTTAAATTTTTCATAAAATCACTCCTTTTTATTTAAACAGCAACATTAATAACATGAATATTTAAGTTTTAATCCCAGCATAAATAACCACAAACCACGATCCTCAAGAAAATTAAATTAAAGCAACCGTTACTTTTTAATATCCTGGCAGTAACGCCTTGAATATACATGCACTATAAACAGTAGCAAACACCTTACAGCATATCAAACTATTTACTTATAAAGCAATGAAGAGCGAATTAACACCCATATATTTTCAATTAATGTAAAGTTTATAGAATTATTATACCTCAATTTGAACTATACGTTTTGGCTTTTACAATTTTTTAGGTCTCACCACCTTAAAAAGTAATAAGCAACTATTATAATATTTCTTGTTACAGGATAAATATTGCAAAGACTAATATTTAGTCCAATCCTCACTTATAATTTAGGTATCTTATCCTTTCAGGATCATCACTTATGCTATATTTCTATTTTATATAGGAATAAAGTTAATAACTGAAATCAGCAACCAATCCTGATTAATTGCAAAAATAAGATTTTTAGTTAATCGTGTATTGGGCATACAGATTCCACCATTAAAATTTATCTCCAACAGTTTATTATCTTTGATTAAATCAATTACGTCTACACAGGTCAAATTATATTCATTTTTAAGATTATTCTTAATGCTGCTATATACATTTCTAGCATAATCACGCGAATAACTATTAGGTTTACGCATAGGAATAAAAGAACGCAATATTTCAAATACCGTGGATGGATGAATTCCGCCACTAAATTTTTGTGGCAGGTGAGTAAGTAGTGGATATAATGCTTTATATCCATGCTTTATTGAAGCATAAATATTATGCACCCAACTTAACCAATTAACTATTTTAACTGTAAAATGGTCTTCCTGCCGTTTAACTAAAACATACAAAATTAGTAATGTATTATTTTCTGTTTTAGAGATGCTCTCATTATTATAAAATAGGATAAATGATTGCTGCTCTCCAATCTTAAGTTTGAGTATATCATTGGTAATGTCATTTACCTCAAGTCCTAAAATGGAATGGATAGGCAAATCACGTATCCCAAGATTATTCAAATTAAAAAATTTAGCAAAATTTTCATTATACCCGGTTATTTGAGCATCTAAGTTTAGCCCAAGAAATGCAATTTTAATTGTTTCCATATAGTTATCCCTAAAAAATTTATGATTAATTCCACGCATAATTTTAGTCTAACCCTATGTGTATTGCACCCAGCGAAATGCTGTCTATAGGTTATCAAAAATTACAACAGAAATTTTTAAGAGCGTATATGCGTGTGATTATATGTATAATTATTTATAATAAATGGTATTAGCTAATGCAGATAACAACATTTATTTTTTATAATTTGTTACTAATATATAATAATGCTTAATTAAGGAGGATAAGATTATGAATTGTATAGTTGTTACCGGGGCAAATAGTGGCATCGGATTAGAATGTGTATCTCAGTTTTTAGAAGAAAATTGGCAAGTAATTGCTATATCCAAAAACTCGAATAATTTGAAATTAATTACTCATACTAATCTAGAAATTTATGAATGTGATGTTTGTGATTATACAAAATTAACAAATATAATAGCAACCGTTGCAAACAAACATATAACAATTAATGGGTTAATCAATAATGCTGGGGTAGCCTATTATAGTGAGCTTGAGAAGCTCCAACACATGCAAATCAAAAAAATGATAGATATCAACGTGCAGGGTTTTACTAATGTGCTAGAGTTAATATTACCAATTATGCACAAAAATAATAATGGTACGATTATCAATCTTAGCTCTTTGGCGGATAGACTACCGCGTCCATATTCATCAGTTTATGCTGCCACCAAAGCGTATGTTAAAAGCCTTACTGATTCATTAAGATTAAGTAATGCTAAACATAATATTCGTATAATGAATTTATCCCCAACAAATATTAACACTCCCCTGCTCCAAAGTATAAAAAAAACTAAAAGTGGTTTTATTGAGGTAAAAGAATTCGTCACTATAATTAAGTTTATGGTTAACCTTCCTCACTCCATTAATGTTAGAGATATAGTTATAGCACCTACTGAATATGAGGGATAATTCATTCCTAATATAATAAAAAATATTAATGTTGTGCATGTTTTTTATACCCGTTAGTATTCATGGTACATTTTGTTACAACAAATAATCCCATAAATATAAAGCACAAGATCCATTGAAGTCCAAATTTAAAGTGTTCAGAAAAAAAATCAGCAACTAAAGGAGAAAATCCAGAAATAGCAATTCCTGTATTATAGCTAAAAGAGCAAGCCGTCATTTTATATTCCTTATCAAAAATTTCAGCAAAAACGGCATTGCCTAAAACCACAATTATACAGAAATTAGTTAATAATATAGCAAATGCTATTATATTTATCCATATAGTACTACTAAATAATAACGTTATTATTGGTAAAAATGATGCTGACACTATATATTGAGATTTCTTTAGCCGACATGTATAATTTCTTGCAAGATAGCCAAATAGGACAAATAGAGTAATAGAAAATATTATAATAATATTCATTAATAAAAATGTGTCGCTTATTTCAACGTTTAAATTTTTTTGTAAGTAGGTTATTAGATATACAAAGAAAATATAATAT
>JAGOUD010000097.1 GCA_018061465.1 Burkholderiales bacterium
GAAATTAACAATCTATATACGCAAAACACTACCAATTATGACCTAATTCTCCATAATGGTGCCCTGCGTAAAGATTTGCGTGGGTTTGGAGTATGTAATTTTTTAGTTCATGATATTTTTTGTTTAGCTACACAAAAAAAATCAAACCGAATTTTTGGAGCCACCTGGGAGAAAAATACCCACGCCCTAAAAACTTTTAAACATTATAATGCACAACAAGATGTGGTATTAGATTTTCGTCATACCATTTTTAAAGACCAACTAATAAATTTGGTTTGCCACATTTCTATATTAGAAGACAAGCTAAAAACATATAAACATTAGGATTCCTCCATATGGCAAAAAAATTTAGTCTCAGTGTATATATAATTTCGCTCTGGTCCATAATCTGGGGTGGATTATTTATTGTACAAACAATAAATAATTTCACCAGTAATTTAAAATATTTAAATACTATTTATCAATATATTGAAATTATCGCTCATATTTTTATTTTAGTTTTTAGCATATATATTTACAAACAAACCAAGTCAGAGACTAAAAGTATTTTTAAATGGTTTATTTTAACTAATCTACTTTTATTTTTAAATAATATTTCTTTTTATATCTTTTTGCTACTTCAACAAACACTTACAGATAGTCATCTACAAGTCTTAAATTTTTCAATAGATTTAATCATTGCTACTACTTGGCATATATCAGCAATTATTTTATTAATTAAAATTTTAATTAGAATAATTAGCCAACGCAGAGTTATAAAAATTTTATTTTTTCTAATTTTAGCCAGCTTTATTATCTTGGGGTTATTTCTATCTCAGGTACAATACAATGAAATAAACTATTCCCCCATGGAAAACGTATTAATGGTAACTAGTTGTTTTACAGAATTTATTATTTTTGATTTGGCAATTTTATGTTTAATTTATTCTGCAAATATAGTCATCTTTATCCTCATTGCTGGCTTTATTATTCTTATTACAGGAGACTACTTCGTAACATACTGTTTATTTTCTCATACACAAAACTTAGCAAACTATGGTGAGCTGGTATGGTTTCTAGGATTACTTTGGATAATTTTTGGTTTATCTCTTATTATAGATAAAAAATATTATAATTTGTCAACCTGGTTTAATGAATATGCGGGTATAAAAGGGCAACTAACTTTTTGGACGTTTAGTGTTACTGTTGGAAGCTTTATATTATTTTTTATCATTACCTATGAGTTTTCAGTTATTAATAAAGATATGATTTTATGCTTGCCGCCATTCATTCTTGCTTACTCAATTATTGTAGTTGCATTAGCCCTTATTATAGGTAAAACATTTGAACACCCATTTAATCAAATAAGAAATAATATTAAAGAACTAGCAATAACCGGTGATAAAACCAAAATAAATAGCAATTTCTCAATTGAAGAATTTATATTCTTGCAAAAATCTATAGAGGATTCCTTTAAATACCGTGATGAGCGAGATAAAGTGAAATATGAATTTGGTGAGCTTGCAGCTCAAGTTGCGCACGATTTGAGGTCACCGGTAACTGGGCTTGATGTAGCAATAACGGAAATCAGAAATGATCGTATTAGCGAAATTACAGCATTGAGTTTAAATAATATAGAGAAGCTAGTTAAAGAAATTAAAAATATTAGTGCTAGTATTGTAACCAATTACTATCAATTAACGGATAAATTGCATGATATTATTCCATCTAACAATATCCCAGTTGATGATGGTAATTTGCCTAGATTTATGAATATTGCTAACCTGTTAAACAGCATAATATCCACCAAACAATCTGAATGGTCAAATAACCCATGCAGCATAAACTTAATTATTGATAATTTTTTTAAAGAAAAATTAGTATATATTGCTCCAACCAAAATTTTAAGAATATTATCTAATCTTTTAAATAACTCTTATCAAAGTTTATATAATGAAGCAAGAAACATATGGGTGGATTTAAGATATTTGAATAACGAATACTTTATATTAAATATAAAAGATAGTGGGTGTGGGATAAGTAAAGAAAAAATTAACGAGGTAATGGGTGGCAAAAGCAGCAAACATTCAGGTAAAGGTTTAGGATTATCAAGCTCAATTACCTATTTAAGATCAATCAAAGGAGATCTGTTTATTGAGTCAGAAATAAATAAAGGGACACAGATAATCCTAAATATTCCATTGCTGCCACAACCGCAATGGCTAGACGAAACCATTGCGGTTAGCAAACGCACAATTTTAGTTGCACTTGATGATGATGCTACTATAATTCTAACTTGGCAAAAAATGTTTTCTCGTGTCGGAGTTAAAAGTTTCTATTTTATTAATAGCAGCAATTTTTTAGAATGGTATAAAGACAATAAGAATAATGAGATAGTTTTATTGTCTGATTATGATTTAAAGGAAGATTTAACTGGACTTGAAATTATCACTAAAACAGAGATAACACAAGCTTATCTAGTTACCGATCACGCAGAAGAATATTGGTTACAAGAGAAAGTTAAAGCAACAAATATAAAATTAATTCCAAAATCAAGAATTAATAATATCCAAATTGTTAGAGCTTAACCCAATTCCAGAAAAAATTTTTAAATGTTTGAGTATGATAAAAATGATTGTACCAACGTGATAACTCAATTGAAGCCGGATTAATATTCACCCCAAAAAATGGAATAAGTTTTCTTGATTTTATGCCATCAATTAGCGAACTAATATGTTTCTCATCTTGATATATTTCAATAAATTCATCAAGGCTTTTATTAGTATGCACATTTAGAACAAATTTTTCATTTGCCTCATCTATCATCAGAAAACTGCCTTTAGAATCGATAAGGTAAAATTCCTTAATTTTATGCTCTTGCACTATTTTTTCAAACAATTCAATATAATCATAGTCATCAAGGACGTATAAATCAGAATTTAAAAGCACATCATTATTTAATGCAGATAACTGATTAAAATATGCGGTATGCAGAATTTCTATATATTCTTTTAGATCTTGGATAATAGAATCTGATCCCTTCTTCACATATCTATCTATGATTTGCTTATTCATAGCATTAATACCCTGTGCAGCATCAAGTTGACCAGTTAATAAAATTTTCTTTATATATTTATTTTTTATTTCTCCACACAATTCTAAGCCATTCTTTGTACCCATTTTATAGTCGGTAACAACTATTCCCACATTATTGTACCTATCAGTATTCTCAACAAGATTAAGTATATTATCAATATTTAAACTAAATTTTTTAAAGTTATCCTCTACTTGAAGGTCATCTTCACGATTAGTCTCATAGGTAAATAAATTATAACTAAAATGAGGTAATTTATTAATAATCTCGATCGCCTCATCAGCTGAGTTGGCTCTTTCACATCGATATTTATCTTTAAAATAGCTATATGTAGAATTTAACATATTCAAATTGTCATCAACAAACACTAGCTTTAAAGGAAAGTATATGAGTGGTATTTGATAATTATGCATTTATAACCCCTATTTATATAATAGAATTTCTAATTTGATTATTATTAGAATCACACATTAAAGTATTTTTAAAAAATTTGGCGATTGGAATAATTTCCTCAGTGGAAATTCGCTCCTCTTTATTACCGTTTTGAATTAAAATAAACTTACTGCTGGAAAGTAATACATTCATTAAAAGATGCTTTTTTTTATAAATAACAATAAATTCACCATCCGAAATAATGTGATCAGTTAAATAATAAACTTTGCTTATAATATCATTAGCAGAATCAGAAAGAATAAAGAATTTTTGGTTTAGGAGTGGTTTAAATTCACCATACGGGATGTATATCCTTCTCTTATAAACACTATCAATTTCTGGTAATTGAGTCATGCTAGTCACTAAATTTATATCTATAAAAAACTCATCATTTATTAATTCTGAAATAGAACAATTTAGATAATCAGAAATCATTGCTAAAGAAGATAATGACGGAACAGTCTTATTTTTCATTAATCTATTAAACGGCTGATATACAAATCCCATTGTTTGCGCTAGGCTAAACAGAGTTTGACCATTTTGTTCCATATATACATTTAGCTTATTTATGATGTTTTGTATCAATTGAGCTTCTTTGATTGTTATTTTACTAACATTCTCCGACATAAGTATTCCCATATAAAAAACAATAGGCAATATACAATGCTAACTCATTATGCATAATAATAAAATATTACACACAATAATTAATCAACCCATGCAGTTATTCTAACATATTATCATCTAGAATTTCCCATTTTTACATGGTGGTGGTAGATTCTACCAATAAGTGAATTTATCTACCAAACCCAACTTGGCAATAGCTTGAAGAATTAATTGGGGTTAAAATAAATGGTATTCGTTATATTCCTAACGATGAGCAATGTGATTAGAAAAATAGTGCTTGCAAAAACATTATTAACTATGGCATAATCATTACCTCATATTTAGGGCTCTTAGCTCAGTTGGTTAGAGCAGAGGACTCATAATCCTTTGGTCGCTGGTTCGAGTCCAGCAGGGCCCACCAAATTATGTTTCGCTTCTAGTTATAAAACTCCAGCAATTTTGCTGATTCTTTTTCCCAATTAAAATGTTCTTGTACTGCTTGCTGCCCATTTTGCCCCATAATCATTGCCTGTTCTTCATCATTTAATAAATTTTGACAGGCTAACGCAATCGCTTCACTATTATGAGGATCTACTAAAACTCCACATTTATATTTACTAATTATATCCTCCCATAGAGGGAAATTGGAAGCAATTACCGCAATACCCGCTATCATATATTCAAACATTTTTATCGGTAACGATTCTATATAGCTTGGAGTTGGCAATAAAGTAACTACTCCAATTTTAACCTGTTGTAATAATTGAGCAATCTGATTACGTTCGATAATGCCCAGATAATTTACATACTCATATCCGGATAATTGCTGTAATTCATTTAAACTAATACCACCACTTAACTGACCAGCTAATTCTAGAGGTAATTTACTTATTGCTAATGATTTTATCAAAGGAACGATTCCCCTAGTTTGCGAAATGCTTCCTATGTAACATAGCTTATTAGCTCTATTTTTCCAGTCAATATTAGTTGATCTTAGTTCAGATAATAGAGGATAATTACATACTGCTATAGTATTCTTATTATAAAGCTTTAACCGTTTTTCAATTAACGGTGTTGCAGCAATAACTCCATAAAAACGTTTCGCACAAAATTTTTCTAATTGAGCAATAAAGAATGACACTATTGGACGCACGCGTTTAGGCAGCCAATGCTTATTCATAATTTGTTTAGGCAGATCCTCATGTACATCATAAATAACCTTAAATTTTTGTTTAGCCAATTTGGTACTAATTATCATTAATTCAGGATCATGAAAATGTACAATATCGGGTTTTAAATCTAATATTTTGTAATAAATTTTTTGCGGAATATTCGTCATCCGCTGCTTACGCGATAATGGTTTACCTACACTATATATTTTTACGCCATGTTTAACTTCATCGGGTAAATCATCGGCAACAACTAAACTCACATCGTACCCAGCATTACTAAGAGTTACGCACTCTTTAACAAAAATCCGAATATCATTGCGCGCATGTGCCGAGGTAATATGGCAGACCTTAACTCCGCACTCGTGCAAAAAATTTTTGGCAAGAATTGTATAATCATGGCATTTAGTTACATAATTATATCCGTTTTGCCCTAAGTTATTCCTCTGGTCCACTGATTTATGTGCTAATTCATCAATTGCTTTAACAATAGCCCCAACATCTTCTGCCGGAACTGATATACCACACTGCGCTTCCTGTACTAAATCGTTTCCCGCAGTTACTGAATGAATAATAGGTTTAGCTGCTAACATATAATCAAACAATTTATTGGGGCAAATCCCAAAACGATAAATAGCTAATTTATTCCATCCAATATATAACGCATCCATTTGCTGTAAAAAGTTAGGGATTTGCCTTTTACTAATTGGTGGCAAAAAAAATACATTAGTAATTTTTTCTTGCGCTAATTGCGTAGTTAATGCGGTTTTTAAAGCCCCATCACCAACCAAAACAAAAGCATAGTGTGGTAATTGGGCAGCACTACTTAATAAATAATTAAGTGCATTAGCCTCCCCCATACTACCGGCATAACCAATTAAGAAATTATATTGCTGTTTTAGTTGAATAATTTGGTTTAAATGCTCTGGTGGTATTACCTCTTGGCAGTTCTGCCAATCACTAATACTAACACCATTGGGAATATACACAAATTTACTCTTATGCATACCGTGGTTACACATATAAGTTTTGGCTTTAGGTAATAAACTTACCACTTTATCTGCATTTCTATAACCAAAATCTTCAGCTTTTTGCATAAACCAAATAAATGGGTGTAAGCGTGACATACCGTTTAATTCAATTGGCGTTAACGGCCATAAATCGTGTACTTCATAAACTAATTTAGCTCTGGTTCTTCTAGCAATTTTTGCTGCAACTTTAGTATCAAACGGGTAAGTCGAAGACGCTATAATTAAATCAGGAGTGATCTTTAGTGAAATACCTAACTTATTCGTGTAATTACGTTGAGGCAAAAACTTCTGCAACCACCTATGTGATACGGTATTATTAGTTGGCATAAAGTTAGGAATTAATCTTTTTACCCGATACAAAAAAGTAAAAATATTAATTACTCTTTTTATTCCATTCCCCTCATAAGGCGGTGTTCGACACCAAATATAGTTAATCCCATCAATTAGTTCTTCATAATAATTCTGCCCCAATGGAATGGTAATATTTTTATTCCTCAGATGGGAAATACTACTTGCAATAATAGTCACATTATGCCCAAGTTTCACCCATTCCCGCGCCAAATAATAGGGTCTATATTCCATTCCATGGTAAATAGAACCGGCATAGTGGTTGATGTATAGTATATTCATTTACTTGTTAACTTTCTGTATTATTTATTATTGATTCTTATTTAAATATATAGGACGGCAAATAGGGTGTTTTTATTTTCTCAAATTTTATTTTTCTTGAATTTTTCTGCCTGCTCAAAAATCTCACCTAATCGTTTATAGTTTATTCTACTCATTATCATCTCCACCCAGTTGATTTTCTAGCTGCTCTACCGTTGGAAGTTGACTTTTGAAGTTATCCGGCAATGATTGAGTGAGTATATATTCACTGATACCTATGGGTTTATTTAAATCTCTTAAGGCATATTCAGCCTCAATTTTGTCCTTATGTTTACATAGAATTAATCCTATTGATGGATTGTCTGTAGAATGTTTTAGCTGTGTATCAACGGCAGAAAGATAAAAATTCAGTTTACCTGCATATTCAGGCTTAAATTTACCGGGTTTTAGTTCTACAACGACAAAACAACGTAATTGTAAATGATAAAAAATTTCTGTATTGTGTAATTTGTTAAGATACATATCTATACCATATTTTCCAAAAATATTTTTATACTATTTTACTAAAAATTAAAAATAATGTTAAGTTTAGTGCTCAGTTTATTCAATATAATTATACTCACCGCCTTATACCAACACACTTTTTCTGGATTTATATAAATTATTTCTTTAACATTATCCAGTTCATAAATACGTGTTAAAGATTTAGTTCTTTTATAGACTCTTTCATCAGTGTTGATTACAATGATTTTACTTATATTACGCCCTGCAGATATTAAGTAGTGTATTTCACAACATCATAATCACTTAATGAAGTGCCCCATAAGTATAAGGTATTACACCTTTGTACTAGATTAAATGCAACTGTAGCAACATAATTATCATTTATAACAAAATTATCACGTAACTCTTGAGTTGGTAATATCATAGAGCTATAATCTTGGCAACTACCATGTAATTTCAATAAATTGCTTGTTGAGTTATTATTTATATCTGAATTACACCAATTTAATGAAATAAACCACAGATTATCATTTAATTGAATTTCTTTAGGAATTAATCTTAGTCTAGCATCTTGCATATTAATAAAATGTGCTAATCTCATGATAAATTTATCATACCTCAATCTATTCTTTATAATCTCAATAATCTTAATTATGTCATGTGATGACATAGAATGTATTTTGTCTGTTGGCAAGTAATGATATTTCGCCAAATGTCTTGATAAATCTAATGG
>JAGOUD010000098.1 GCA_018061465.1 Burkholderiales bacterium
TGTACGTTATTATCAAAAAGATCCAGCTGTCAGGAAAATATTAGATAGTAAGCACCCAATCCATCAAAAAACTTACTTAGAATTGTTGCGGCACGAACAAGACAACGCAAAATTTAAAGCACTACAGGATGAGGTAACCACGAGTATAAATGAATTAAAAGCTATCACCTTAAAAGATGTATTATTGACTAATTTAGAACGAGTGCATGAAACCAATTCCTCAATAGGGTTAACTATATAACCAGAGGATAGCCACCTCTTAAATCACTGCAAAATCAATCGTTGCCTTAGTCATTCCCCAGCCCCCTGTCACAGCCGGGGATAAACTGTAGCACAGATCCTTAACCAATATCTTATAGATCATCTTGTCAAGCAACAGGATGACAATTCTTCAAAATGATTTAATATGCGTTTACCCTGTAGGCGCTGCAAATAACCATATAAAAAGTAAGTAATTATGCTAAAATACCTTTTGCTTATAGTCTATATTAAAAATCAGACTGAAATAGGTACCGAATTAACTTTTCAATAGCCTTAAAAGAGGAGAATACATAGTGGATTATATAGAAAATAAAATTTTTGATGAAATACATATTGGTGATTGTGTAAGCTTAAACCATACTTTAACCATAAAAGATATTGAATTATTTGCCATTATGTCTGGAGATATCAACCCTTCTCACGTAGATGTTGAATTTGCTAAAAATGATAGATTTCATGGGGTTATTGCTCACGGAATGTGGGGAGCTTCTCTTATTTCTACCTTATTGGGTACTATCCTGCCCGGACCTGGCACCATTTATTTAGATCAAAATTTAAAATTTCTACATCCCATTCATTTGGGTGATATCGTAACCGCCACTATAACTGTAGCTAATAAATCACCCCATAATCATACGATTAATTTTGATTGTAAGTGTACTATCCAAAGCGGCGAAATAGTAATTTCTGGTGACGCAAAAGTACTTGCACCCCAAACCAAAATTAAGCGTGAGCGCATAGTTATGCCAGAAATAAAATTGGAACAAAAATGTTCGGGATGGAATAAAAAACTATTTGACATGAAAGAAACACTAGCTCCATTAATCACCGCAGTGGTGCATCCAGTTGATGAATTATCTATTAAGGGTGCAGTAGTTAGCGCACAAGATAATATTATCACCCCTATTTTGGTAGGTCCGCGGCAAAAAATTATTGATGCTGCAGCACTTGCTGGTGTAGATATTTCAAATTTTGAGATAGTTGATACTAAACATAGCCATGAAGCAGCTGAAATTGCAGTTCAATTAGCTAGAAGCGGCAGAGTTGAGGCATTAATGAAAGGTAAATTACATACTGATGAATTAATGTCTGCAATAGTTAATAAGCAAAGTGGGCTACGAACAGAGCGCCGGATGAGTCATGTATTTGCTATGGAAATAGCCAATTATTCGAAACCGCTTTTTTTAACAGATGCCGCTATAAATTTATTTCCTAAATTAGCTGATAAGGTAGATATAATACAAAATGCGATTGATCTTTTTAGAATCATTGGTTTAGGCACACCTAAAGTGGCTATTGTCTCAGCGGTTGAAACTGTTAATGAAAATATCCCCTCGACATTAGATGCTGCTGCCTTATGCAAAATGGCTGACCGTGACCAAATTAGCGGAGGAATTTTAGATGGACCACTAGCATTTGACAATGCTATTTCTAATGAAGCAACGGCAGTTAAAGGAATTAATTCACTAGTAGCTGGAGATGCAGATATTATTGTGGTACCAGATATTGAAGCGGGGAATTTATTATATAAACAGATGACTTATCTATCTGAAATGGAGTCAGCAGGCATTGTGATGGGAGCAACCGTTCCTATCATTCTCACTAGCCGTGGTAGTGATGCAATGTCCCGCAAAGCCTCTTCTATTTTGGCATTAGTATATGCCCGTAAAAAAGCTTTACTGGGAACCACTAAGTGATTGAAGCTATATTAGTAATTAATGCTGGCTCATCCAGCATTAAATTTTCAGTTTTTGCCACCTCTTCTATTGCCGATAATATGCTCTATCATGGCACTATGGATATTGGTACAGATGCAACTAATTTTACTATATCCGATTTATATAATACTAAACAAGAAATTATCCCAACAATTGATTATAACCAATTATTTACTCGGGTAATAGAAAATATTTCTCAGCAAGTAATCTTGGTAGCAGTGGGTCACAGAGTAGTACACGGCGGCACTTATTTTAAAGCACCAGTAATTATTACACCATCTATTTATAACCAATTAGAAGAACTAGTTTCACTTGCACCATTACATCAAGGGCATAATCTCAATGCTATTAAAATAATTACTAATCTACAGCCTAACCTTCCCCAAATTGCGTGTTTTGATACAAGTTTTCATCATACTCAGCAGCATTTAGCCAAACTATTTGCTATTCCGCAGATTTTAACTAAACAAGGAATTATCCGCTATGGGTTTCATGGGCTGTCTTATGAGTACATTGCTTCGGTAATAAATAATTATATTGGTACAGTTGGCAATGAGCGGGTAATTGTACAACATTTGGGTAATGGATCAAGCGCCTGCGCTATGTATCAGCATAAAAGCGTAGCTAGTTCTATGGGATTTACTGCGTTAGATGGATTAATGATGGGGACGCGATGTGGTAATATCGACCCTGGAGTGATTTTGTATCTCCTAGAAGAAAAGCAATATTCACTGCCGCAAATAACTGAATTGCTCTACCATAAATCGGGATTATTAGGAGTATCTAACGGTTTAAGCAGTGATATGCGTAAATTACTCATTAGTGATGATTTAAATGCCAAGGAAGCTATTGAATTATTTTGTTATCGTGCTGCATGTGAAATAGGACATTTATGTGTAGCTTTAGGTGGATGCGATGCTTTGGTGTTTAGTGCGGGAATTGGAGAACATGCAGCATTAGTCCGCCAAAAAATCTGTGCTTATTTAACGTGGCTGGGTTTAGGTCTAGATGAGCAGGCTAATAACAATCACCAAGCAATTATCAGTACCAAAGACAGTAAGATTGTAGTTAGCATAATCCCTACTAATGAAGAATATATGATTGCTAAACATGTACAGCAAATACTCCTAACAAGCGCGTAAATGTCATATATACTTTTTGTACTTAAATCCTGGGCTTGGTCATGCCTTATAAAAAGCTCCTAGGCCATCTTGATCTATAGTTAAAGATTATATAAGGCTCTTTCGTCAAAATATGGTAGAATACTTACCGAAAATTAATCTATTCCTACTGATGGTTAAATATAATTTAAGGAAATTAAGCTTATGCAAAATATTATTTGGTTTGAAAATTTGCGCATGAAAGATGTGCCAATTGTTGGCGGTAAAAATGCTTCACTAGGAGAGATGATTTCTCAATTACACGAACAAGAAATTCGGGTACCTGGCGGTTTTGCCACCACAGCTGAAGCTTATAAAACTTTCTTACAGCAAAATAATTTAAAAGCTAAAATTGACGATTTATTAAATAGATTAGATGTTGATGATGTGATTGCTCTAGCTAAAGCTGCCCGTCAAATACAAGCATGGGTTATTGAAACTAATTTTCAGCAAGATTTAGAACAAGATATTGAAACTGCCTACGCCAAAATGCTTGAAGTTTATGGGGAAGATATTTCGGTTGCCGTTCGTTCATCAGCTACAGCCGAAGACTTACCAGATGCTTCTTTTGCGGGACAACAAGATACCCACTTAAACATTAAAGGAATTGAACAGGTAAAACTGGCAATTAAACAGGTCTTTGCTTCCTTATACAATGACCGTGCAATTTCTTACCGCGTGCATAAAGGGTTTGACCATTCCTTAATTTATTTATCAGCAGGCATTCAAAAAATGGTGCGCTCTGATATTGGCAGTTCCGGAGTTATGTTTTCTATTGATACCGAAAGCGGTTTTGATAAAGTTGTATTTATAACTTCAAGTTACGGTTTAGGTGAATGTGTAGTCCAAGGAATGGTCAATCCTGATGAATTCTATGTATATAAACCATCACTAGCTAATAACAAGATGGCTATTATTCGTAAAAGTATGGGAAGTAAAGTTATTAAAATGGAATTTGCTGATACGGCACAAACCGGACAGTCAGTTAGAACTGTTAATGTAGTAGATAGTTTACGTAAAAAATTTTCCATTAACGACCACCAAATTACTGAGCTTGCCAAATTTGCAGTAATAATTGAAAAACATTATCAGCGGCCAATGGATATTGAATGGGGTTTAGATGGTATTGATGGTAAAATTTATATTTTACAGGCGCGGCCAGAAACAGTTAAATCGCAAGAATCAAATAGCAGCAAGCAGATCCGCTATCGAATTACCAAACGGGGTAATACGTTAATAACTGGTCGGGCTGTTGGGCAAAAAGCCGCCTCAGGAATAGTACGTTTGGTAAAAGATCATCATGATATGAATAACGTAACTGCGGGTGATATATTAGTAACGGATATGACTGACCCTGATTGGGAACCGGTAATGAAACGTGCTGCAGCTATTGTTACTAATCGAGGCGGACGAACCTGTCATGCAGCAATTATTGCCCGGGAATTAGGTATTCCGGCAATTGTAGGCTGCGAAACTGCAACTAGTGCATTACGTGATGGAATGGCAGTTAGTGTATCATGTTGTGAGGGTGATACCGGACATGTATACGAGGGACAATTGGATATTGAAATTCTGGAACTGGATACTGGAACTATGCCTGATTTACCGGTCAAGATAATGATGAATGTGGGCAATCCTGAATTGGCATTTAATTTTGCCCAAATTCCTAATCATGGAGTGGGTTTAGCACGTTTAGAATTTATAATTAATCGTCAAATTGGTATTCATCCTAAAGCGCTGCTTGAATTTGATAGTATACCGGATCAACTTAAAGAGATAATTAAAGATAAAATTGCGGGTTACAGTAGTCCGGTTGGTTTTTATGTGGATAAACTTGCCGAAGGAATTGCAACCATTGCTGCAGCATTTTACCCCAAAAAAGTGATTGTACGTTTGTCTGATTTTAAGTCCAACGAATATTCTAATTTAATTGCTGGTAAATTATACGAACCAGTAGAAGAAAATCCAATGATGGGTTTTAGAGGAGCTTCACGCTATGTTTCGCCTAGCTTTCGCGAATGTTTTGAATTAGAATGTATGGCGGTTAATAAAGTTATTAATCAAATGGGACTAAATAATGTAACTATTATGATTCCATTCATCCGCACTACCAAAGAAGCAGCATCAGTTATGAATTTACTGGCTGAAAATGGGTTAGAGCGCGGAAAGAATGGCCTAGCTATATATATGATGTGTGAAATTCCATCAAATGCTATTTTAGCTGAAGAATTTTTAGTACATTTTGATGGTTTTTCGATTGGTTCAAACGATATGACACAACTTACCTTAGGAATTGATCGGGATTCTAATGGTGCAATTGCGGCTTCTTTTGATGAGCGCAATGAGGCGGTAAAAGCTATGCTCCATTTATCTATAAGTGCATGTTTAAAACATAAAAAATACGTGGGGATATGCGGACAGGGTCCATCTGATCACCCTGATTTTGCTAAATGGTTGATTGATGAGGGAATTGAGACTATTTCGTTAAACCCGGATACAGTAATTGATACATGGCTGTATTTAGCAGCGAGTATAAAATCGGACAATGTATAATATTCATAAGGAGCGCTCTACATGAGTAATACCAAACGTGTAGTTATAACTGGTTTAGGCATTGTGTCACCAGTTGGGAATGATTTAATTACTGCTTGGCATAATATCAAAAATGGGATTAGCGGTATAGATAAAATTACTCATTTTGATGCTAGCGATTTTGCCACTAAATTTGCCGGGGAGCTTAAGAATTTTTCTACCAAGGGCTACATTGAGGATAAAGATGCTAGGCGGATGGATTTATTTATTCGTTATGGTATGGTAGCTGGTATTGATGCAATTAATGATTCTGGCATAGAAGAAATACCTAATTTAGATAAAACCAGAGTGGGTTTAATCATTGGTTCGGGAATTGGCGGCTTACCTTATATTGAAGAAAATTCTATCATCTTAAAAGAGCGGGGACCACGAAAAATATCACCATTTTTCATCACTGGAGCAATTGGTAATATGGTAGCAGGTAACTTATCTATTTTATATGGCTATCAGGGTATTAACTATGGCATAGTGAGCGCTTGCGCTACTGGGAACCATTGTATTGGTGATGCAATGCGTTTTATCCAGCATGGCGATTGTGATATTATGTTAGCCGGTGGGGCTGAATCATCAGTTTGTGGAATTGGCATTGCTGGGTTTAATGCCTGCCGTGCCCTATCTACTAGAAATGACGACCCTAAAACTGCTTCACGCCCATGGGATAGAGACCGGGATGGGTTTGTTATGGGTGAAGGAAGTGCGGTATTGGTATTAGAAGAATATGAACACGCTAAAAAACGCGGGGCTAAAATTTACGCTGAATTGATTGGTTATGCAGCAACTGCAGATGCTTTCCATATGACAGCGCCAACAGTAGATGGTCCATTAAGAAGTATGAAGCAGGCTTTAGTTAGCGCTAAACTTAATCCAGATGAAATTGATTATATTAATGCTCATGGTACATCCACTCCGGTAGGTGATCTTAACGAGACCAATGCAATGAAAGCATGTTTTGGTGAATATGCTAAAAAAATTTCCATTAGTTCAACCAAATCAATGACAGGTCATTTATTAGGAGCAGCAAGCAGCATTGAAGCTGTTTTTACCTTAATGGCAATGAAGGAAAATATAGCGCCGCCAACCATTAATATTTTTAATTTAGATGAGGGCTGTGATTTAGATTACACGCCTAACGTAGCTAAGGAAAAGCCTATAAATATCGCTATGTCTAATTCATTTGGTTTTGGTGGAGTCAATGCCACGGTAATATTTAAAAAGATATAAAAACATATTCTAAGGAAGCAGCATGGCACATATGGTTAAATGCATAAAATTGGGAGAAGAACTTGAGGGATTAGATCATCCACCATTACCCGGTGAATTGGGTCAGCGATTATATAGTTCAGTATCTAAGGAGGCGTGGCAAGGGTGGCTTAATCATCAAACCATGATAATTAATGAAAATCGGCTAAGTTTAGCTGATGAAGCTTCACGTAAATATTTGCGCCAGCAATTAGAATATTATTTTTTTAGTAATTAAATAAATATGTCAACCTATAAAAAAATAACTAAGGCGGTTTTTCCGGTAGCGGGACTTGGAACTAGATTTTTACCAGCCACTAAAGCCTCTCCTAAAGAAATGTTACCTATTGTAGATAAACCACTTATTCAATATGCAGTAGAAGAAGCGGTAAATGCAGGCATTACTGATTTAATTTTTATTACTGGTAGAAATAAGCGTTCAATTGAAGATCATTTTGATAAAGCATATGAGCTTGAATCTAAACTAGAATTAAAAAATAAAACTGACATGCTTGAAATTGCAAGAAAGGTACTACCGGATAATGTTAATTGCATTTATATTCGCCAATCTGAGGCATTAGGGCTGGGACATGCTGTATTGTGTGCCCGTTCGGTGGTTGGTAGTGAGCCATTTGCCGTTATTTTGGCTGATGAATTATTAGATGCTGCTCCAGGTGCATTAGAGCAGATGGTCAAAGTATATGAGCAAACCCACTCTTCGGTATTGGGATTATATGAAGTAGATGCTAGTGAAGTCTCATCTTATGGTATAGTAAAATTAGCGAGTAACCAATCTAGTTATCCTAAAGTTGAAAGAATTGTAGAAAAGCCACAAATTGAAGATGCCCCATCAAATTTAGCAGTAATCGGGCGTTATATTCTTACCCCACGTATCTTTAGTGAATTAATGAATACTAGTAGCGGTGTGGGCGGTGAGATACAATTAACAGATGCAATTTCCGGCCTCTTACAATATGAGGCAATATTTGCACATACTATAACTGGTATCCGCTATGATTGTGGTTCTAAATTGGGATATTTAAAAGCAACTGTAGATTATTGATTAAAGCACCCCGAAACGGGAGAAGAGTTTGGAAATTTTATTAAACGTAAATAATTATGCAAAAA
>JAGOUD010000099.1 GCA_018061465.1 Burkholderiales bacterium
CGCTTAGAGCGGGTATTAACTAATGACCCGGCAACTGGAGTAATGCGCCATGCTGATGCTGGGTATGAGAGTGCCATTAAATGTGCTAAAGAGAAGAATTTAAATTTACCGATGGTTAAATAAAATTTATGGGTTTATAATATCATGTCATATATTACATTAAAGGTGGGTAATTTAACCTTAACGGATTTACTAACATTAACTTATGCTACAGACATACAATTAAGATTAACCGAGGCTGATTATAGCAATATAAATGCAGCAAGCAGCTTAGTTAGCGATACCATAGCAGCCAATAAAATAACTTATGGAATTAATACTGGGTTTGGTCTGTTGGCAAATACGATAATTCCACCTGAGCAATTAGAAGAATTGCAGCGTAAAATTGTATTGTCTCACGCTGCAGGGGTTGGTGAATATTTAGCAGATGAAGTAGTTAGATTAATTCTACTGCTAAAAATCAACAGTTTAGCACGGGGCTTTTCTGGAGTACGCAGACAAACTATTGATTATTTATTAGCTCTATTTAATAACCACATTTATCCATGTATTCCTTCTCAGGGATCAGTTGGGGCTTCAGGTGATTTAGCTCCTTTGGCGCATATGAGTTTGGTACTCCTTGGTGAAGGGAATGTACGCCATAATGGCCAAGAAACAACTGCTAGAGCAGGATTAGCTAAAATTGGGCTTCCTCCATTGACGCTGGCTGCGAAAGAAGGCCTTGCCTTATTAAATGGCACCCAAGTTTCCACGGCATTAGCACTACATGGTTTATTTAGTGGCTTACGTAATTTTGCGATAGCAACTATTAGCGGAGCATTAAGTGTAGATGCAGCTTTAGCCAGCATTGCCCCATTTGATGCACGTTTAAATAATTTAAAGAATAATTCCGCGCAAACGCAGTATGCGAAAGTTATGTCTGATTTATTAGCAGGAAGTGAGTTATTAACTTCTCACCAAAGATGCGGTAAAGTACAAGATCCCTATTCGTTGCGCTGTCAGCCACAGGTTATGGGGGCGGTCTTAAATTATATGTTTCATGCAACAACTAATTTGGTGAATGAAGCTAATGCAGTATCAGATAATCCGTTAGTTTTTGCCCACGATGGTGAAATTCTATCGGGTGGCAATTTTCATGCTGAGTTGGTGGCAATGGCTTGTGATAGTTTAGCTATTGCCATTAGTGAAATTGGTGCACTTTCCGAACGGAGAATTGCCTTATTAATTGATAAAAATTTAAATGGTGGGCTACCGCCTTTTTTAGTGAATAATCCTGGGGTAAATTCTGGGTTTATGTTAGCTCAGGTAACTGCTGCAGCTCTAGCTTCAGAAAATAAAACCTATGCTCATCCAGCCAGTATTGATAGTATTCCAACCTCGGCAAATCAGGAAGACCATGTAAGTATGGCAACTTTTGCTGCTAGGCGGTTAATTAATATTAATAATAATGTATTAACTATTTTAGCTATTGAAACTTTGGCTGCGTGCCAGGGAATTGATTTACGTTCTCCGCTTAAAACATCTGTTGCTCTGGGGCGGGCACAAGCTATGCTGCGCGAAAAAGTAGCTTTTTATAATGAAGATCGTTTTTTTGCCAGGGATATTAATCAAGCACGAAAAGTTATAACTAATATTAGTTATTATGAGCCAATATTAAAGCAGATTTTGAGTGGCTATGAATTATGATTTATGATACCCTAATTATAAATGCGAATGCTTTATTAGATTTAGATAGTTTAACCACATCACCTCATACTATTCTTGGAATAAAAGACGGAAAGATTACTTTAATCGAGCAAAATACCAGTTTAACTAATTATAAATATGGGGAATGTATTGATGCTAAAGGGCGTCTGGTTACTCCTGGTTTAATTGATTGCCATACACATTTAATTTTTGCTGGTTCGCGTGCTCATGAATTTAGGCAACGCTTAGATGGGGTGACTTATCAAGAAATTGCAGCTCTAGGCGGTGGAATTAAAGCTACCGTTAAGGCCACCAATCTAGCTACTCATGAAGAACTATTCAATTTGGCAAAACAACGGATTCAAATTATGCAACAGTACGGAGTAACTACTATTGAGGTAAAGTCAGGCTATGGTTTATCCGTTAGTGGTGAAATGAAAATACTTGAAGTGGCAACAGCGCTGAATGAGTTAAATGGTATAGATATAATTCCCACATTTTTAGGCGCTCATGCTACTCCGGAAGGCTATACTAATGATGAATATATTGATTTAATTATTGAACAAATGTTACCTAAAATTGGACATCTCACTAAGGTTGTAGATGGCTTTTGTGAAAAAATTGCTTTTACACCTACACAAATTGAGCGCTTATTTCAACACGCTGTGAATCTGGGGTTTCGGGTAAAACTACATGCAGAACAATTAAGTGATCAAAAGGGGAGTAGGTTGGCGAGCAAGTTTGCTGCCTTGTCGGTTGATCATTTAGAGTATTTGGATCCCGTAGATGTTAAATATTTGGCACAAGCGGGCACCGTTGCAGTATTATTACCGGGTGCATTTTATTTTTTAAAAGAAACTAAATTGCCGCCGATAAAAGAATTAAGGTTAGCTAAAGTGCCATTGGCTATAGCAACAGATATGAACCCGGGCACATCACCTTTTTTAGCTATGCCGTTAATAATGAATATGGGGTGTATTTGTTTGGGGTTAACAATTGCTGAAGTATGGAAGGGAGTTACTCTTAATGCTGCCAAAGCGTTGGGAGTTGAGCATCGAGTAGGTAGCATAAGTATTGGTAAAGATGCTGATTTTGCGTTATGGGAATGTGAGAGAGCGGAAGATGTGGTATATAATTATGCAGAGAATTATTGTAGTGGGGTTATAAAATCAGGGCAGTTATTTAAATAAAACAATATTTAAAAGAAGTTTTATGCAGGCAGACAGAGTACAACAAAAACCGCAGCTTAAAGATTTATCCTTTATTGCGCTATTTTCTTTAATTTTTGGTTCAATTATGGGGAGTGGGGTATTTGATATACCACAAAATATTGCCCACGGAGCCGGAGTTATTGCAATTAGCTTAGGCTGGATTATTACTACTATTGGAATTATGGCGTTGAGCTGGGCATTTGTTTATATCACTAATAAGCGTCCGGATATTCAAAGTGGGCTCTATGGCTATGCTAAACATGGGTTTGGTAATTATGTAGGATTTAATTCGGCTTGGGGTTATGCGCTTAATGCTATTTTAGCCAATACCAGTTATTTGGTTTATATTTGTGCTACTTTAGGTAACTTTGTAATATTTAAATTTTTGGGTCAGGGCAATACTCTTATTGCACTAATGGTAGAATCTGGTCTAATTTGGGGGGTGCATTTTTTAATTAATCGGGGAATTCGTGAGGCTTCATTTGTTAATATTTTATTTAGTTCGATTAAAATATTAACGCTGATTATTGTTATATTGGTATTTATTGGCGGCTTTCATTGGGCTAAATTTCGCAGCAATTTTCATGTTGAACTAAAATTAGGCAGTATGCTTGATCAGATAAAAAGTACCATGTTAGTAACAGTGTGGGATTTTACCGGCATTGAGGCTGCATGTATTTTTGCTCTTAGGGCACGGAGTATGCAAGATGTAGCGCGGGCAACTATGCTTGGGGCAGTTGTAGTTTGTTTAATTGATATAGCGGTGTCCATTCTTCCATTTGGCATGTTAGGTGGTGACGAGATTCGTGCTCTTTCTACTCCCTCGACAGCTGGGCTACTAGCTACTGGATACGGTGCAATTGGCGGTGAGGCTATTCGCTTGGCGGTTGTTATTAGCGTTGCTGGAGCTTTGTTAGCTTGGGCTATGCTTGCTACTAATATGTTTTATGTGGCAGCAGAAGACGGTACCATGCCTAAATTTTTGCTTAAATTAAATAAGCGTAACGTCCCGTATAATTCAGTATTGATTTCTAGTTTACTCACTCAAATATTTGTGATTATGGCATATTTTACTAATGCGGTATATTTAATGTTAATTCAATTAGCGACAAGTTTAATTTTATTACCGTATTTACTCTCAGCATTGTTTGCGATGCAATTAATTATTCGTGAACGAAAGGTGGATTATTTAGCTATAATGAAAGGAGTGCTTGCGGTACTCTATGGTTTATGGCTGGTTTATTCGGGTGGAATGATGTTTCTGGCTTTAGCATGTTTAATGTATTTAGCTGGCTCAATATTATATTTTATTGCACGTAAAGAGCATTCGCAGTCGTTATTAGCCGATAAATTTGAAGCTGGAGTATTTATTTTATTGGTAGTAGTTACCATCTGTTCAGTAACGTATTGGTCGAGTGTTATTGCAACCTTGCAGTAATTTAAAAAAGTGCCCACCTAAAAAGGGATAATTCTTATCTTGTTTTCGTTTGATAATGGAGCATTCAACGGTTTATAAGGTTAGCAATTACTATTTTTTTAAATTAGTAGTTGATGCTTTTTCTATAGTCAGGCTAATGTTATAAATTGTTGAAGTATGTTTGCCAGGTAGGTTATAGCTATGGGGCAAATGCTAAGGTTTTTTGATACATACTTATAGTTAATAGCAGTAACTAGCTTGTAGTTATGGGGAACAATATCAAGCAAAATTTAATCATCTTCAATTATCCAAAGAGCCACTTGTTTGTGTAGATTGCTTTGCTTGCAAGGACAATGGTGTAACACGAGTAGGATGCCTCAAAATGATAGGTTGCTCAATTGCCAATTTGGCAGACAATTTGGAGCACTCTTCCACGTTAAATTAATGGGTTATTATTGTTCGCTATATGTATGTATTATCGTTTAATTTTAAATTAATATTTATGTTTTATTAAAACAGGAGATTTATTATGCCATCAAGTAACATAGCGCCTTTAACTAGAGGTGGTAGCGCATCTCAATTCCCTCCCTCAAATACTAATAATGGTAAAGCGCAACACCAGAGTTCTAGTGCACCAGCATCACCTGCATGTGAAAGGAATAATTTACTCTTTGGTGCGGATAAGGATGCTAATGGTGGAGGACCACAAACAATAGATGCCTCCTTTAACCTCAAATTGTTTTCTGCGGGGCTTAAAAAAGAACAGGTTAAATTTAATGATTTGGGTCATAAAACTCTACATTTAGATTCTAAAGGAACATTAGTGCCTAAATCTGAAAATTTTATTTTTAGAATTACAAATAAATTCTCCCAGTGGTTTTTTAACACGAAATCATTTACTCAGCATAATTTAGAGGTGAGTTTTGTAATGGGCTTAAAATCACTATATCTACACCCTGATACAAGTATGGCTGATTGTTATACGGTTAAATCTGATTTAAACAGCTTTAAAACTGAGTTTGTAAAATATTTAATTAAAGATAAAGATACATTTGCTAATAAGTTGCATGAGCATTTATTGCAGTGTCTTGAAAGGCATAATCCATGTGGTTCATCGGCTAATGTTCCAGTTCCTGCGGGAGTTGACATTTCTGATAATAGATTATTAACGCATATTTTAAAGGATGTTTTTGAGAAGGGAGAAGTCCCTACAATATCGTTTTTTAATATAGAAATTTGTTTAAATAAATGTTTAACTTATTGTAAAGATAATAAGCTTACACATCAAGAAACAATTAGGATGAGAAATACATTGGATAATATTCAAAAGAATTTTAGTGAATATTTTACCCATGAAAAGGGTATAGGTGGGTTTGCTAAAACATTATTTAATGATGTTAGTGGAATAGTTGCAAAACGTGAACTTGTATTTGGTGGGGAGTTAAACCAAAAATTCTTTGGACATAGGAAAATTACCAACGAAAATTTATATGAATGTTTAGATTATGGTTTGAAGTTTTTGGGATCTAATGCAGAGGATCCTCAGTTACAAATAATTGATCAGTTTCGCGCGCAATTGTTAAATATTGAAAGAGCTTTTATTATAGTTCAACCAACAAATAATAATGCTGGGCTATTCAAACTTACTAATTTGGTTCTTAAATTTATATCTACTGTAACGGGTTTAGCCAACAATGTAAAGGGTCATAATGATGCTGAGGATATTAGATCACGACTTGAGAAGAATCAACAGCTGTTTGATGAGTCTCTGGGGTTCAATGTCACTAAAGAGTGGGCTGGGTTATCGGAGGAACAAATAGATGTTCTGACTTCCATATATATTAGTTCTTTTCAAGCTTTGAATAGCAAGCTAGATAGTTATAACCGTAGAGCAGCACAAAGTCTTTAAGATGATTTAAGAGTGAAAGTGGCAGAATCTGGATGTAATGTATATATTTATTGGGAAAAGAATATGTCAGCTTTGCCACTGGAACATTTTGATAGTTTGGCTTATGTAGAGTGTTCCAAACCTACTACCTGCTACTTCTTAAAAACACCTGTCATATAAATCTTATTCTGTGGGAGATATGTTAGACTGGGCGGCAATTTGCCGCCACGGTTTAACTCGTCTTACTCTCTTATCAATAATTCCTAAATATTTAGGTGCGGACTTTTTGCAAAGTTTTTTTGCTTAATTTTACACTGTATCCTTTATTCTAAGACTTGTAGTAGCCAAAGTGAATCTAGATTTGTTAAACTGCGTCTTGTACTACTTAAAAATTAGTTTAATGCTAGTTTTGGTAGTACTTACTTTTTTATTTAACTATTCTATGAATGGAGAGAATTATGACAGAACAAAAAAAAGATAGCGGGACTTCTACTTCTAATCGTGGTTTTGCGTCAATGGACGCAGAAAAACAACGGGAAATTGCAAGTAAAGGGGGCAAGAATTCTCATAAGAATGATGCCTCTAAAACAAGTGCAACTAGAAAGAACAAGTGATTTTACTACTTATTATGATTATGAAAGGAAAATATCATGAATCAAAATACTAATCAAAACTATCAAGATAATAAAGACTATAAGGATAATAAAGATAAGAGAGATGACAAATCCAACCAAGGCGGTCACAGTGATACTTCAAAGCGTGGCTTTGCGTCAATGGATCCGGAAACTCAGCGTGAGATTGCAAGCAAGGGTGGTATAGCCGCTCACGAAAAAGGCACTGCACATGAATTTACTTCTGAGGAAGCTCGTCAGGCTGGGCATAAGGGCGGTACTGCTGCTCATGAAAAAGGCACGGCACATGAGTTTTCTTCAGATGAAGCGCGTGATGCTGGTCAACGAGGCGGACAACAATCGCATGGTGGAACAAGTGAGAAGGATCGGGATAATAACCGTGGAAGTCATCAAAGATACTAATCTTTAATAAAAAGGCAGCATTTTGCTGCCTTTCCTTACTCCATATCTAATTATTCTTACAAAAATAAATTTTATAAAATTTGCCAACAATGCTGTGAGGATTATAGTATAATATCAAGTATTTTTATTTTTTGAGGTTAACGTTTTATGAGTAATGTAGTGTATGCCACCGATTCGTCTTTTGAGGCTGATGTATTAACAGCAGATACGCCAGTTTTAGTAGATTTTTGGGCTGAATGGTGTGGTCCATGCCGTATGCTTTCGCCAATATTAGATGATATTTCTAATGAATATACTGGTAAATTAAAAGTAGTGAAAATAAATGTGGATGAAAGTAATGTTACCGCTTCTCAGTATGGTGTAAGAGGCATTCCCACTTTGCTATTATTTAAAAACGGACAAATTGTAGGTACCAAAGTTGGTAATCTGCCTAAAAGTCAATTAACTACTTTTATTGACAGCAATATTTAATTTAGGGTATAATTTGGCCTGGTTGCGTTGAACGCACTTTTTATCTATAGGTAGGTGCTACCGATTCAGGCAATTAGAGTTTTACTCTTATCTAGTCTATTTATAATCAATAATAATTGTTTGCCCTTATGGGGGTTGTACTATTTGTTGCCCTAACAATCGTATTGGTTAGGTTGTTAATTTATTTTTTGATGGTTATTTATGCATTTACGCGAAATCAAAGATTTACATGTTGCAGAGCTTTTAGATATTGCAGCTAGTTTAAATATAGAAGGCGCTAGCCGCCTTAGAAAACATGATATAATTTTCTCCATTTTGAGACGACGTGCTGAATCTGGTGAGAATATATATG
>JAGOUD010000100.1 GCA_018061465.1 Burkholderiales bacterium
CTTCTCGCCACCCTTTATTAGCTAATTCAACTACAAAAGGAAGGGTAGCATTAGTGAGCGCTAACGATGAAGTAGTAGCTACTGCGCCTGGCATATTAGCTACACAGTAATGTACAACTCCGTCTACAACATATGTTGGATCTTGATGCGTAGTTGCCATAGAAGTTTCAAAGCATCCCCCTTGATCAATAGCTACATCAACAAGCACGCTGCCAGGCTTCATGATTTTGAGCATATCCTTAGTTACTAATTTAGGTGCGGCAGCCCCAGGAATTAGTACAGCGCCGATTACTAAGTCGGCTTCTTTAACCGCTTGTTCTAAATTAAACAAATTGCTAAATAAAGTTTTAATCCTACCTCCGGTGGTATTATCAATTGCTTTTAATACATTAAGGTTACGATCTAAAATTGTAACATCAGCATTAAGCCCAGCTGCCATACGTGCAGCATTTAGACCCACGACCCCACCGCCAATTACTGTTACACGTGCCGGCATTACGCCGGGAACTCCACCTAAGAGTATTCCACTGCCACCTTTATGTTTTTCGAGTGCATGGGCTCCTGCCTGAATTGATAAACGCCCAGCAACTTCTGACATTGGAGCTAATAGGGGTAAGCCATTATTATCATCGGTAACAGTTTCATAGGCTATGGCAATACAATTTGATTTAATTAAAGCCTTAGTTTGTTCAGGATCAGGGGCTAAATGTAAGTAAGTAAATAATAGTTGACCTGGGCGTAACATTCTACATTCATCAGGCTGCGGCTCTTTTACCTTAACTATCATTTCACAGGCAGCAAAAATTTCACTTGCCTTATCAATTATAATTCCACCAACTTTTTGGTAGTCATGATTAGTGAAGCCAACGCCTGCTCCAGCATCTGTTTGCACGTGCACAGTATGCCCGTGCCTCACTAATTCATTAACTCCGGCTGGGGTCATACCCACGCGATATTCATGGTTTTTAATTTCTTTTGGGACACCGATTAACATAAGTTGTAACTACCTTTCAAAAATTTAGCATATGCTCTTAGAATTTGTTCAAAATCTTCCAATATATTGGCTTTTCATAATAATTAGAAATTATAAACACATTCTTAAAATATAAAGTGGATTATATGAATTAAGAACATAAAATTAGAGCAAGCGTCATTGTAACATTTCTTCAATTAAAAAATGTAATACTCAATGCTGTATTGCACAACAAGCAGCTAATGAAAAAAGTGTGCTGTAGTTGAGAATGTGTTAAAATTTGGTGTTTTAAAATTGGTTGATAATTGTTAGTGAAAGAAACAATGTAGCATTCATAATTTACCAGGTAGAGTAAATATTAATACTACTAGGTTTTTACTCCGTTTTTTGAGTGAATATAGTTGTTATGCTAAGAAAAAGTTTAAAATTTAGCCATGCAAAGTTTGAGTATTTTATCTTGCAGATTAATCCTAATACTGAATTAACTGAGATAACGACTAAGCTTAATAATTTTAAGAAATTAGAGCAAAAGAATAATTTTATTGTTTTGGGAATTGATGGTATTATTAAGCAGCCGCAGTTAGAGGAAATGGTTGTAAATGTGAAGAGTATAGCTGAGGGCTTAAATTTAAAACTACATTCAATTTTACCTAATGAAAATCTTACCGTAAATGTTATTGCTCATATACCAGTAATTGATTTACCCAGTAGCTCAAGATTTGAACATATTTATAATAAATCCCTTATTAGTAATGAGCCTGTGCGTAGTGGGATTAAATTAGAAAACGATGGTGATATTATTGTGACGAGTTTTGTGTCAGATAATGCTGAAATAATAGCTACTGGTAATATACATGTTTATGGAGAAGCTCGTGGACGCTTAATTGCTGGCAGCAGTGGCGATAAAAATGCCCGCATTTTTGTAAGTAAATTTAATGCTGAATTGATTGCAATTGGCGGATTATATCGTGTAATGGAGGATAAATTACAGCAGAATGTATTACATAATGCCGTTATGATTTCATTGGATAACAAGAATAAATTAGTGATTGAACCGATTGGTGGATGAGCAATAGGTTCTTAGGGTTAAATAATTAAAAATAATTAAATAGGAGTTGATATGGCTAAAATCGTTGTTATCACGTCTGGGAAAGGTGGCGTAGGTAAAACCACAACCTCAGCTAGTTTTGCAACAGGGTTAGCATTGAAAGGGCACAAAACTGTAGTGATTGATTTTGATATTGGATTACGTAATCTGGACTTAATTATGGGGTGTGAACGTCGAGTGGTGTATGATTTTGTAAGTGTTATTAATGGAGAAGCAACCTTACACCAGGCTTTGATTAAAGATAAAAATTGTGATAACTTATATATTTTAGCAGCTTCTCAAACTAAGGATAAAGATGCGCTAACTGAAGAAGGAGTAGCAAAGGTAATTAATGAGTTATCAAATGATTTTGAGTTTATTATTTGTGATTCTCCAGCTGGAATTGAACGCGGTGCTTTTTTAGCCTTGTATTTTGCGGATGAGGCAATTGTTGTTACTAATCCGGAAGTATCATCAGTACGAGATTCGGATCGGATACTCGGGATTATTTCTTCAAAATCTAAACGGGCAGTTGATGGAACAGATAAAATTAAAACACATTTATTAATCACACGCTATAACCCCCAACGAGTGGAAAGTGGAGAAATGTTATCAATTAATGATATAGAAGATATTTTACGTATTCCAGTAATTGGAGTAATACCAGAATCTAAAGAAGTACTACAAGCCTCGAATACTGGAACTCCAGCAATTAATTTAACTGGTTCAATTGTATCGGAGAGCTACCAGGATGTGGTAGCCCGTTTTTTAGGCATTAACCGTGAGCTGCGCTTTATCAATATAGAAAAAAAGGGATTATTGCGCCGTATCTTTAAAGGGGTACGCTAATGGCATTAATAGATTTATTTTTTGGGCGCAAAAAAACTACGGCTGGGATTGCAAAAGAACGACTACAGATTATTCTAGCTCATGAACGACTCTTGGATGATGGCGCTAATGCTTATGAGGCAACTCCTAGTTGGTTGCCGGATTTGCAGCAAGAACTGGTGACAGTTATTGCTAAATACATTAAAATTAATATAGAGGATTTAAAAGTTAATCTGGAAAAACGGGATAATTTAGAATTATTGGAAATAAATGTAACGTTACCCGAAAAGGGAGAGGTGCGCCATGCCAGTTCATCATAAATTAATAATTTTAGGTTCAGGTCCAGCTGGTTACACAGCAAGTATTTATGCCGCGCGTGCTAACCTAGCTCCCGTTATAATTACTGGTATGGAGCAAGGTGGGCAATTAATGACTACTACTGATGTAGAAAATTGGCCTGCTGAAGTTGGTGGTTGTGTGCAAGGTCCAGAATTAATGCAAAGATTTTTAGATCATGCTACTAAATTTGGTACAGAAATTATTTTTGATCAGATTGAAAAAATTGATTTAAAAGCCAAGCCGATTAAGATGAGCGGCAGCACGGGTGAATATACTTGTGATGCTTTAATTATTGCTACCGGCGCGAGTGCTAAATATTTGGGTCTAGAATCAGAAGAGAAATTTCGTGGACGTGGTGTTTCTGGGTGTGCTACTTGTGATGGGTTTTTTTATAAAAATCAAGAAGTTGCAGTAGTTGGTGGTGGTAATACTGCAGTTGAAGAGGCCTTGTATTTAGCCAATATTTGTAGTAAAGTGACTCTAGTGCACCGTCGTGATAGTTTTAGATCAGAAAAAATCTTGATTGACCGGTTGATGAAAAAAGTTAATGAAGGCAAGATTACTCTTAAGACGAATGCCCAAGTGGATGAAATATTAGGTGATGAGCAAGGTGTAAATGGCTTAAGAATTAAATATAATGACGGTAAATTAGAAAATATTGTTCTATCTGGGGTATTTATTGCTATTGGGCATAAACCAAACACAGATATATTTGAAGGACAATTAGAGATGGAGCATGGTTATATTAAAACTGAAGCTGGGCGGCACGGCAATGCAACTCAAACTTCGATACCAGGTGTATTTGCAGCTGGAGACGTTCAAGATATGATTTATAAACAGGCAGTAACATCTGCCGGAACTGGATGTATGGCGGCACTTGATGCTGAATTATATTTAGATAGTCTATAATTAATGAATATTAGTAATGATAATGAAGAGTGCAATAATCAATTTACACCTGCTTTTAGAATTGGACAAGGGTTTGATTTACACAGACTAGTTGCTGGGCGTAAATTAATTCTAGGTGGGGTGGAAATTCCGCATAATTTAGGATTGTTGGGGCATTCTGATGCTGATGTACTAGTTCATGCGCTTATTGATGCCTTAATTGGTGCCGTGGCTCTAGGAGATATTGGTAAATTTTTTCCCGATAATGATGCACAATATAAAGATATAAGTAGTCGTCTGCTATTAATAAAAACTTGGAATAAAATTAAGAGCTCTACTAATTACATAATTAATAATATTGATGCTACCATAATTATACAAACTCCGAAATTACGCAATTATATTGATATTATGCGTGCTAATATTGCTGATGATTTAAAAATTCAGCTTAATCAAATCAATATTAAAGCAAAAACCAGTGAAGGAATTGGGATTGTTGGGCGTAATGAAGCGGTTATTGCTGAGGTAGTGGTGTTGTTAGTTAATCAAGAAATTGCAGAAGTACAGCGCAAGAATTAGAACATGTAATTGTGGATATGGTAGAACAAACTAAAAGGGTTATTGATGATAAAGATTTAGCAACTAAAGGTGATATTGAGAAATGTAAGCTTGAATTGCAAAAAGAAATTAAGGCGTTGGAATTTAATTTAGAAGTTAAACTTAAAAATTTGGAGATGGGTTTAGAAGTTAAACTCAAAAATTTAGAAGTTAAATTGATGACTGTATGTGGTAGCAGGTTCTTGGGATTGTTGGGTATGATGGCTCGGGGTTTTCATTGGTTATAATCTAAATATTTAAAAGATTATAAACTAGTTTTTAGTTATGAAATGGTATATATAATGCAATTAAAACAAATAAGTCGATTAATTATGGGGATAACGCTTGGGTTATGTATAATTAGTTATTCTGGTTCTGAGACGACTAATGTAAAATTAGATAATAGCAGCAACGGTGGAACCGGTGACCAAATAAATGTGGGAATTCCAGTTGATGATATTAATAATTTTGCTAGAGTATATGCAATTACTAAAAGTTATTATGTTGAAAGTGTTACTGATACTAAATTAATTAAGGGTGCTATAGAGGGCATGTTAACTAATCTGGATCCGCATTCGGCATATTTAGATAAAGATAGTTATCGGCAATTAAGTGAGATGACTTCGGGTTCTTTTGCCGGGTTAGGGATTGAGGTTAGCCGCGATAAGGATGCGGGTGGAATTAAAATTATTGCTCCTATTGATGGTACTCCTGCTTTTAAGGCTGGCATCAAAAGTGGTGATGTTATAATGAAAATTGATGGTGCTGCTGTTACTGAACTAACGCTAGATGAAGCAATTAAAAAGATGCGCGGTAAAGTTGGTACCAAAGTTAGTCTTACTATATCGCGAAAAAGTGAATTAAAACCGCTGGTGTTTAACATTGCGCGGGCAACAATTGAAGTTAGGAGTATTAAGTATACTACTCTTGCTATGCATTATGCATATGTAAGAATAACTAATTTTCAGGCCGATACGGTAGAGAATTTGGTTACAGCATTAAAGAGTATTTATGCCAATGATCATGATTTAAAAGGGCTGGTATTAGATTTACGTGATGATCCGGGTGGAATTTTGCAATCGGCGGTTGGCACAGTGGGTGCGTTTATACCCGCAAATAGCTTAGTGGTATATACTGATGGACGTGCGCCCAACGCTAAGCAGAAATTTTATGTAAAACCGGATGATTATGCTACTGGGGATATTAAAAACGATATTTTAAATCAGGTACCCAAAATATTTAAAACTTTGCCAATTGTAGCTGTGGTTAATCAAGGTACAGCTTCTGCGGCTGAAATTGTAGCTGGTGCATTACAAGATTATAAGCGAGTTAAAATTATTGGAACGAGAACCTTTGGTAAAGGTTCGGTACAAACGGTGATTCCTTTATCCGAAGATACTGCAGTTAAATTAACTACTGCGCTATACTATACTCCAGCTGGGCGTTCAATTCAGGCTCAAGGTATTAAACCGGATATTATTGTCAAAAATGAATATAGTGATTTATATGATAGTTGGGATTTATCTGAAGCTAATCTTGATCATCATATAGATAATCCTACCGGCACGGTATTAATAACTAAAGATAAAGATAATACGCCAGTGATTACCCCGCCTAAACAAATTAGTACGACCGCTGAATTAAAAGCGCGTTTTGATCAGCAGCGGCAAAACTTGCCTAAGGTAGTTAAACCTGATGCAGCTGTCGTAGATTTACCGACTGACTTTCAGTTACAATGGGCATTAAATATTTTGGAAGGTAAATCATTACCTAGCCAGGACCAGCATTCTAGCAGCAAAAAATGAAGGATAAATATTTAATAGCACCGAGTATTTTAGCTGCTGATTGTGCCAGACTTGGGGAAGAAGTAACTAATGTAGTTAAGGCAGGGGCTGATTACATACATTTTGATGTAATGGATAATCATTACGTGCCAAACCTAACTTTTGGTCCTATGTTGTGTCGGGCAATAAAACCGTATGCGCAAAATGCTTTAATTGATGTTCACTTAATGGTAACTCCAGTTGATGAATTAATTCATGAATTTGCCAAAGCTGGAGCTGATATTATAGTATTTCATCCTGAGGCAAGTAAACATGTCCATCGCAGTTTAAACATAATTAAAAGTTATGGATTGAAAGCTGGGTTGGCATTTAATCCAGCAACACCACTTAACTATTTAGATCATACACTAGATATGTTGGATATAGTGTTATTAATGTCGGTTAACCCAGGATTTGGCGGTCAAAAATTTATTGATTCTACCTATAGCAAAATTTCTCAGACTAGAGAACTAATTAACCAAGCTCTGCACCTCAGCAACTATGATCCCCATCGAGAAATTATCCTCCAAGTTGATGGTGGTATTAACGCCGATAATATTGGTGCTATTGCTAATGCTGGAGCTAATGCTTTTGTATTAGGCAATGCTATATTTAGTCAATCAGATTATGCGGCTACAATATCGGTGCTACGTGAGAAATTAGTCTAATTTGCATATAGTTAATATTTCGGTCCCAGATTTTTAGTCCCGGTTTCTATTTATTAGCAATATATATTTTTGAGGGTAATTGATATGCCTAAATATTTAATGCCCAACGCTTCTTGTTGGACTTGTCGTTCCGATGCTGTAGTTGGTGATTATTTTTGCCATAATGTTATTGTATATGATTTAGATAAAGACATACTTGATAAAGCTGATTTTGCACTTTTAGGGTTTAGTTGCGATGTCGGAGTTACTCGAAATCTGGGCAGACGAGGTGCCAAATTAGCGCCCTCAATTATCCGTAGTTTTCTATCTTGGTTGACAATTCCTTTTTGCCAAACAGTTTATGATTGTGGCGATATCTTAGTTGAGGATAATGATAGTTTATTGTTCGCTCAACAAATGTTATCTAACTATGTGAGTAAAATAGTGCATTCTGGTACTACGCCTATTGTACTGGGTGGAGGGCATGAAACAGCATATGGGCATTATTTAGGTTTACTTAATGCAACGAATGCAGATATAGCCATTTTGAATTTTGATGCGCATTTTGATTTACGTGACTTAACTGTAAACAATAATGAAGGAACCTCGGGTACACCTTTTCGCCAGATTTATTATGAATGTCAACAACGTGGGCGTAAATTCGATTATTATTGTGTGGGAATTCAACCATTAGCAAATGTTCGTGCTTTATATGAATTTGCCAAAGAGACGGGAACAACTTTTATTGAAGCCCATAGAGTAAATGCAGAAACTGTGTTAGAATTAATGCAGACTATTATAGCAAAACATAAATATGTGTATGTT
>JAGOUD010000101.1 GCA_018061465.1 Burkholderiales bacterium
CTTTAAGCCAGTACATCCGCCCACGGGTAGAAAAACAAAGAACATAATCATGGGTATGCGCCATAAATATACTATGAATAAAGTCATCTTCCCGCGTTGAAGCTGCCGCTTTACCTCTACCACCTCTTTTTTGAGTACGATATTCATCAACTGCTTGAGTTTTTACATATCCCTCACGTGATAGAGTAACTACCATATCACGGGGCTTAATTAAATCTTCATTATCAATATCTGAGGCATCAAAAGTAATTTCTGACTTACGCGGCGTACCAAACTGTTGTTTAATTAATTTTAATTCATCGGCAATAATTACATTTACTCGCCCTGGATTATTTAAAATATCCAATAAATCTAAAATAGCATCCATAATATCATGATACTCTTTAACAATTTTATCTTGCTCTAACGCGGTTAATCGCTGTAAGCGTAACTCTAAAATTGCCTGGGCTTGTACTTCAGATAAATGATACCCATCCGACAATAACCCATGAATCGGCTCTAGCCAATCAGGACGTACTTTATCTGAGTCAACCCGCTCTAGCAGAGATACAACCAAAGATGATTGCCAAATTTGTTCCATAAGCCGAGTTTTAGCTGCAACTGGTGTGGCTGAAGTTTTAATAATTGCAATCATTTCATCAACATTAGCTAATGCTACCGCCAACCCTTCCAAATTATGCCCGCGTTCTTTAGCTTTTTTAAGTTCAAACACTGTACGCCGGGTCACTATTTCTCGACGATGATAAATAAATTCTTCAATAATATTTTTCAAATTAAGTAAGCGCGGCTGTCCATTAACCAACGCTACCATATTAATTCCAAAGCTATCTTGCATTGGAGTAAGTTTAAATAAATTGTTTAAAATAACACTAGCATTTTCGTTACGGCGTAATTCAATTACCACACGCATACCATCTTTATCTGATTCATCCCGAATCTCGGTAATTCCTTCAACAATTTTATCTTTGACCAATTCCCCAATTTTTTCGCATAGTTTTGCTTTATTAACCTGATAAGGTAATTCATCAATAATAATTGCCTGACGATCTTTAGCTATATCTTCAAAATGAGTACGCGAACGCATTACTACGCGTCCCCGCCCTGTTCTATAACCATCATGTACATCCTTCAATCCAAAAATGAAACCGGCAGTGGGAAAATCTGGAGCAGGAATAATATTGATTAATTCATCAACTGTAATTTGTGGATGTTCTAACAATGCTAAACATGCATCCACCACTTCATTTAGATTATGGGGTGGAATATTAGTTGCCATACCTACTGCAATACCCGTCCCGCCATTTACTAGTAAATTAGGCAGTTTTGATGGTAATACGTGCGGCTCATGTTCACTTCCATCATAATTGGCAACAAAATTGACAGTTTCTTTATCAATATCAGCCATCATCTCATGGGCAATTTTAGCCATTCTAATTTCCGTGTACCGCATGGCAGCAGGTGAATCACCATCAACTGACCCAAAATTCCCTTGCCCATCAATTAAGGGGTTACGCAGGGAAAAATCTTGAGCCATTCTAACAATAGTATCATAAACTGCTGTATCACCATGCGGATGATATTTACCGATTACATCTCCAACAATACGCGCTGATTTTTTATATGCCTTATTCCAATCATTGGACAGTTCATGCATAGCATATAAAACCCGGCGATGTACCGGCTTTAAGCCATCGCGTACATCCGGTAGAGCACGCCCTACAATCACACTCATAGCGTATTCAATATACGACTGCTTCATTTCAGTTTCGATATTGATATTAATAACATCTTTAGCAAATGCTGGAGTAAGAAAATCTGGTTGATCACTCATAAATTGTAAATGCCCTTAAAACTTGAAAGCGGTTTATATACCCAAAGACTAACCCTGGTCTAATGCCTTTAATAATAAGTGCACATTCTATCATATTTATGCTAGAATAACGATAAAATTATCGTAGATGAATCATGTAGGAATGTCCCTTATGCAAAATGAATTATTTCAATTAGCCGCCACCTTAACTAGTTTTAAATCAATTAGTCCACATCAAGCTGGAGGAATTGATTTTATCCAACAATATTTAATCAATTTAGGATTTATAACCACCAGACTTGACCAAAATGGCACCAGTAATTTAATCGCCCGTCTGGGTAATAAAGCGCCCATTTTTGCTTATGCCGGACATATTGATGTAGTACCCCCAGGAGATGTCAGCAAGTGGGAATTTGATCCATTTACTTTAACTCCTCATAATGGAAAGTTATATGGTCGCGGCATTGGTGATATGAAGGGCTCCGTTGCTAGTTTTATGTTAGCAATTAAGCAATTTTTAGCTGAGAAAACCTCAGAATGTTCAGGATCAATTATGTTATTAATTACATCCGATGAAGAAGCTGCTGCAACTGATGGGACTGTGGTAATGGTAGAACATTTAAAACAAAATAATACTATCATTGATTATTGTCTACTTGGAGAACCAACCAGTGTAGATAACCTAGGTGATGTAATTAAGATTGGCAGGCGTGGTTCATTAACCGGACATTTAGAAATAATTGGGCAGCAAGGTCATATAGCTTATCCTGATTTATGCCACAATCCAATCCATCTATTTGTCCCTGCATTAGCTGAATTAACCCAAACTATATGGGATACTGGTAATAACCACTTTCCGCCTACTTCATTTCAATTTGCCAATTTAAATTCGGGATTAGGGGTAGATAATGTAATTCCTGGCAGTTTATATGCTAGCTTTAATTTTCGGTATAATAACCTCCACAATGCAGAAGATTTGCAAACACAAACAGTGGCAATTTTAGATAAATATAAGCTCAAATATAATATTAAATGGAAAAACTCGGCTAAACCATTTTATACAAAACCAGGGCAACTTATTAAAACAGTAACTCAATCAATAGAGAGTGAAATACAATTAACTCCACAATTAAAAACTGATGGCGGCACTTCCGATGGGCGATTTCTGATTGATATATGCAGTGAACTATTAGAGTTTGGGTTATCCAATAAACATATTCATCAAATTAATGAAAACGTTAATCAAGATGACTTATTTGTTTTATTTAAAACTTATAAAACAATCTTACATAAATTATTTATATAATAGATTTAGTGGTAAATATGATAAAATCGCTCACTTAATAATTTGCTTAAGATCTTTAATCATTACAAGAAAAGTAATAATTTTTGAGTCTTGTTATCGAATATTTTTCAGTTTGGATTTAATTTAATGACTAAAAAAGTTGTGCCGGCACAAAGTTTAGGTATTTCAAATGCCATGATTAGCCATGATGCAATTTATGCAATTGAAAAACTCAAAAAACATAAATTTGAAGGTTATATTGTTGGTGGTGGGATTAGAGATTTATTGTTAGCAAAACCGCCTAAGGATTTTGATGTAGTTACCAATGCAACTCCAGAACAAGTACGTAAAATATTCAAGCGTAATTCAATAATTATTGGCAAACGGTTTAAAATAGTACATGTAATTTTTGACAATATGAACCCAGAAAAAATAATTAATAATCGCCCAGTAATTGAGCGCCACATTATAGAAATTTCGACTTATCGCAGTTCCAAGGTACATAAACGTAATTTAAATGAGCGCGGGCGGATTACTGAAGATAATAATTATGGCACGCAAAAAGAAGATGCATTTAGGCGTGATTTTACGATTAACTCATTATATTATGACCCAATTAAAGAACTTATAATTGATTACACTGACGGTTTAACTGATATTAATAATAAATTAATCCGCATGATCGGCAATGCTGAGGAACGCTATATTGAAGATCCAGTAAGAATACTTCGAGCGGTTCGATTATCAATAAAACTTGGCTTAGAAATTGAACAGATTACTTTAGCGCCATTTAATAATGTTAAGCAATTGTTAGCTCATGAAAATAAAGGGCGTATGTATGAAGAAATGCTTAAAATATTGCTTTGCGGCAGTGCTATTGCTTGCATCGAAAAATTAAAAGAAATTAAGTTGCCCAAACGCGTCTTTCCTTTATTTGATAAATTATTCTTTACGCGTAAACCTGAGGAATTTGCTACTAATATACTTAAAATGACGGATAGTAGATTAAAAGAAACCTCAGATGTATCAGTAATATTTATCTTAGCTGGACTAATGTGGGAAATTATATATCAGGAGTGGCAACAATTATTATTAACGGGACTATCCCCATTTGAAGCATTAAATGCGAGCATCCTACAAAATAGAGAGTATATTTACTCAATAGGTATTGCCAAGCATACTTTTTCAGCAATACGCGATGTATGGATGCTGCAACTTGATTTTGAAGCACCTAACTTAAAACGCTTAGATTCGATGCCTAATGTACCACGATTTAGACAAGCTTGGCACTTATTTTCAGCTAGAAATACGATAGGTCAAGTTGATAGTAAACTCCATGACTGGTGGAATAGGTTTATAAGTATTGAAAATATTTCAGAACGACCTATTCTTCATGATGAATTAGCTTTAATAATTGGGAATGCAACTCTTAAAGCAACACCCTCGAGCAAACGCAGTAAGCGCAAAAAAGCTATAACTCACATTGCCTAAGTAATTTTTGAGAGGAGCCGCTATATTATGACTCTTGCCCACCGTATAGATTTAATTAAAGAATCCCCCACTCTAGCTGTCATGGCAAAGGCTGGCAAAATGAAAAAAGATGGCTCAGATGTAATAATTTTGGCAGCTGGCGAACCCGATTTTGCTACACCAGAACATATTAAAATAGCTGCAATTAAAGCGATCATTGACAACAAAACCAAATACACTCCAGCAGGAGGTACACCGGAACTCAAACAAGCAGTGATAGATAAATTTGCCCGCGAAAATGGTTTAACCTATGCTCCTAATCAAGTTTTGGTATCGGCAGGAGGTAAACATAGCCTGTATAATGCCCTTCAAGCGTTGATTAGTGAAGGTGATGAAGTTGTAATTCCAGCTCCATACTGGGTATCATATCCGGATATGGTACTTTTAGCTGATGGAATTCCACGGTGCATAGAATGTTCGATTAACACTAATTATAAAATTACTCCACAACAATTAGAAGAAGCTATCACTCACAAAACCAAAGCTTTAATTTTAAATAGTCCAAACAATCCAACAGGTATGGTATATACTAAAGATGAATTATATGCCTTAGCTCAAGTATTAAGAAAACACCCTAAAATTTATATAATTACTGATGACATCTATGAGCATATCCTATTTGAGGCACAGCCATTTACCAACATAGCTAATGTCGCACCTGATATGTTAAACCGGATAATAATAATTAATGGTGTATCTAAAGCATATTCAATGACTGGCTGGCGAATTGGTTTTACGGCATGTGGCAATAGCGCTTTAATTAAAGCCATGGACACTATTCAATCTCAATCCACCTCCAACCCATGTTCAATTGCACAGGAAGCGGCATTAGCAGCTCTAACAGGTGGTCTGGCGTGCATTGCTCCCATGAAAGAAGCATTTATTAAACGGCGGAATTATGTAGTAGACCGGTTAAATAACATAAATGGGGTTAAGTGTTTACAAGCACAAGGAGCATTTTATGCTTTTTTTGAATGTAGTACCGCTATTAAGAATTTATATGCCTGCGGAAAAATTAGTGAACCAACTGATTTAGCCCTAGCTAATTATCTGTTGGAAGATTTTTTAGTTGCAGGTGTACCGGGGAGTGCATTTGGGTTAGAAAATCACATGCGGCTATCTTTTGCGACGAGTTTCCGTGAACTTGAGAGCGGCTTAAATCGGATTGAACAGGCGATAAATTTATAATTAGTTAACTAGACTAAAATTTTTCCTTTAGCTATGTAACTGTTTCATTGCCGCATTAATCTCGCCAGCTAAAAATAAGTCTAACACCAACAATGAACGCTCTAACGCATTCATAATTTCTATTCTCTCGTCATTATTGGGCTTATTTAGCACATATGAGGTAACTTTATGCCGATCTCCAGGATGACCAATTCCAATACGCAAGCGCCAATATTCTTTGCCAATAACCCGATCAAGGTCCTTTAGACCATTGTGCCCCCCATGACCACCTCCAAACTTAAATTTAACAACGCTTGGTGCAAAATCTAATTCATCATGCGCTACTAATATTTCGCTGGGTTGAATTTTATAAAAATTCATAATAGCTAATATTGACTTGCCGGATAAATTCATATAGGTTTGTGGCTTTAATAAATGAATATCAGTATCTTGGTGAATAAATTTTCCATATATACCAAAAAATTTACCCACAAAAGCTAATTGGGTCTTATATTTAGCAGCTATATGATCCACCAACCAAAATCCAGCATTATGTCGGGTAGCTTCATATTCCTGACCAGGGTTACCCAAGCCAATAATTAAGCGTATTTTATTCATTAGCCTATTTTCCCAACCTTAAGAACCGGCTCAAAATCTTTCAACTTATGAGTTCTTTCATAACGATTAAAAATTAACAAATTCTATACTCATCGTCTTTGAGTATTAACATTAGTCCAGGCTTTCAATTATAAACAGTATATTTAATCAACTTGTAACACTGCTAGAAAAGCTGTTTGCGGTATTTCAACATTACCCACTTGCTTCATACGTTTCTTTCCGGCTTTTTGCTTTTCCAATAATTTTTTCTTACGTGATATATCACCACCATAACATTTAGCCAGTACATTCTTACGCATTGCCTTAATCGTTTCACGAGCTAAAATATTAGAACCAATAGCCGCCTGAATTGCAATATCAAACATCTGTCGCGGAATTAATTCGCGTAATTTAGCAGCTAATTCACGTCCACGATAAATTGAATTGGCTTTATGCACAATTAATGACAATGCATCAACCTTTTCTCCATTTACTAAAATATCTAATTTCACTAATTCTGAGACCTGAAACTCCTTAAATTCATAATCAAATGAGGCATATCCTCGTGATACTGATTTTAATTTATCAAAGAAATCCAATACCACTTCATTAAGCGGTAGCACATAATTTAACATAACCTGGCGTCCCATATACTGCATATTAGTTTGTACTCCACGTTTTTGATTGCATAAAGTAATTACTGCACCTAAGTAGTCATTGGGCACCAAAATATTAGCATTAATCATGGGTTCGCGAATTTCTTCAATTTTACTCGGATCAGGTAAGCGGGCAGGATTTTCGATCTCTAATATTTCTCCACCTTTTTCCACCACCTGATATACTACAGTGGGCGCCGTAGTAATTAAATCCATATTAAATTCTCGCTCCAAACGTTCTTGCACAATTTCCATATGCAACAACCCCAAAAATCCACAGCGAAAACCAAACCCTAAAGCTTGCGACACTTCTGGCTCATAATGTAATGAAGCATCATTAAGTTTTAACTTTTCTAACGAATCACGCAATGCTTCATAATCATGTGATTCTACTGGATATAAACCCGCGAATACTTTTGGTTGAATTTCCTTAAATCCAGGCAAACTCTCTTGTGCTGGATTGGTTTCTAATGTCAGTGTGTCCCCAACTTTTGCATAATGCAATTCTTTAATCCCAGCAATTACAAATCCGACCTGACCTGCAGACAGCTCAGATCTAATTAGTGATTTTGGAGTAAATACTCCAACTTGCTCACATAAAAATATTGCCTTATTACTCATAAACCGGATTTTATCTTTTGGTTTTAATATGCCATCAACCACGCGAACTAGCATTACCACACCAACATAATTATCAAACCATGAGTCAACCACCAGAGCTTTTAACGGCTTATTTACATCTCCATTTGGTGGAGGTATCTTATTTACTACTAGTTCGAGTACCTCATAAATGCCAGCTCCAGTTTTAGCCGAACACTGTAC
>JAGOUD010000003.1 GCA_018061465.1 Burkholderiales bacterium
GATATGCATTTAATGAGTTTATGTAAACATAATATTATTGCTAATAGTTCATTTAGTTGGTGGGGCGCGTGGCTTAATAATCATCATGATAAGCTGGTAATAGCCCCAAATAGATGGTTTAATGATACACGAATTAATGTAAGAGATTTATTACCTAAGCAATGGATTAAGTTATGATGATGCCACTTGTATCTGTAATAATGCCGGTTTATAATGCTCAACTATATTTAGTGCAGTCAATTGAAAGCATTTTAAATCAAAGTTATTCTAATTTTGAATTGATTATTATTGATGATTGTTCTACTGATAATAGTTGGATAATTTTAGAAAAATATGCCCATTATGATGCTAGAATTAAGTTATTTAAAAATGAAGTAAATAAAAAATTGCCTACTACCTTAAATCGTGGAATAAGTTTAGCTACAGGTAAATATATTGTACGTATGGATGCGGATGATATAGCTGTTAGTGAGCGCTTAATGCGACAAGTAAATTTTATGGAAAATCATTCTAATATTGGAGTGTGTGGAAGTAAATGCAGTGCTTTTGAAGATGACATTAATCAATCTACTCGAATATTAGAGTTTGCAGAAAATCCTGAAATAGTAAAAATCAAAATGTATTTATTTTGTTGTGAATTGGCACACCCATCAGTAATTATGCGTTCTTCCTTATTTAAAAACGATTCCTTATCCTATAAAGAATTAACCAATAATGCAGCTGAGGATTGGCAATTGTGGATAGATATGCTAGATCAGGGGGTTACCATAACCAATCTTAATGAAGTGCTGTTAAATTATAGGGAGAGTAGGGTGCAGCTTACTCAAATTAATAATACTAATATTGAGGTAAGCCGTAGAAAAATTTTAGCTTCCGGATTAACTAAATTATTTAAAGGTGATATTACACCAGAAATTATTAATACTCATCTAAATTTACTTTTGCAACCTAAAGGTATCGGTTTTATCTTTAAAATTATACCATATTATCGTCATTTAAACCGACTTAAACTGGCCAATGAAAAAAATAGGTTATTCAATATAGATGTTTTTAATAATTTCATTGCACAATATTATTTAATTAATAAGTTAAAAAAGAAATTTTTATAAATGAAAAAATCTATTTTATTTGTCTGGCCCGATTTAGGCTATGGTGGCGCTGAAGTAGTATTGATGAACTTAGTAAAATACCTTATTGATAAATATCACATTACTATTTTATGTTATGAACAGTGTAATAAATTTATTATACCTGAGGGAATAACAGTTGTTTATGCAGTTATGCCGGCAAAAAATAAACTGCTTAAATCATGGAATAAGTTAGTTTTTTTGATTAAGTGGTTAAAATTAGCACGTAGGCATAACTTTTATTTATTAAATGAAGTACCCTTCTTAGTAATAATGGCGGGAGTGGTATCGCTTCTTACCCATAAAAAATATTTAGTATGGGCACATAGTTGCAGATCAGAGATGGGCTCAAATTTTGGTTGGCTATTAACTCGCGTATATAAATATAATCTAAGAACTGCCAATACTATAATTTGTGTAAGTAATACCTGTGCAAAATCAATGCATGAGTATGTTAATTACCCATTAAAGAACATAAAGATAATTAACAACATTCTCACTTTTAACATACCTAATGAAAAGTTAAAATTATCTTTGGATACAGTTAATCTTTGTGCTATAGGTAGACTAGCCCATGAAAAAAATTTTGCATTGCTGATTGAAGCATTAGCCACGGCATTGCCCCAATTAAAGTTTAAACCACATTTATATTTATGCGGCAAGGGTGAGGAGCGTAATCGTTTGATTCAGCAAATCAATCAGTTAAATTTAGATAAAGTTGTGACTATGGTTGGATACACTGACATACCTCTAGCTTATATAGCAGCGTGTGATATATTTGTGTCACCGTCCAACAGTGAATCGGCTGGAATGGTAGTGTGTGAAGCACTATACTATCATAAGCCAATAATTGCCACTAACACTGGAGCAGTAGAGATTTTAGAAAATGGTAAATATGGAATAATCACTGAAGTAGGAAATGTAGCCCAATTGGCTCAGGCATTAATTTTATTAATTAATAATGAAACTTTACGCTGTGAATATAGCAAAAAAACCATTGGCGCGCTAGATAAATTTAGCACAGCAGGAATTATTAATAAGTGGCAGGAGCTTTTTGAAAGTATTAATTAGAGCTTAATTATGGTAATTGCAATAACTGCAGAAATAATTATTTTTAACCTAACTACTATACATAAGGAACAATTGATAAGTGTCAGGACACGGAAGTGGCTAAAATACGAAATGTTGTGGGTGATCTCAATAGGATATAGAATAACAAATGGATGAATTAAATAATGGCTATTTATCACATGGCATATTGTATAAGTTTTATCGTATAATTGACTATATTGGTTATAAATTAATTAAACGTAACCCGCTTAAGTTATCTAAAGTACCCAACCAGAGACTACTATTTATTAATTTAGGTTTAATTGGTGATTTAGTATTATTTCGCTATGTTATAAATGAATTTTTAAAATTAGATTATACGATTGATATTTTAATTCAAAAACAATACAGTTTTCTTTTTAGTGATTTGCCGAATTTGAATATTCTAAAAATAGCTAATTATAAAGACAAAAAAATACTATCGGGATTTTTGAAGATTTTTAGAGCTTTAAAGACACAGCCCCATTATCATTATGCAGTTGCGTGCCATTTTCGTGGTTATTTAGGTACCGGTATTTTAGCCACTTTTTTAGCTCGGGTTGCGATTAATCAAATTGGTTACGCTACATCAGGGTTTGGGTTTTTGCTCAATAAGTGCGTAAAATGGCAACCTTATGCACATGAAACTACCCATTTACTTGATATTTTACGGTTAATTGAGCCACAATATAATTATATAAATTTGCGGGTATTTGACTATTGTTTAGTTAATAATGAAATATTAAATAAGTATAATTTAGTTAACCAAAAATATATAGTTATTCATCCAACTTCACAAAATGATAAAAAAAATATTCCTCAACACATGCTTAAATATACTATTGATTATTTGCTGAATAATACCGACTGGATAATTGTAATTGTGGGTACAGAAACTGAACGTAGTTATGTTGAGATGAGTTTGCAAATTACTCAGCTAGTCACTACCAAATCATTAATAGACAAAAATAATAAAGCGGAAAAACTCAATTCGCGGCTAATATTTACTAATGGACAAATCAGCTTATTTGATGTGCGTTGTATGGTAAGTAGTGCAAAATTTTTTATTGGTGTTGATAGTTCAATTGCTCATTTAGTAAGTTCACTTAAATTACCTAAAATTATTTTATGGCATAGCCTAAATTTATTAATCCAATGGCGACCATTAGGTGATAACTTTATTATTATTGAACCTAATTCTTTAACACATAATAGTATTGAATTAGTGAGTAATAACGATAGTAACAACGCATCAAATAATCTAATAATTAATAAATTAATTCAGATCGGTATAATTAAATATGAAAATACTCTTAATTAAACGTGGAGCAATGGGCGATATTTTAATGTCAACACCATTAATTCGTCAATTGCACCAACAATGCCCACAAGCAACCATTGATTATTGCATAGCCAAACCATTTGCAGCTATTTTGAAGGACAATCCCTATTTAAATAATATTATCACCTTAGATGAACAAACTTTTGCAAATTATGGAATATTTAAATATATTAAATTTGTTTGGTCAATACGTAATAAATATGATTATATTTTTAATTTAGGTAAATCTTGGCAATTAAACCTATTAAATAAAATTTTTAGAGGTAAAAAAATAGGTTATGCTAGAGAAAGCATTTCTAAATTTTTATTAAACAAATATGTCTTGTATAATGATATTGGCCGCTACCATGGACTATATTATTTAGATTTATTAAATATTAGTGGGTTGGGAATTGCAGATTATCGGGATATTAATTTAGATATCTCCATTACCGCAAAAGATCGTGAAATAGTTCATTCAAAATTAAATGAACTAGGTATTAATCACTTTGTTATTGTAGTAAATAGTGGCGGAAATAATCAATATGAATCTGGCGGAATAAGGATGTTGCCATCAGATAAAGTTGAGCAGTTGCTAATTCGATTATTGCAGGGTAAGAATCTAATTATCCTTCTAGGGGGTAAGGTAGATTGGAAAAATTATCAAAAATATGTTAGTATTGATCCAAAGCATATTATTAATTGTGCCGGAATATTTACTCTTCCACAAAGTACTTATTTAATTAGCCTAAGTAAGCATTTTTATACAACTGATTGCGGTAGTATGCATCTGGGAGTTGCCACTAATATTGGCAATAAAATGACATGTTTTTTTGGACCAACTGCACCAACTCATGTTTTACCGCCCAACAATCAATTTAATATTATATGGAATGATTGTGCTATTTTTGATAAGAGTTATCCCTTAAAAGGTAAATTTAATAAAAATTCTTCTAAATATTTTAGTAAATTAGATATTCTATCTGTTATAAAATAATGTCTCATAATTAGTCTCTAACCACAATGGCTAAAAGCCCTCTATCGGTTAGACTTTTAAGGTTAAAATATTTGCTCTATTTTGTCAGGAGAAACCAATGTGGAATACCTATTTAACGTTTATTTTTTTGGTTACATCTGTATTGTCTCTGTGGATTCCAACTAAAGACAAGGTAACACCTTGGAGTATATTATTATTCATTACACTGTTCATCTCCAGTGTTAGCGGAGTATCCAACATAGTAGCCATCTTATCTATTTTAGTGCTTTATGGATTAGTATACTTATATCAAAAAGCACACAAAATATATAAGAATATTCTATGGCTATTAATTTTTGCTGTTGGGTTCTGTTTAGAACTTCATATCATCCCCGGGTTTCATAACTTGTTAGTTTTAAATAAAGTACAGTTTACTCCGGATGCGTTACCATTTACTCTATATTTAAATTTGGATAAAACTATAGTCGGATTGATAATAATAGGTTTCACTTTACAAAGAATTGATGATTATAACTCTTGGAAAGAGATGCTAAAACAGGTCGCTTTTAGACTCCCAGCTGTACTATTAATAATAATGTTATTATCGTTTCTATTGGGATATGTTAGATTTGAGCCAAAGTTACCTAAAGAATTATGGATATGGGTCATCAGTAATCTGTTTTTTACGTGCTTGGCAGAAGAAGGTCTATTTAGAGGATTCTTCCAAGAATTTTTAAGCTCCTTTAAATTTAAGTATGGTGAATATATAGCAATTTTTATACCGGCGATAGTATTTGGTTTAATCCATTATCCTGGAGGGATTAAATATGTTATTCTTGCCACAGTAGCTGGAATTTTATACGGTTGGGTATATAAAGTTACTAGACGTATTGAAGCGAGTATAATTACTCATTTTATACTTAACCTTACGCATATTTTGTTTTTTACTTATCCTGCGTTAATAAGTTAAATAATTAGTATATTTAAAGGCTGGACGGCGTATCCTTCGGGTTAAGTATTTATAATTACATCCAATTTAGCTAATGCTTGAAGTGGCAAATGCAGCATTTTTAAAGGATTATTTAACCCACGAGCAATAACAATGTCACGTTTCTTCACTGCAAGCATCTCAGACATAAAGGCAATTAATGCAATATTTGCTTTACCATCAATTGGAGGAGCTGCAATTGCAATTTTAAGCCGACCATTTATTATCCCTAAAACCTGATTATTTTTAGCTTGTGGCTTAAGCACTACTGGCAACTTGATTATCTCTCCAGTTATTGAATAAATCGGTAATTCTGTATTGGTAAATAAGCTACGCATTTATCTCTTCTGCACACCCTATATCTATAAAAAGTATAATAATTTCGTAATAAATTATTTTATAAGCATTTACTCAACAAAAGAGTAATTTTATCACCAATTTTCGGTTACGATATTATTAATTGCATATCAATCTACTTGAGATGTATTGGTATCTATATGATCCTTTAGACTTCTCAACCTTACATCTTATTGAAGAAAATACGGGTACCGGAAACTGGCATAACCAATTTTCATAAAAACCACCTCTAAAATGTTCAGTTTAATCAGAGAAAATATTTAATCTAGATTTAGATTAAATATACTGGAATTATAGACTACTTTTCGCGTATAATAGACCTTATTTTTAACGTTACAAAAAGTTCAAAATAACGTATGTTATTTTATACTATTAATTTTTTATCAATCTTCTAGGTCAGCTAATTTCTATGGAACAAACATTTGAACAGAATAAAAATTGGATATACCGAGCAGTCATCTTTCTTTCAATGAATGGTGGGTTTGTAAATTCAATAACATTTGAGAGTTTTTTTCACAATCCTGTAGGTTATGTTACTGGAAACATCACTTTTGCAGCATCATATTTAACAGACATACAAATATTTAACTTTATTGATGTTATTAGCGCAATAGGAGGTTTTTTACTAGGATCAATATTAAGTGGCTTAATTATTCCACATAACTATTATTACAGAGATAGTAAGTATAACCTTGCCTTTTCCATAGAAGCTTGTTTATTATTTTTAGGCATGTTGGGTTTAATAGCACAAATACCAACAAGTAAATATTTGTTAGCAGTGGCGCTTGGTTTACAAAATGGTTGTACTACACACTATGGAAAATCAATGATCCGTACAACTCACATGACCGGAACTACCACTGACTTAGGAATTTTGATAGCACATAAGCTAATAAAACGTTACGACGTTCCAATGTGGAAATTGCTAATTAGATTATTCTTATTGCTCGGATTTTTTCTAGGGTCAGTATGTGGGATAATTGCATACAAAACTATAGGATATTACGGGTTAATTCTTTCTGTAGTAGTGTGCATAATAATGCTAAAATTAAACATAGCTAAAGCGCTAACTAATAGACTCTTCCAGGATAATATATAAAATTAAATTTAGTATTATGTGAAACTAAATTTTTTTGTTTCACTATACTGCTGTAAGTGGCCACTTATTCGGATTATTTAATCCATTTTCTACTTCGTTGAAGAAGTTAAACCAATCTGGTTTTTGCCGCTGCACCAAACCGCATAACCAGTAAATCATGGGGGTTGACTAGTATTGGAACGAAAAAAAAGGTACTCTAAGATTGGTACACCATGTCTATTACCCACACTTGACTTCACTATTAGTGGTTTTATAACAATCCGTTAAAGCTTTGGTATTTATATTTTTCATATAATAATCAATAAATACTGTTATATAGGTATTTATAGTTTTTACAATCTCATATCCATTTCCATTCCCTAAAGTTGAATTTTTAGGTTCTAAAAATGCTTTATGTAATTTAGGAATCATATATGCTGGACTATACTGGAGCGTAGATAAATCAGAGAAGTTTTCATGGTTGGTAAAGTTACTCTCAATAGTCAGATCTGGAGATAGTGTAACCTCATAATCTGACTTGTATAATTTCATAGAACCATGCATATTGATTTTAAAATTAGAGCTCCAAATGAGCATTGTGGGAAGATTGGGGATGTCAATTGGGTAGTTTTTATTATTCGGGTAAAAATTAAATATGTTACCTGGATCCATCAAAATAGCCATCTTTATGTTTTTACGAACGTTATTATTCAAGTAATAAATAATATTCATAGCCCCCATAGAATGTCCAATAAGTCCTAAATTATTATAGTCTATAGTATCTTTCAGTTGGGAGTTTCTAAAAATAGGCTTCAGATTATCCAAGACAAAAGACAAATCATCTAAATTCTCTAATCTACTATTGTCATTGTAACTTTCAAGCCATGATACTATGTTACCATTTAATATTTTTATCGGGCCGCTAGCAAACACAGAATTAATTCCAACTATCACATAACCATTAGAAACTAAATTACCAATAATATTATTATAGGTAAATGTTGACTGACCTGAACCAGGTAAAAATAAAAGCACTGGAAAGCGTTTTTTCGGAATTGGATGTGCATCTTTCAACATATAGGTTTGGATGCTCAAAATTGAATTTAATAATGTATTTTCTGACTCTGAAAGCTTATAAGTTTTTACGTAGTATTTGTTAGCTTCTCGCAAATATGGCGAATAGTAGTTATCTCCATATTTAAATTTATCTTGAGTTGGATAATAAGTTCTAATTATAATTTCATGGCAGTATTTATTATTAGAAAAACTGCTCTCATTAATACCTTTTAGGTAGATTTTGTCAGGGCATAACCTACTATTTACAATATACTGGTCTTTGTAAGCAACTCCATATTGTCCACTGGGCTTTATGAGGTATTGATTATTGCCTGTATCTAATGCCATAACATAATATGGTTTGCTAAAGAAGGCTAAACTAAAAATCCATCTAATAATCTTAACGTTCACTATAGTAATTATTCCTTAAGGGATAAATATCGGTAAAAACTAGCCCTAGATATTTTTAATGTTTTACAAATATCATCAATACTCATTCCATGATCTTTATGCATATTCTTAGCCATTACCACTTTTGGATTTGTGGACCCTACTTTCTTTCGTCCGCCTTGCCTACCTCTAGCTCGGGCAGCATCCAGGCCTGCCTTTGTCCGTTCTTGGATCAACCTACGTTCAAATTGTGCTAGTGACGAAAATATATTAAATATTAGCTCTCCGGAAGCTGTAGTTGTGTCAATAGCTCCATCGCAGATAGATTTAAAGCCGATGCCTTTTAAGCGGAGGTCTTCAATTAATGCAACCAGATGTGGCATAGATCTACCAAGCCTGTCCAAACGCCAATGTTAAGTTTTGCTAATTCATTTGCTTTATTCAGCAAAAGTTCACTAAACTGAGATTCCCACATCCGAAAACCATATAATTGAGCTATAGCAGTGCATTGGGTATAATACTCATAATCCGTGATTTTACTTAGCTTGATTTTTTGGTCATAAAAATATTGCTCTAAAATAAACGAAACCGTTTTATTGCTCACCTCATTCCAGCTAACCTTAAAGAATAGATTTACTGCTTTAAAATACGCTAGTTGCAAACAGCAATAAACCCTGGTACTCCATGAACCACGGCTCATTGCTAAATCTAATTCACTCTGCGTCAATGTAAGAAATTCGTAATGCTGCTCTTCATTAAAATCAGGTGCTTCATAATAAGCAGCCTGCTCAGCCTGAGTCAATACAGTTAGATTTTTATTGTTTTGTGCCATGTAAAACCCCAAATATTTATGCTATAATTCAGTTAGTGTTCAAAATAAACGATGGTTTTAGCTGGTTAATTATCGTTCGCTATTTTACCTTAAATATAGACGTATAGTGTTTAATTTAATTAATTTTTGGGTTTTTATCATATTAGATAGTAATTATGACCAATTATGCCTATTTACGAGTATCAACAGACAACCAAGATGTTAAAAATCAAAAATTGGGGGTCTTAGAGTATTGCCATGTTCAAAACTTAACTTCACTAAAATTTATTGAAGACCCAGCCAGTGGTACAACTCCATGGAAAGAAAGACCGATTGGTGATTTACTGAAAAATGGGGAAACAGGCGATATTATTATTGTTGCAGAAGTATCCAGATTAGGCAGAACAATTTTACAAGTGTTGGAAATCCTCGAAGTAGCTGCACAAAAAAGTATATCGGTACACATAGCAAAAAATGGCATGGTGATGATGGCTCAATGCAGTCAACCATTACTGCAACCATACTAGGGCTAGTGGCTCAAATTGAACGTGAGTTTATCTCATCTCGTACTAAGGAATCTTTACAAAAACGAAAAAATGATGGGATGATTCTAGGACGACCAAAAGGTGAGTCTGATACCCTTAAATTAGATGCTTTTCGGGATGAGATCACTGGATACCTAAGAAAAGGTATTAATAAGCGGGCTATCGCTAAACTTATTGAGTGTTCACCATCAACCTTATACCAGTGGTTGAAACGGCGACACATTCATGTAAATTAACCTTTTATAAGGATCTCATGATGAGTATAAATAATAAATACAGCTTAGAAGAAATTATTAATTGCGTTGAAATATGGTTGGTTAAAGGTGACATTAATGATGATATTCTGGCTGATAATTTTAAGTTTATATCTCCGTTTTGGAAAGGAAACAATAAAACTCCAAAAGTACTATTGTTTTTATTGAAAAATTAAACATAATAAAGCTCATAAATTAAATGGATCAACATAAATAGAGACATAACGGCCATTAGCACATCTTCTATAATAGCAATACTGCCTAATGGTACTTTTAAAAAAGTACCAACACAGGCACAATAAAATTTCTGTTTAGTAAATTTAGCTTTTATTACTCCAATTGTAGATATTAGCATTACAGTGAAAACAGTCAAATTTAAATAAAGATTTAACGGTATAACAAGGTATGTAATACCAAAAATTAGTTCCAAAAATGGATAGACATATCCATAACAATAGAATTTCTTGGCAATTAAATCATAGGTAGCGTATCCACCAGCAAATCCCTTTAAATCAAGCATTTTAAAAAATGAAAATACCAAAAAAAAGCTAGCCATAAAGTTAGTCATGAATAGATTTAAGTTTGGGTTTTTAAGGCTAATTAAACCATTAACAATAACAAGATAAGTAAAAATAAGATAAATGGGCTTATATGATAGTACTATGGCTTCTTCCTTACTTACGGATGGTAGGTCAAATGATTTTTCGGAAACGCTATAATTACCAATCTTTGAAAGAAGTTGATTTAATGTAGTAATATTTATTTCATCTGATATATTGAATTCTAGTCTTTGGTTATTGTCTGAAATATTTATATTGGCAGCCGATAGCTGGTTTTGCAGCAAGGTAGTTATCTTGTCAATGCAACTCATGCATTTTATGCCTTGAATAAAATAGCTTTGTTTCATTATTAGCCCATTACCCTAATTATATTATACCAACAGATGATCTGTCATAATATGCTATACTCCCCAGTAGTATATCACGAAAGGAAAGCACGAAAAATAATTTACAAAAAAGCCCAAACTATGAAGGTGAAATTGCCAAATTAAATCGTGCAATTGGTCAGCTGGAGGGAGTAAAAAAAATGATTGAGGAACAACGCTACTGTGTGGAAATTCTTCAGCAGTCGAAGGCGTCACGGTCCGCAATCAAGAATATTGAGCAAAATGTTTTAAAAAAGTATATACAAATGTGTCTGTTGAAAGCCGCAAAAAATAAAAACGAAGAAGAAATACTAGAAAAAATTGAACCTTAGTTTGGGGTATTGTTTAATTTTTAAGCAAAATTTTATTATCTAGCAGTGCTGGTAATATAGCATTTCTTTCATATATCCAAGTAGGATCACTTTGCGGATATGCTTCAGGAGCTAAACCTTTAAAAGAGGCTATTTTGCACGCCTGTAAGATATTATATACGTGATCCATATTATCATTATTAAGCTTATAGCTGCTGGTGCAAGCATTATTATCTGGGTTATGTGTTGCCTCAAATACATTTGACAACAATTTAAAAATGCTACGTAGGTGGGTGTCTATAAAATTGGAATAAGATAATTTTAAAATGTGCCAATAACAAATACAACCTCTTGTTTAAAAAGATTAGGCAGTTGTTTTTGTTGCTTCCATTCGATGACTGTTTGGCTAATAATCTTTTGATCATTATTCATCAAATTAATTGCCAGACTTATAATTATATTATTTTGTAACGTAGCAATTAATAACTCAAGTAAGTGTTGGTTGCGAAATGGGGCTTCAATAATTATTTGGCTTTGACCAAGTTGGGTAACTAATAGTTGCAATTGCTTAATTTTATTGATTCGTTCATCATGATTAATGGGAATATAGCCGTTAAACGCAAATGACTGACCATTTAAACCACTTCCCATTAATGCTAACATTAATGAACTGGGACCAATTAAGGGGACAACTTCTATTTTATGTTGGTGAGCTATTTTTACAAGAGTACTTCCAGGATCAGCAACGGCGGGTAAACCGCAATCAGATATTAATCCAACATCATTTCCGGATAACAATGGCTGAATTAGCTCATGTAGATTTTGCTGGTGCTTATTTAGTTCATTGATTGATAGTTCTTGAAGCGGTTTAGTTAAGTTTAGATGCTTTAAATGCTGTCGCCCAATTTTAGCTGTTTCAACAATAAAAAAATGTAAATGCTTAATTAGAGGCAATTGATGAGCTAATATTGCATGTCCTACTATAGGGTTTGCTAAAGTGGTTGGGATGAGAAAGAGTTTTGCCATAATAAAATAAATTCTCAGTAATAAATATATTGGCTATATTTACCTAAAGCCAAAAAATCTTGCTCTGCTTTATTAACTATAACCGTATTATTATTACCCAATGTTACTTGATTATCAATAACTTTCTTAATTATAAACGGATATATTATATGTTCTAGGGCTAAAATACGTTGTGCTAGGGTTTCTTCTGTGTCATTAATTTCAACTGGAACAACCCCCTGAGCAATTATGGGACCATCATCTAAAACTGCAGTTACAAAATGTACTGTGGCGCCACTTAATTTGACACCAGCTCTAAAGGCATCAGACTGTGCATTTCTGCCAGTAAATGAAGGTAATAACGATGGATGGATATTAATTAATTTACCTAAGTAACGGCTAACAAAATTATCAGTTAGAATACGCATAAAACCAGCTAGAACTATTAATTTTGGATTAAAACTATCAATTATGGTTGATAATTTTAAATCAAAATTTTCACGTGTGGTATATAGTTTATGGTCAACAACCATTGTTGCAATCTGGTATTCCTTAGCTATGGTTAAGCCACCAGCATCTGCTGTATTGCTAATAACACATATTATATTTTTGGCTAATCCAGCTTCGCAAATTGCTCTTAAATTGGATCCTCTTCCAGAAACAAGAATTACAATATCATTTATTTTATTATTCATGAGTATAATTCCTTTGAAATTACTATATTATTAATTTTTATATCATTGAGCTCAGTTTTTTATCTGCCATATTTCAATAATGATTATATTGTCCACATAGTAATTTTAAAAGTTATCTGGCTGCACATTGGTTAGCAATAGTAAGAATTATAATATTAATTTCTTCTCTATGTCAAGGCGCTGAGTTTAATAATTCTCAAATCTTATACTAATAAATTTTCCCGCCAATTTGCAGATGAATAATCTATGATAATTCTATAGCCTGCGGTATATTCACCGCGAATTTTTATTTGTTTTTATTATGCATAAATTATCTAACAGAAGGCTAACACAATATACGTTAAAATACTATATTCTAGATAATATTTTGGGAGTAATAATGCATACATTTAACACAAAATATACTCTCATCAAAAGCTCATTTAAAATTTTTAGGAGGACATTAACCGTTGACTCACACTGCAATTAATTCTGGATATTCGCCTAGTAGGAGTACCATAATATATACTACCCCTACTACCCGTACTACCCCTACCACTTCTAATAGTAGTGAATGGGGATTCCATAATCCTTTTTATAATAGTTCTAAAAATAATTCTTTCGTTGCTGTTAATACACCAGATGATTCTGATACCCATTCTGACACCCATTCTGACACCGATTCTGATTCCAGTTTTGAGATAAATATTATTAGAGAAACTAGGTGGAGTGTAGCTATCCATAAGAAACGCCCGAACGTTTCTAATGGAAGCGAGCAGCCTAGTAAAAAAAGAAAGCTTAATGCTCAGAGTAATAATGATATTCTTCTACAAACTATTCCGTTGTCTTTTAAAAAAAGGGTTATTCAGTCCAGTGGTCAGGAAAATATATACCAATTAAAAAATCTATTAGATGCCATAATACAGCAGGAATTGCCATGTAATAATGAGTACGCAAATGCTTTAATTGATAGATTAAATGTGATATTTAAATATATAAATTTAAACACTGCTATACCACCTTCCACTTACACTTATATGCAACAGGATATTAATACTATAAGAGCTGCTATTATAGAAGCTCTTAAGTTATGTAGAAAGTTAGAATGTTATACATTAGCCAAAGAAATTATTAAGATAACTAACAAATACAATTTAAGCCATGATAACTCTTTTTACAGCAGAGAACTGCTTTTACTTAGTTTAAAATCTGATGATTATGAAGAGTCTATAAAAATTTTTGAGGATTTATCTCAAAACCCCCAAAATTTCGAGCCTAATAATCCTCACCTCAGGTTATTAAAAAATGCTTTTACCAAGTGTAGGGAAGATAAGGTAAATGAGTTAGAAATAAAACTAATAGAAATGATTAATCAACCTTCAACTAATAGTTCTCAATTCTATAATGACAATAGAGATAATATGGTGGCTTTTATAAGGGAAATATGCAAGTATCTCAATTACTTAAATTATGTAAGACATATAAAGTATCTCATTCCCGCCATATCAACATCCTTACTAATTAGCGATCGTGAGGCTATTATAAGGGCGGATGGCATTAACGCCACTTCACAAATACTTTCCTTATGCAGAAAATGTGGTAATAAGAATTTATTTAAAAAAATTCTCGAAATAATTAACAGTTATAATTTTAGCTGTAATCTTTTTTATCATGAGGAAGTTTTATTTAATATAAAATATCAAGGTTGTGCAGAAGCTATAAATTTTTTTAAAATGTTATGTGAAAATAATAAATTTAATGCTTATGACTCATATATTCTTACTTCATTTATATCCAGTTTTATTAAAAAAGAATTCTATACAGATGAAGCTAGAGGTATGGTTAAGCTAGTGTCAGAAAATAGGCCATTCATATTCGATAATTTTTTACCTAGCTTGATTATATTATTTTATGGAGAAATTTTATTCTATCAAGAGGCTCTAAATTATTTTAATAAATGTAGAACCGCCTATGATAACCACCCTTCTCGCCTAAAGTTTTATCCTGCACTATATGCTGCAATAATTACCGCAGCAGTAAAAAATAATAACCTTAAGGATGCCCATAAGTTCATGGAAGAGGCCATTACTACCAAAGCTTTTCGTAATAACCCGGGATTAACCCAAGATTCAGGTGATTTCCTCATAGATTTAAATTTACATACCAAGCATATTTATGATAATTATCTAAATGTGGAAGAACATGACCCTGGCGTAGACACTCATTTTGCTAAAGCACTTTTTCAATATTATTATTTCCACCGACAAATTAAAATTGGTAAGGTAATTGTGGGAAGACATGGTAAAGATATACTCCGGCAAACTATCCAAAAATTATTAAAGGATCTTAAAGTAGACTATGATGAATGTAAAGGTACGGGTCATATAAAGTTAATATATCGGGTGTAATTGAAAGTTGGGCTGAATATTAAGATAAGATTTGAAGTGTTAAATTCGGGGCGCAAGGTATCACAACACTTCGTGGTGTGCTACTAAAACGGCATTTCAATATAAAATTATGAGATAATAGCGGCTAAAATTATTTTGGAAATGACAGTAAATTATGAATTGTAAAATTAAGCGCGCTTTAATTAGTGTTTCAAATAAAGATGGTATTTTAGAGTTTGCAAGCAATTTAAATAAGCTTGGGGTAGAAATCATTTCAACTGGGGGTACTTATAAGTTTTTGGTTACACATGGAATACCTGTATTCGAAGTTGCCACTATTACGGGCTTTCCGGAAATTCTAGATGGGCGCGTAAAAACTTTGCACCCTAAGATTCATGGTGCTATTCTAGCTAAACGAAGCGAAGCTGATCATAAAGCTCAACTTAAACGCCATGCAATAACTGCTATTGATTTAGTGTGTATAAATTTATACCCATTTGAAGCAACTATAACAAACCCACAGAGCACCTTTGATGATGCTATTGAAAATATTGATATTGGTGGTCCAGCTATGATTCGTTCTAGCGGAAAAAACTATCAAGATGTAGTTGTATTAACCAGCCCTAATGATTATGATATGATAATTAACCAATTAACCGAAAGTAATGATATAGATAATGTTACTCGCTTAAAGTTAGCTCATACAGCCTTTGCCCATACAGCATACTACGATAGCCTAATTAGTAATTATCTAGCACAACAACTGCCATTTCAATTTCCTGAGCAATTAACAATTCCCGCCCAATTATTACAAACGCTGCGTTATGGTGAAAATTCGCATCAAGTTGCAGCATTTTATAAGGATAGTGGTAATATTGATGGCCTACTCGCTAGTTTTACACAACTTCAGGGCAAAGAACTATCTTTTAATAACTTAGCTGATTCAGATACCGCTTGGGAATGTGTTCGACAATATAAAACACCAGCATGTGTCATTGTAAAGCATGCTAACCCATGTGGGGTTGCTTTAGGCAATAATGCATTAACTAGTTATTTAAAAGCATTGGCTAGCGATCCTGTAAGCAGTTTTGGGGGAATAATAGCTTTTAATGTGACCGTAGATAAAGATGTTGTAGTCGCAATGAATAATCACTTTTGCGAAGTTATAATTGCCCCTCTATATACTCAAGAAGCCTTAGCGATTTTACATAATAAATCTAATGTTCGGGTATTATCTATTAATCTTACACAGCAATCTAATAAATTTGATGTTAAGCGAATCGGAGGAGGAGTATTGGTGCAAACAGTGGAAAATAAGACTTTAAAAGTTGATGAACTAAAAGTAGTTAGCCAAAAACAACCAACGTCAGAATTATTATCCGATTTAGAATTTGCTTGGAGTGTGGCCCGCTTTGTTAAATCCAATGCAATTGTGCTCGTAAAAGACAAACAAACCATTGGCATTGGAGCAGGGCAGATGTCACGAATTGATTCAACTAAAATTGCCATGACTAAAGCTAAGGAATTTGGCTTTACGATTAAAGGAAGTGTTGCAGCATCAGATGCGTTTTTTCCATTTCGGGATAATGTAGATTTATTAGCCGACAATGGTGTAGCAGCTATCATCCAGCCAGGCGGATCAATTAGAGACAAAGAAATTTTTTTAGCAGCTGATGAACACCATATAGTGATGCTATTAACAGGTTATCGCACATTTCGCCATTAGAAAATAATAAAGCAAGAAATTTATTTTTACTTTATTTGTGTCATATATTGAATAAAAATTTATTAACCTAGCGTCATAATATATATTTTGTTGTTATAATTTTAACTCTGGTAACAATCGTTTTATTATTTTATAATGGAGTTTTTTTGATGAGAAATATACCTGTCCTTATAGTTGGCGGTGGACCAGTAGGTTTAAGTCTAGCATTGACCTTAGCCCGCCAAAAAGTCCATTCCTTAGTAATAGAACGCAACCCAAGCACAACAAACCATCCCAAAGCCCGTGGAGTTAATGCAAGAACAATGGAATTATTCCAGCAATGGGGAAATTACACTGAACTATTAGACCATGAGCATCCTAAAGAAGCTCGACGTTTCATATGGGTAGAATCATTTCAAGATAAAGAAGTTTTAAGAGTCGCACTGGATGATTCAAATACTCAGATTTATAGTCCAGTGCAGTCCAGTTTAGTGGCACAAGACAGTACAGAACAATCACTTTATCATGCTTTACTCAATTATGAAGAAGCAGAAGTGCAGTTTTTAAAAGAATTTATTTCCTTTGAAGAAGATGAGGCAGGGGTTATTGCCAGAATTTTAGATAAAAAAACAAATCAAGAAGAGTTTATCAAAGCACAATATTTGATTGCAGCAGATGGTGCTCATAGTCGTATTAGAAAGCAATTGGGAATTACCATGAATGGCTCTGATAATTTAGGACAATCGTGCAGCATATATTGTGAGATGGATATATCAGCTTGGACGAAGTATCGCCCTTGTGCTGGGTTCCTTTTTGCTGATTCAAAACTAATCCATAGGCCATATTTGGCAACTGTTGATGGTGGTAATCGTTGGTTAGTAGGGTTAAGGTTTAATAAAAACAATACAAAAGATGATTTTAGTGATGATTATTGTATTAATGAAATTAGAAAAACGATTGAATTACCCCATTTAGAAGTTAAAATTATTAATAAAAGTTTCTGGACAATGGCCGCTCAAATTGCCAATCAATATCGTAAAGGTCATGTATTACTTGTGGGAGATGCTGCACACAGGCTGCCACCAACTGGTGGATTTGGTATGAATACTGGTATTCAGGATGCACATAATTTGGCATGGAAATTAGCGTTCGTTATCAATCAGCATGTTTCAGATTCATTATTGAATACATACTATGATGAACGGGCGCCAATAGCTAAACAAAACATTGAATGGAGCACTGGAAATGCAAAATTTTATGTTGAAGTTTATGAAGCAATGCAAGCAGGTAACCTAGAAAAGTTAAAAATAAAATTAAAAGAACATAATAAGCACTTAAACTATACAGGGTTGGATTTAGGATTCATTTACCATTCCCATATAATAGCTTCAGAAAACACGCAAACATTAAGCATATCTCCATCTAAATATGTGCCCACTACACTGCCAGGTAGCCGTGCACCACATGTTAAATTAGTAAAAAATGGTATAAATATTTCAACCTTAGACTTATTTGAGAAAGAGTTTGTATTGCTTACTGGATCAGATGGTGAGCAATGGCGCATGGTTGCGGAAAAAATATCTCAAACTTTACTGTTAAAAATATATAATGTTGCAGAGGATGGAGATTTAATTAATCCCTCTAATGATTGGCAAGATATTTATGAAATCACAAACAGCGGAGCTGTTCTAGTTAGACCTGATGGTCATGTTGCATGGCGTAGGAAATCAATGGTTGAAAATCCGAAAGCTGAATTAGAAAAATACTTTGAATTACTAACTGCATAGCTTAAATATTTATAAATTATTAGGTAAAGGATTTCTGTTGCATTGAAAATAGTTAGACCCAGATATGCGGTAAAGGCCCGCATATCTTTTATCAGGTTCAACGAAGTCCGGTATCCAAAGACAAAAGAGTAATTAGAATAATACCCCAATTCTAGCATATACCGTAGAATTACCATCTGGATTACCATTTGGCTGATTGTTGAATGATTGGTCATATTTATAACCAATACCCAGTAATACTATATGTGAAATGTCATATTGTACTTCTGGATTTAAGGTATATCGGAAATCTTGTACCGTCCCTAAATCCATATTTCCACTAAATGCTGGATTCACTGCTGCTGGTACCGCTCCGCCACCATTTTGAGTAGTGCTATATGCCATACTGTCTAAAGAAACTTTCAGACTGTCACTAAAGCGATATTCTGGTTTTACACCACCGCCATAGTTTTCGGTTAATGCACCTAATGATGTACCATAGCTAAATGTGGCATAAGGAATTACCTGAAACCCATTATTAATATTTTTAAAGAACTGAAAGGCATAACCAGCTTTTGCTGTAGCTAAAAATAACCCATAAGTAGAGCCACCAAGACTTGACGGTGGGTTTGTAGTACTTAAAACTTGCCAGCTGTTGGAATTATATGCTGAACCATATGCTTCAGCATTAATCCAGATATTAGCCTTACTTTGATATGTAGCACCTAAAGTATAGCCATTAGCATTTCCACTCGCACCTTGGTTCATATATGTTGAACCATATTGCAAGTATGCATTATTATTGAAGCTTTGAAAATCTTCGGCTAATGCTAAAGCTGCACCACAATTTAGTAATATTACTAACGCTTTTTTCTTCATAAATTCCCCTTGTATATTTAATAAACCAAAATACTTAAAGCCATTGTTATGGCTATAAATTTAATATCATAAATAACAGCTATGATTCTACCTTTAATTTAAAAACCCATTAATTCGGGAATCAAGCTGCCAGGATTTTATCACTATTTAATATTTACGTGTAATTTTTTATCGTAACCTTATTGGTAAATATATTTTATAGCTTATTGGAACTACACTTTTAGATCAGTTTATATTTAGTTGAGCAGTAAGGGCAGATAATTTCTTTATGGGGTTCCTTTTCTATTTGTAAAAACACCCTAGGATGTGAATTCCAGCTTTTCATATCTGGCATGGGGCAGCATAATGGCAAATCTTTTTCATTGATTTCGATATATTTTTGTGTATTTTCGTGTTCTTGCATATTATAAAATCCTCTAAAATTGGGCAGAATTCTAACATAATTTACTCATCAATTGGGGAACTAGTTCAAATAAATCACCCACAATACCATAATCAGCATATTCAAAAATGGGTGCATTTCTATCACTATTAAGTGCAATTACTATTTTAGAATCTTTCATTCCTGTTATATGTTGTACAGCTCCAGAAATTCCTATAGCTACATAAAGAGTAGGCGCAACAATAGTACCAGTTTGACCTACTTGACAATCATTTGGGGCAAAACCAGCTTCAACTGCTGCACGAGTGGCGCCAACTGCTGCATTTAGTTGCGCTGCTAATTGTCTAATATAGGTATTAAAATTCTCAGCTGAACTAAGCGAAACACCACCACTAACTACAATTTGTGCACTACTTAAATCAACTGATTTATCTGCCATGTGATGATCAATAAATTTTATTTTATCGCAAAATTTATTAGTATAGTTTAATTTTTGAATATAAGCTAAAGTACCTGGAGCATATAATCCGCTATAAGCAGCAAAATTATTAGCTCTGATACTAAGCAATTTTATATCCTGTAATATTTCTATATTAACCAATACATTACCTGCATACATAAATTTTTTAAATATGTTAGCATCTAGTATTTCAGTTACTTCGCTTATTTGACCCAAGCCCATAATACCAGCTATTCGGGGGAGTAAATTTTTGCCAAAACTATCAGCATTTACTATAACATGAGTATAGTTTTTTATAATTTCACTAAGTTGCAAGGCAATATTTTCAGCCAAAATATTTTCTAAATTTATATCATCTAATTGAAGGACGGTATTTACTATATTAAACTTACTAATTTGATGAGCCACATCATTTAATAGATGACCCACTATTAATACATCACATAGTGCAGTAGAACTCATGCTGCTAATATCTTTTGCCGCACTAAGTAGTTGCGGCAAGCTTGAATTAAGTTTTTTATCTGGTGAATTGGTAATAACCAGTATTTTTACTACATTGTCGGTTAAAGATGGTGTTGAAATATTATGAGTATGATTAAATAGCTCACTAACTATGCTGTTATTTGCTAATATTTCTGCAGGATTTTCTTGAGCAACTTGTATAATACTTACTACTTCATCAATATTATTTAATATTTTACAGTGCTTTTTAATTTCACCGTCATTGACTTTTAATATTTTACTAGTTTTTTTAATTTCTATGCCAAGGTTAGCTAAATCAATTTGTTCAATTGGCTTTTTTTTGGCTAACATTAATTGGGGGAGCTTAATAAATCGTGGTTGGTTTAAATGTAAATCTGCGGTTAATACTGCTGGCAATTCCAATTCTAATATTTCAGTACCATTATCAATTTCGCGCCAAATTTTAGCCTTATTATTAGCTATTTCTAGTTTAGAAATAAAGGTTCCTTGTGGATAATCAAGCATTCCCGCCAACATCTGCCCAACCTGGTTGGCATCATCATCAATAGCTTGCTTACCCATTAAAATGAGATGTGGTTGTTCCTTAATTATAATAGGTTTTAATACTTGAGCTATCATAATTGGTTCTAATCCATCTGGGGCATTAACTAAAATTGCCCGATCGCATCCCCTAGCTAATGCTATTTTCAGAGTTTCAGCACATTTTTCACTGCCAATTGATACGACAATAATTTCGGCTACAATTCCTTGTTCCTTAAGCTTTACTGCTTCCTCGATAGCATTTTCATCAAATGGATTAAGTGACATTTTACTGTGTTTAATATCTACATCACTATAGTCATCTTTGATTTGTACTTTTACATTGGAATCCACTACGCGTTTGGCACAAACTAAAACTTTCATTAATTATTGCCTCTATGTAGCTTTAGTGCTGTTTGAGCTAATCTTTTACCTTGAATAAGGGCTAAATTTTTCTCATATTCACTAATATCTTTGTCATCACTTCCACCAGCCCAATGAGTTACACCGTAAGGGGTACCGCCACTTGTAGTATTAGTTAAATCTGGTTCAGTATAAGGTAATCCTAGAATTATCATTCCATGATGAAGTAATGGTATTATCATGGAAATTAAACAGGCTTCCTGACCACCATGTAGTGAGGCAGATGAAGTAAATACTGATGCTGGCTTACCAACTAAAGTCCCAGATAACCAGTCACTACTGGTGCCATCTAAAAAATATTTAAGCGAACTTGCCATGTTGCCAAAGCGTACAGGAGATCCAAGAGCTAAACCAATACATTCAGTTAAATCTTGATTTGTTACATAAAGCGCTCCAGTTTCCGGTATCGCAGGAGCTGTTTGTTCAGATATAGGAGACACATTTGGTACGGTTCTAATTCTTGCCTTTACTTCAGGAATACTATTTATACCACGAGCAATTAAGTGGGCTAATTTTTGAGTAGAACAGTTTTTTGAGTAATAAAGCACTAAAATTTCATTCATAATGGCAAAAATTTCCTTGCAAAAGCATGTTAAATTAGGTTACAATAGCTAAATAACAAAAAATTAAAATGAACATTGCATTATTATATCAGCTTTCACAACCGGTTCATAATCTTTAAGGTTAATAAAAATTGTGACTAAAAAAATTATAGTTTTGTTATTAAATATATCGGCCCTGTCATTAAATGTGAGAGCTGATGAATTAACTCTTGATTTAATGTTGATAAATAATTACAATATGCGTCAAGACCAAGATATTTGGTCACGAATGCGTGAAGGTTTCAGGTTAAACCACAAACAAACTAAGCAGGTTGTGTATTATGAAAAACTCTATACTAAAAACCCTAAAACTTTTTCCAAAATAGTAAATAATGCAAAGCCATACATTTATTATATTTTGACTGAAACTGAACGTAATGGAATGCCAACTGAAGTTGCATTACTGCCTGGAGTTGAGAGTACTTTTAATCCTAATGCACGGTCGTCTTCCAATGCTTATGGGATGTGGCAATTTGTTCCTTCTACTGGAACACGTTTTAAATTAGTGCAAAATAATGAAATTGATGAACGCCAAGATATTGTTAAATCAACGCAATCAGCGTTATGGTATTTAAATTACCTACACAGTATTTTTGGGCAGTGGGAACCTGCAATTGGTGCATATAATTGGGGTGAGGGTAATATGTATAAAGAAATAGTAAAGTCTGGTCAGACGCCAGGCAGTATTGACTATGCTAATTTAAATTTACGGGAAGAAACTTCTAACTATCTGCCTAAATTAATTGCTCTGGCTTCAATTATAGAAAACCCTGATAAATTTGGAGTAAATTTAGATGAAATGGAAAATAAGCCCTTTTTTGCGATTATAAATCCGGCCGCTCCAATACAGTTAACTGATCTGGCAGATAAAGCTGGTATAGATAAAAAAACTTTTGCTATGTTAAATCCGCAATACAAAAGTACTAATTATGTACTCAGTAGTAAAGACAGCATTCTCTTACCTATAGATAATCAAAATATTTATTATGCAAATATTGGTCAGCCAACTGCTACTAATAATACCTCAACACCTTTAATACCAACTAATAATAATGATGCAACTGAAGAGGATAGCGCCCCACAACCAAGTAATGCTCTAGATCAATTAGTGGATAAGTTAGATACTACTGCTGAAACCAGAGGTGATGAAGATACAGCAGCAGATACACAAGCGCCTATTAATTATACTATTGCTTCAGGAGATACTTTATATTCAATTGCTAAACGATTTAATGCCAAAATTGATGACATTCGACGTGAGAATAAAATTCCCGGCAACGATATAACGGTTGGACAGACAATTATTATTCCTCAATACATGGCAAGTAAATGATTAATTATCAAATAACTCCCTTAATAAATTCCCATATATATACAGTAGTTATGCAGTTTAGAGCATGTGCGCCACGACATGTTTTAAGATTGCCATCCTGGATTCCAGGCAGTTATATGATACGTGAATTTAGCAAAAATATTATCAATATACAAGTAGACCCATCTACAAATTGTTATCAGAGCAGCAAAGATTGTTGGGATTTACACAATCTAAAATCTGGAGAGCTAGTTAATGTTATCTATCAAGTATATGCCAATGAGCTTGGAATTCGCACTGCTTTTTTAGATTTTAACCGCGGATACTTTAATAGTAGCAGTCTATGTTTATACGTTGAAGGTCTAGAAAATGTGCTGCACAATATAGAATTTAGTCAATTACCTAAGGATTGGAATATCGCAACGGGTTTATTAAAAGTTGGGGAAGGTAAATACCAAGCACAGAATTATATGGAGTTGATTGATTGCCCAATTGAATTAGGGATATTCACACAATTAGGCTTTATTATTAATAAAAAACAGTATTATTTAATTTTAAGTGGGAATCTAATTCAAAACTTTGATCAAAAAAGATTAATTGCTGATATGAGTAAAATATGTCAAACGCAAATTGATTTATTTGGGGGTATTGCTCCTTTTAATGAATATACCTTTATCTTGTATCTGCAAGGCGAGGTTTATACAGGTTTGGAACATCGTAATTCAACATTATTAATTGCTCCTTATTATTCCTTACCTGTATTGCATGAGTCTAAACTCAGTGAGGCATATTTAAAACTACTTAGTTTAATTAGTCATGAATTTTTTCATACTTGGAATATTAAACGGATAAAACCACAGGCATTTAATCCATATAACCTCAACCAGGAGAATTATACTAAGCTTTTATGGTGGTTTGAGGGAATTACCTCGTATTATGATGATTTGGTTTTACGTAAAGCATTATTAATTGATGATAAACGCTATTTAAATTTAATTACTAAAAATATAAACGATGTATATAAATTTAGTGGGGTGGAACAACAAACTTTAGCAAATAGTAGTTTAACTGCATGGATTAAATATTATCGCCAAGATGAGAATAGTCCTAATGTACTAGTTAGCTATTATACCAAGGGAGCTTTAGTTGGAATGTGTTTAGACTTATTAATTCGTAACCAGACTAATTCCCAAAAAAGCTTGGATGATGTCATGTATAACTTATATCAAAAATGGTTAAGAGACGGACTGGGAATTGGTGAAAATGAAATTCCACATCTAATTAAACAATATACCGGATGTGATTTAAGTAGGGAGATTGAACATTTTGTAGAAACATGCGATGAATTACCACTTTTAGATCTTCTTAGTGGATTTGGTGTAAGAATTCATAGATTAGCTCATAGACGCTATGAGGAAGTTGGTAGAGTAATTGATAAAATTTCTGACTTACCTAAATTAGAGTTTTTGGATATCGGTTGCAAGTTGACCAAAGATACTATAGGGTATAAAATTAATTATGTTTATACTGGATCTGTAGCCCAATCTGCTGGGTTATCAGCAAATGATATTTTAATTGCAATAGACAATATAAAACTAACTGATTTTAACAAGCAAATCAGTTTGTATAAACTCGGCGACTCTATAAAACTCAGTATTTTTAGAGGAGAGACGCTATTTAATTTAAAAATTAAGCTTAAAAAATCTCAAAGTAATGTAATTTATTTAGAAATTATTAATTCTAAAAAGTTATCAGGCTGGCTCTAGAAATGGTGAATTATAAAATATATTGTAAACAAATATAAGCTGTTGTACGACTGTTATGTTAGAATATGCCATTTAAATTATATAACCTAGTGTTTATTTATGAATTTTTATTTGCGGTGGTTAAGTGAAATGGCAAAACTAAAAGGATTGGGCAAAGGACTGGATGCTTTATTAACTGCATCCCGTATGGACGTAGCTATAAATTCAGTTGAGATGGGTAAGCTTGAACTAAAAGAAATACCTTTAACTAAAATTATAGCAAGTAAGTACCAGCCACGGCATAATTTTAATAATACGGATCTTGAAGAGCTTGCTGCGTCAATTAAAGCTAATGGTGTAATACAGCCAATATTAATTCGAGCAGTAGGGCAGAATAATTTTGAAATAGTGGCAGGGGAGCGGCGTTACCGCGCTACTAAAATGGCGGGCTTGGTTACTATTCCGGCTATTGTAAAAACCTTGTCTGATTCTGAGGCTTTAGCCATTGCTTTAATTGAGAATATTCAGCGTAAAGATTTAAATGTTATTGAAGAGGCTAAGGGATATAAGCGCTTAATTGATGAATTTAGGGTTACTCATGAAGACTTATCACAAATTGCTTCACGCTCACGTAGCCATATTACTAATATTTTGCGATTATTAAAATTACATCCGGATGTTCAAGATATGTTAATTGAGGGACAAATGGAGATGGGACATGCAAGAGCATTATTGTCACTTTCTGAAGAATTACAGCTGGATTTAGCTATCACAATTATTCATGATGGATTAACTACTAGTGAAGTTGAACGTAGAGTTGCGAAATTATTACATCAGGCAGAAAATGAAACTATACCTAAAAATACGGTTGATAAAGATCCCGATATTCAAAGTTTAGAAACTAAGATTGCCGATAAATTAGGAATGATGGTGGCTATTTCTCATAAACGTAATGGTCGGGGCAAAATTACTCTTCATTATAACTCCTTGGATGAATTAGATAATCTATTGCAATTCTTTTAGCCCCCTTTACTTTTGTTAGAGAGAGTTAAATGCGCATATTTGTCGATGCAGATGCTTGCCCTAATCCCATTAAAGAGATATTATATCGGGCGGCAATAAGAACTAATACTCAACTTATTTTAGTTGCTAATCAGTATTTAAAGGTACCATCATCTACTTTAATAAAAACAATCCAAGTTTCGTCAGGCTTTGATGAAGCTGATCAAAGAATTGCCAATGATTTAGTTGCGGGCGATATAGTTATTACAGCAGATATTCCTTTAGCCAGTATTGTTGTTGAGCGCGGGGGTATAGCATTAAATCCCAGAGGTAGATTATATACTAAAGACAATATTGGGCATCAATTAGCCATGCGTAATTTAATGGAACATTTAAGAGAAAACCGCTGTATTTCAGGTGGTCCACTCGCATTTAGTAAATTAGACTGCCAGGCTTTGGCTAATCAGTTGGATAGATTGTTAGCTAAGTAAGAAATTTCTCTCCTAAAATTATTTTGATTTCCTTCGGAGTTTAGTCGTATAATAGTTACCTGCACATATTTAGTTTTTTTATAAAGGATATAAAATGAAAAATTTATTAATCGCTTTGTTAATGGTAAGTAGTATAGCATATGCAGCTGAAGATTGTAGCAGTACAGCTCAAACCGTAGTTGATAGAATGCATAAGCATAATGCAAGTATGGTACAAATTAATTATTCTGCAGATCAAACTGCCAAGTTTAATGCATGTAAGCAAGCTATTAAAGCATTAGATAGCAGTCTAGTAGTAGTACAGAATCCAGTTAGCGGTAATAGTGTGTTTAAATTTGAAAAGGCTGTCAAACCTGTCAACCCTGATAAATCTAGTCAATAGACTTAACCTACAGACATGTCTACTTATTGGTGCTCTTATACTAATCTGTTGCTTTAGCCATCAGGTAGTTAATGCTGCACCAATAAGCAATAATCTTTATGCGGAGGCAGAAAGCTTTATTGCAAATACACCAGTTGAGTCTAGTCAATCAGTATACAATATTATAAATAGTTATGCATTACTTCAAAATAAGTGGCTTGGTGAAAAAAATGCTCTGGCAAATAAAAGAATAGTCTCTACAAATCCCATATTTGCTCAAGGAGCAATTAGTAATTTAGATCTCGAATCAAACAGCCCATTATTATTACATAGTAATATTAAATTTAGACGCTTACATTATCAAACTCCGAATATAGATGGTATCCAACATGTATCCGGTTTATTACTTATACCGCCAACTAATAAACCTAAGGGAATAATTTTATTTTTTCATTCTACTATTTCAGGTAAATTAAATGTACCTTCGCTACATTTTGATGATTATAAAGCACAAATTTTAGCAGCTGTTTTTGCCAGTAATGGATATATTGTAGTTTGTCCCGATTATATTGGTCTGGGAGATAACTTAGCTGCAGTACATCCATATGTATTATATCCTCAAGTAAATGTTGAGGATGGAAAAAATATATTAAATGCAGCCATAAAATACTTACATAAAACTGCTCCGGGTACAATTATCCCTTCCAATTTATTTGTTAGTGGCTATTCTGAGGGTGGGGGATATGCACTCTGGTTTAGTCGGATTTATCAGGAAAATATTAAATTTGCGCACCAAATTAACTCGTTAAATTTAAAACTAATAAAGACAGTGCCCATTGAAGGCGCGTATGATTTAACTAACGTGATGTTTCCATTTTTATTAGCAAATCAAGTTAATGATACTGCAAATAAATTCAATATCAATACTGCATTATGGGGCACCATGCTCAAGCCATCATTAGTTGCTCATATTATGCTAAGTTACGCTCATTATAACCGTCAAGATATAAAGAGATTGTTAAACGTAGATTTTTTTAGTCTAAATTGCACATTGTTACCCGATAAAATATGTGGACAAGATGAATTTAAACAATATAATCTGGATAATTTTACCTTAACCTCTTCTAAAAATTTAACTATGGCATTAAAATACTTCTTAGCGGCTAATTTTAAAGCTACGAACGGTCTGGTATATTCACCATTTTTTAATGGGGTTGAGCCATTATTGGCAGTTGGAGCTAAAAGTAACGTGGGATTATTACATGCAGCAGCTCTGGCAAATATTTTAGATTGGAAAAGCACTAACCCTATAACCTTAATTTCTCTAACCCATGATTCTTTAGTACCAGAGCAAAATAGCACTGATGCACAAAGGGGAATGCTAAAAGCTGGGTCACTTAAATTAAAATATATTAAAGTTGATAACAATTTATTAAAATCACATACTTTAATTGGAAATAGCGTAATTGATCATGTAAATTTTGAGCTATACGCTCTCTTAATTGCATTAAATGAGTTTAATCATATATAGTTATGACTAATATTATTGCTAACCAAGATTTAGTAACAACCCTTCTCAAAAAAATTAACCTCACTATTATTAAATTAGATAATAGTTATTTAATTAATCCACATTTAGGTTTATTTGATAAAAAAACTCAACAGAAAATATTGTCATATTATAAATATACTGATCAATTAATAGCATTTGCTTCTAGTTTATTACAGAAATATTATTTAGCTAATTTAGCTCAGGTTGTACCGAGTCAATTACACATAGAATTTACTCAACACCATAAGCCGTATATAGCAAAGCCAGCAACAATTAATTTGAAATTTAATATTTCTCATTGTTATAATTATGTGGTCTTGGCTACTTATGAAGGAGCAGATTATGAAATAGGGGTAGATATTGAGATGGTTAATAATAATATAAATATAAATGAAATGAGTTCTATAGTATTTTCAGCCACAGAACAAAAATTAATTGATAATTCTCAGTACAACTTTTTTAAATTATGGACCAAAAAAGAGGCGCTAATTAAAGCTATGGGAACCGGGTTTACAACCGATTTTTATAAAGATACTCAGCTTAATTTATCTACACTTGAGACGCAAAATGACTATACTATTATAACTTACACATTAGAAAATTATTTTCTAAGTGTGTGCCTTAGAAGTTGTGGTTTACATGTTCAAGGTGATAGAGATAGTGGTGTTTATGCAACGTTATAATCTAAGGCTTTTGATTTCAATCAATTTTGAGCGGAGCCACCTTAAATAGGATAAAACAGACCTATCAAATTATGTACAATCCATTCCTTAACTAATTTATTACATGACATACTAAGAAAAACTAGCTGATTTGTAATTGATATTTAATTTTATTTTTTAATCTCAGTGCCTTCATTAGTAAAGTATAAATATAATTTAGCAAAAATTTTTCATTTAGGAGAATAATTCAAATGTTTGGTGCGAAAATATTTACTACGAATAATAAATGGCTTAGCGGTCAAAAAACTTCTAACCCTACAGAGCTACAAGAAGTGGCAAATACCTCTCAAACAACTCAACCACAATCAAGTTTATTTGCAGCAGGGCTACAAGAAGCGGCAAATACCTCTCAGACGACGACGACAACCACCTCCACTTCTAGTAGTAGGAGGGCAGTTACTACAGTAGCAACGCAACCTAACAACCGTTCTTTATCGTTGACGAGAGAAAATATAGATTTATTGCCTAAAGATCTAGAAAGCGCTTTAAATATTGTATCGAAGTAGCAATAAGAAGAATAAGTAATCCGAAAAATAATTCGAAGGATGATTGTTCACGATCTACCAGGCAAGTAATGGGAGTGTTGTGTAGTTCATTAAAGCACCTACCTTCTTCTAGATCTGATACTGATAGAGCATATATATTTACTTTATATTATTTTAAAAGTTATTTTAAAAGTACGGATGACAATATACTACCTATAACAATAAAGGCAGTTATTTCAAACTTTTGCGAAAATATACAAGAGAAAAACAAATTAAGTTTTGCGATAAAAGATAGCGATACAAAGACCTCACTAAATGGAGAAGATATAAAAGATCAGCTTGAGAATCTGTACCAAAATATTCTTAATAGTATGAATGAAGTTCAAAAGAAAATATTGCTTTGCTATATTTCTGGTTTAGATCCAAAAGAAACAAGTTCTTTTATAATAATAACTTCTAAATTATTAGCATTCTTTATGGATTTCACATCTTTCTTTATATCTTTTCCTGAATTTAAGAAAGAATTAGATAGTGCGAAAACATCCATAAACGATGATAATATCTTTATGTCTTATGTTATCACTACTTTAATAAATGAATTATCTTCATTACCAGCAAACCAGCACCGGGATCACCTATTCATACATATAACGAACTATTTGCTAGACGACTACCGTAACCGCACAGATGAAGAAATCAGTCGTAGGCAAATTGACCGTCATGTTGCAAACATAGAAAAGCAACTTGGAGAGGAGTATGATAAGGCATTCCCCGACAACATCACATTTAGAAAAATTCTTAATTTAAGAGTTGCCTTAAATGATTTCCTTACACAAAGCAGTTTACCTATTAATTCACAAGAATATTTAATGATAATGGATGGAGATGCATATGCACTCCAAGTCTTAACAGAAAGCGAATTATGTATTAAATACTTAAAGATGATGGATGAGGCTGCAGATGCACTCCAAGAATTATGGAATACATTTCCTGAAAATGACTGTAGGTTTAATGAAGGCATACGTTGGCTAAACAATATATTTGAGGATGTAATACAAAAATTTTTAGTGCAGAAATTTATACTTGAAATTGAAAATCGCACAATAGATAAAATAATAAGTGCAGCCTCAAAAGTACTTGATCAGCGTTTATACAAAGCTATGACACTATTTACTTACTGCAAAATTTGCTTAATAATTAAGGACCACTTCTCCCATTCTTCCATAGAAGAGAAAATCTTTAATGATTTTTGGGATTCTATGCAATGCCCTATTGTCTTTTTTAAAAATATCTTGCCTTATCTTACAAACCTGAATATCTTGATACCTAACAATGTGCCATTCGGTAACACAGCAC